>JAIKXO010000160.1 GCA_024684065.1 Lachnospiraceae bacterium
GGGATCCTCGTAGATAACACGGCCTACCATCATGTTGATGATATCTTCCTTGGTACAGTCCTTCGTGATAAGCGTTCCGACATAGCCTCCGTCCCTCATGACCGTGACCCTGTCGGTGATAACCTTGATCTCATCCATACGGTGGGAGATATAAACGATCGCAAGACCTTTGCTTCTGAGATCCCTGATGATCACGAACAGATCCTCTATCTCCTTTTCGGTAAGCGCTGCTGAAGGCTCATCAAATATAATGACCTTGGCCTGATGGGAAATCGCCTTGGCGATCTCACACATCTGCTGCTTTCCGACCGTAAGATCACTCATCTTGGCCCTGGGATCTATCTCGATCTTAAGCTCCGCAAACAGTTTTTTTGATTCTTCTATCATTTTCCTGTCATCGATCTTAAAGCCCTTCATGAACTCACGGCCGATGAATATATTCTGGGCAACGGTCAGATCACCCACCATGTTAAGCTCCTGATGCACGATAACTATACCTGCATCCTGAGCTTCTCTGGTATTATGAAATTCTATTTCCCTTCCTTCAAAAGTAATCGTGCCTTCATCCTTACTGTATATACCGGTAAGCACCTTCATAAGGGTCGATTTTCCGGCTCCGTTCTCTCCCATGAGAGCATGAACCTCTCCGCATCGAACATCGAAATGGACATGGTCGAGCGCATGGACACCGGGAAACGTCTTATCTATACCTTCCATTGTCAAGATAGCTTCTTTTGTCTCACTCATAAGTCCGTCCTCCCGTTAATTCTTCCTGCGTCTTGCCATAACATCGGCATATACGACAACGATAACGATCAATCCGGTAACGATAAGCTGTATATCTTTTGCAAAACCCAGCGCAAGGATCCCTTCCTGAAGAAGAGAGATGATGAACACGCCTATTACTGTTCCCCCTATGGAAGCAAGACCGCCTGCCATTGATGTTCCGCCCATGACACAGCCGGCTATCGCCTCGTTGTTATACTGATCGCCATATCCGGGCTGAACGGTCGTATAGGCTCCTACAAAGAATACGGCCGCGATGCCTACCAGGGTTCCGCAGATAACATATGCTAACATCTTCCACTTTCTAATATCAACACCCGAAAGCCTGACAGCCTCCTGGTTGCTTCCAAGACAGAGAATGTACCTTCCGGGCTTTGTGTTATTCAGAACTATCATGCAGATAGCCGCGGCTATAAGGAAGATCACGAGGCCTACCGGAAAACCGCCGGCACTTACAAGATTTCTGAACCATCCGTTTTCCGGATCCGTAGACAACGGCCAGCTGACCGACTGCGTCTTTGTATACACGGCGGCAATTCCCTTTGCGATATTCATTGACGCCATGGATACGATAAACGGAGGTATCGTCCAGTAAGCTACCAGATAGCCGTTAAACATTCCGAAAATAAAACCTATCAGAATACTCATCAGTATAGCGACTATGGCAGGCGCTCCTTTAAATACCATTGTGTATCCGGAGATCAGGCCGCAGCAGAACATTACCGGGCCTATGGAAAAGTCGATCCCGCCTGTAGCGATAACAAAGGTCACTCCCAATGACAAAAAGCCCAGGAAATAAACATAATTCAACACGCTCATGATCCTTGCCATCCCGAAAAAGCCCGGGACAAGCACACAAAAGATCAGATACATAAGTATCAGCACGCAGAACAGAATGACCCTGTTGAAACCAACCTTTTTAATAAAAGGATTCTGCTTGATTTTATCCAATCCTGTTACCCCCTTCCGAAGCAACGATGAACTAATACCTTACACCGCTCCGTATAATTGTGCGTTTTTGTTAAAAACTGACAGTTGCGACTATAGTTTTTGTTTAAAACACACAAAACGATTATAGCTTAATCTTTTCTCCTTCGCAACATAAATAAACAGTAAAATCATGTAGCAAAATAGAAGAAAAGTCACTCATGACCGGCAGGCCGGAGATCAGGCAGCCTGCGCCTGAAGCCCTGATCATTTTATATGAATATCGGCAATCTCATATCCCAGCTTGGTGGCATAATTGTAGTCCTCTACAACATGCACCACGAAATCCTCGCAAAGCTCCTTCGGATCCGTTGAAATAACACCGTCCCTGACCTTTATATACTGGTAGGGCATGTATTGATGCAGCATACTCAGAGGGATCTCGACCTCTCTCATATTATTAAAAAGCTTCTCAACCGCTGAGCGCATCTCGGGCTGGGCAAAATAGTAACGGCAGCGGTCAGAAAAGCTGAACTTTCTTTTAACGGCTTTCTGTTCGTCCGTTCCATGATAATGCTTCTGCCAGTCCTTAGGCTTGTTCATCATGGTCTCTTCCATGATCTCTATGAACCCGGCCTGTTTATCCTCAGGAACCAGGATCTTTTCCATCATGGAAAGAGCGAACAGGCCCTCTCTGAGTGCAAATGTCAGCGCCGGTCCAACCTTAAGTATCGCTATACCGTCCTCGACCATTTCCTTAAGTGCCTCCGCAGGCTGGTAATCGGTCGAATGGCCTTCCAGAACGATATTGTCGTATTTTTTCATAGCCCTGGTAAGTTCCCTGGCCTCAGCCCTGTCGTAACGGAAGAAATCGGCATCTCCGAATTCAACTCCTGGCTGCACCACTATTCCTATTATATTTTTAAAAGCATCTTTGATGCCGCGTTTTTCGAACTGTTCCTCGTATGTCTTTAAGGTTTTCGCAACAGCCTCCGGTTTCGTAACAGCAAGGGCATCCTCCGCCTGCTGCGCACCGCCCGGGATCGGGACCTCACTTCCGATTATGAAAGCAGGCCTCTGCTCATCGGGATTGTCCTTCAAAAGCTCCTGATAAGCTTCTTCGCGGGCCTCGTAGAGTATCGCGCCTCTTCTTGCTATTGTCTCATCGGTAAGTACCTCGTCCGCCGGATCGTCACCTACCCTCATGCTCGTATCTAAATGGATCTTTTTATATCCCGCGGATACAAAAAGCTTTACAAGGGTGATCGCTTTATCCATAGCATCCTTTTCAGGTTCGTCCACCCACGTTAACGGTCCAAGATGATCCCCTCCCAGAATGATCTTTTCCTTCGGGAACCCGACCCCATCCGCTATTTTATATACAAAATCTCTGTAATCAGCAGGCTTCATCCCTGTATAACCGCCAAACTGGTTGACCTGATTGGCTGTAGCTTCTATCAGGACATAATCGTCAAATCTCTTTGCCTGCTTTAAGCAAGCCTCTATAACAAGGTCACTCGCCGTACAGAAAGAAGGAATCCCGACAAAATTCATTCCCTCCTTGCGTTTTGCTAAAATAGCTCTCATCGCGTCCATATTATGCTTCTCCTGTATCATTTTTATTATAGTTTTCTGGGTTTTCTACGATCAGGGGCGGGCTTCCCGCCCCTGTAAAAAAATATTTTCTTTAGGCATCCGGGCAGTCAACGATTACGCCGCTCTCATCCCAGAGGTCGTGCCAGTCGTCGGCTCCGGGCCACAGGAATACCTGCCCCTTAACAAGACGGTTATTCTTTTCAAGGGTCGCAATAACAGCCATCTCCTCATCTGTAAGAGGCTCTGTCAGGGTAGACTCGATATTGCTTGTGTACTCCATCTCATGGATCGAGAACGGAATAGGAATCTGCCCTCTCTGAACCGCCCACTTAAGAGCGATGATAGCGGGATGAACACCGTGCTTTTCGGCGATCGCCTTGAATTCGGGAACCTGCATGTCAGCTATGTCGGTAGCCACGATATCCCTTTCGGGACGCTGGGGCGAACCGAGAGGCATAAAGCCTATGGGCTGTATATCATGAGCCTTCAGATAATCAAAGAGTTCCTGCTGCTGGAAGCAGGGATGAAGCTCGAGTTCACAGGCAACGGGCTTGATCTTGAACTTGTCGATTACAGCATTAAGCTTCGGAATAGTCATATTTGAAATACCGATATGGCGTACAAGCCCTTTTTCCACTAACGCCTCTATCTGCCTGTAGGTATCTATAAATTCAGCTACAGAAAACGGCTTGCTGTCAGGATTTCTTGAATCGACATCGCATCCCGGCGCATGGTAATTCGGGAACGGCCAGTGAATGAAGAAAAGATCGATATAATCACACTGAAGATCCTCGATACTCTTCCTGCATGACTTCTCAACCTCTCTGTGCATATCGTTCCAGACCTTTGTCATAATGTAGAGATCCTTCCTCTCCACAATCCCTTCATCAAAAGCGGCCTTAAAGACCTTTCCTATCTGGTCCTCATTCCCATAGCAGGCCGCGCAGTCAAACATACGGTATCCTGCCCTGATAGCTCCTGCAACGGCATTAGATACCTCATCCGGCGTAAAACGGTCGGAACCGAAGGTACCCATTCCCATACAAGGCACTTTATCGCCCGTGTATAAAGTTATCTGCGGAACTTTACTAGCATCAACTCCCATTTTCTTTCCTCCATTCTTTTAACTATTCTCTTTATTTTTCTCTATTACCGGTTTTGTATTACCGTTGTTATTACCGATCTTTAAGGTCTTTCGGGGCGAAAAAAGCATGCCGAACACGATACCTCCGAGCGCTGCGGCGACAAACTCGAAAAACAGCAGCTTTTTATTTACAAGCACCTCATGATCCATAGAATCCAGAAATTTAATCCATCTTTTCATCTCAGGCCTCGCTGTCTATAAGGATCTTACCCTTAACCGTCCCCGGAGTCTTAAACATCTCAAACGCGTCCGCGATCTCAGACAGAGGGATCTTTTTAAAAATAAACGAATCGTCAAACTTAAGCTGTCCGGTCTTAAAATAATATGCGGCAAGCTCCCATTCATCACCGGGGAAAGGTGCGGAATAACTCATCCAGGACCCTGTCAGGGTGAACTCCTTGCGATTCATGTTTTCCCATTCATCCACCGTGAAGGAAAGCTCCTTCACAGGCGTCCCTATGAAGCATACATTAGCCTTGTTTGCCGCGAGCCTGAAGGCAAGTCTCATGGTGATAGTATTACCTGCCGTCTCGTAAACATAGTCAAAGCCTCTGCCTTCGGTTATCTCATTGACCTCATCCATGAAGCCTTCTCTGCCGGAATTTACTCCGAAATCTGCACCAAGGCGCCTTGCCAGCTCAAGCCTCTCCTCAACTATATCAAAAACGACCACCTTCTTAGCCCCGAATATCTTGGCCCACTGCATGGTCATCATCCCGATGGTACCGCCGCCTAAGATCGCCACCGTTTTTCCTCCTTCATAAGGAACCCTCCTTAAGCCGTGAAGAGCTACCGTGGCAGGCTCAAAGAAAGCGCCCTGGTCAAATCCAATGGAATCGTCAAATTTAACCACATTCTTCTCGGGAACAAGAACATACTCCGCAAAACTTCCGAATTCCCTGGAACCGATAAAGCTGTATTTCTTGCACAGGGAATAGTTGCCCTTCTGGCAGTCCGGGCATTTCATGCACGGCACAAGAGGTATGCCCGCAACTCTGTCTCCCCTTTTTACGCTCAAAACGCCCTCTCCGACTTCATCGACCGTACCCGAGAACTCATGGCCCAGCACATTCGGATAATAATGGCAGGCATCTCCGTTGACTCTCGGAACATCAGATCCGCAGATCCCGGTGTACTTAACCTTTACCAAAACCTTGCCGGCAGCAATCTCCGGCTTTTCGATATCCTCATAACGGATATCATTTTTAGCGTGAACAACTCCAGCTTTCATTTCAATACTCCTTCATTATTATTGAGAAACTGTCAGATTACCTGTAGTCAGACGTCCATGTTCCCTACGATGCAGTCTATCAATTATAGTGAACGAATTAAATGCAGGCATTTCATTCGTTTCCTGTAATTGTAAAAAAGATCAGGGCTGCATCTTAGGTATTTCTTCAGGAAAAATCAAACTCCGAGAAAGTATCCTTAAGATCGTCATACAGTCTCAGATAAAGCTTCATCATTTTATCATATATCTCCCGTTTTAAGGGATCAGGCTTCTGGGTCCTCGTTATGGCAATGGTCTTCTCTACCGCTTCCTGATAGCCTGAATACAGGCCTGTCCCTACTCCTGCGAGGATGGCCGCGCCCAGGGTAGTAGCCGTATCGGAGGCAGGCACATTTATCGTTTTACCGGTAACGTCGGCCTTGATCTGTGTCCAAAGCACTGAATTCGAGGCGCCGCCCATCGCATTCAGGCTGTCGACCCTTACACCCGTCTCTGCTGCTGTCCGTAAATTATGCTCCAGTGAATATGCGACCCCTTCCAGGACCGCACGGATCATATGGCCTCTGGTCTTACTAAAGGAAAGGCCGTAAAAAACTCCCTTCGCATCGGGATTCCAAATGGGAGACCGCTCACCCGCCATATAAGGAAGGAAGACCACTCCGTCCGAACCGGCGGGGACCTTTTCCGCTTCCGCTGTAAGCCCGTCAAAGGAAAGACCTTCCGAAAGCTCCTGTCTGAACCACTTAAGGGTTCCGCCTCCTCCCACGGTTCCTCCCTGAAGAAGCCAGAGACCCGGTACGACATGGGTTCCGAGTATCAGTTTTTTATGTGAAAGAGCCCTGTCCGTACAGATGCTCATTCCGCCGGCCTGACCGCCCTGTTCCTGGGTCTGCCCCGGCTTATAAACTCCGGCACCCAGTGTCCCGCACGCAGCGTCAAGACCTCCCGCAACAACGGGAGTTCCCTCCTTTAGACCTGTTTTTTCGGCGGCCTCTTTTGTTACGGTACCTATCACCTTATCACAGGGCACCGGCTGAGGGACCAGTTCAACGTTAAGTCCCATCCTCCCGGCAAGCTCCTCGTTATAAGACAGCTTCTCAATATCAAAGAAATGCAGGCCATAGCTCTGTGAATAATCAAGGCTTATTTCTCCCGTCAGCTTCATTCCGACAAAGCCGTTGCTTGACAGAAACTTATAAGTCTTCTCATAGATCTCCGGCCTCTCCTCTTTGTACCACAGAAGCTTCGGAGTTACATACGATGGAAGAAAGTCATTCCCCGCAATCTCAAATATCCTGTCTTCCCCTATATCCTTCTTAACACGTTCACAGATCTCCCTGGCTCTGGTATCCATCCAGATAGGGGTATTGCATAAAACGTTTCGCTCTGAATCGACGGGAATGGCAGACCAGCTCTGCCCGTCAATCCCTATAGCTTTTACATCCTCCGGAGAAATCTTTCCCTCGGAAAAAATCTTCCTGATACCCTCGCATATGGCTTCCCACCATTCCATGGGATCCTGCTCCGCCCATCCGCTCTTAGGGTAATAAACCCTGTAAGGTTCGTTGACCTGTGAATACACCTTTCCGTCAAGTCCAAGAACAGCCACCTTACAGGCCGAGGTCCCTATGTCTATTCCAAGAAGCAGTTCGCTCATCTTTTGTTCCTCTGCATGATTTACGATCAATTTTGTTCGCTCAAAGCGAAACGTTTCGCTCTGGATGAAAAAAAATAAAACCTCTTTCGAGATATTGTAATTATAACATCTCAATACCCAATGTCAATATACGGATTTAAAAAAGATATCAAAGCGGCAGCCCGTAAAAAATGGCACCTGTGCGGTCGGATTGCTTTTGCGATCCAAACCACAACATACATCCGCAGGCCCTGCCGAGGCCGCGAGATAATAATCTGCGCGCCGTAGCCGGGAATTAATCGTTGATCCTGCTTTCTCCTGTTATGATTATGACATGGCTTCCTCGGGCAGAAGCGGAAACAGATGCATGAATCCCGCATTCCGCGGCCACACTCCGGCTTCACCGGAGTGTGGCCTGAACCGGTTCTTAATTTACTTAAAATCAGGAGCCTGTAGGATGTTTCTTTCCGTAAGGACTGTCTCTCAAAAAACCAGCCGGTTCATTCCGTCATTTTCAGATAAATCCTTGCATTCTGGTGGTTATAATCTATGCCCACCGTCTTCTCAAATTCCTCTTTAGCTCCCTTTTTATCGCCCATTCCGAGCTTTGAAAGTCCCATAAGATAACGGCAGTGAGCCTCGTTCCTTTTATTCATGTCATCCTCAAAAATCAGGAAATCCGGAAGCGATACCGCAAAATAATCATTCTTTACTTCATCCCGGATATGCCGCTCTCCGTAATCCATAAGCTTGTTAAAGCATGCAAAGGCAGCCTTCGTCTCACCCAGTTTAAGATGGGCAAAGCCCTTATAAAGTATCATATCCGCAGGCTGGTCATAATAATACATCATACCTGCCGGTTCGTCCTGACCAAGCGTAGCAAGCTCATATTCACGCCTTGCGCCCTCTTTATCACCGAGCTTTTCAAGCACCTCTCCCAGATAATAATGAATATTATTGTCCTTAGTGCCCTCAAGCCTTCCTTCGCCGAGATTCTCCGGATATTCAAGGGACTTTTCCAGGAATTGCCTAGCCTCCCTGTAATTTCCCGATGAAAGCTCCTCCTTTGCAAGCTCCGAAAGAGAAATCTTGTACTGTCCCGAGATCCTTCCCTCGGCGCCCTCCCAGGGCCTGAAGTGGTAAGACATTATCGTCTCGTAAGCCTTCTTATACTCTCCGGAAAGGTTGTAAAGGGTCACCAGCTCAAGCATCACATCGTCCCGCTCCCTGATGATGTCCATATGCTTTTCGTAATTCCCAAGCCTCTCAGTGAAGGGCACGAAAAGCTTCTTATAAAGCTGGTCAAGCTCTAAGAACACCCTCGCGTCAGTTTCATCAAGCGAAAACGCCTTCTCAAGCTCTTCCTTCGCTTTCCCCGGATCATGGGCTTTATTGAAATAATACAGCGCAAGATTCCTGTGTGCCGTGGGGAAGCCTCCGTCAAGCTCTGCGGACTTTTCCCAGAGTGAGGCGGCTTTCTCAAACTGGAGCCTGTCATAGTAAAGATCCCCCAGATAATAACAGGCCTTCGCCCCCTTCTCATCATTGCTTATCGCATATTCAAGAACCGCTATATCCTCCTGCTTGTTCGGGAAACAATATGCCGGATCCGCCTGTTCCGCGTTTTTCAGTTCCTTCGCCGCTTCCTCCTTATCACCGAGACAGCCCAGGTAATATGCCCGGTAATAATAAAGCATGGGACTCTTTCCCCCACACGCCGAAAGCACGGCAAGAGCCTGTTCAAACTGGCCGCTTTCCGCATAATCTCTCGCGACCATCAGGAAATGCTCATGAAAATCTCTTGAAAGCGTCTTTATCTCTTTAAGGATCTGTTCATCCTTCCTGATAAAATAAAGTTCAAATCGGGACATATAATCAAAATAGTCGACTTTAAGGTTGTCTTCTATCTGGCTTACCGCCTCCTCTTCGCTTGAAAGCAGGCGAAGGATCGAAGCCTTTAAGCCCCTTGCCTTAACGTTATGCCAGTTCTTTATAAGGCCTTTTTCGCAAAGCTCAAGAGCCCCTTCATAATCTCCTCTCCGGGTCGCAATACATGCCAGATAGTAATACGCCATCTCCTGCTGCTCATTGCTCCAGCATGCCTTATAAAAGACATCATAAGCCTCATCCATCCTGTTCTGGTAGAAAAGCGACAGGCCAAGATTGTAATAGCTTTCACTGGTATACGGATTAGGGCTCCGCCAGGTCGAGCGCTTTACGGCATTTCTGAAATACTTCTCAGCCTCTGTAAAAAGCCCCCGCCTTAACAGAAGCATCCCATAGGCGTTATTGATCCTCATATCGAGGGGATCCCTCTTTAATCCTTCCAGGTAGTACGGATCCGGAAGATATGTCGCATGGCGGTGCTGTTCTATGTGCCGCGCGGTCAGAAGGAGTTCCTCATTGGTCATTATCTGCGAAGGCTCCTTCGCTGCCTCGCCGGGAAGCGCCTGCTCTGGAATTCCCTGTGCCTTAGCCTGATAAGATACAAGCTCCTTTCCGAATTTATCCGTAACCGAAACCTTAAGCCTTGTTTCTTCCCTGACAGAAACCTTAAACGTTTTTTCAAAAACATCCGTCGGGGAAATAAACGCTATCTCCGAAAACGTCTCTTTTCCGTCTTCAAACACCGTGATCTTCGCGTTCTCGCACGGAGAAACCGCATAAACCAGGACATTCAGCCCCTTCTCTGTAAGCTCGCTGTTTATGGCGGCTCTTATGCTTGCGTTCTTAACATAACCTATCTTTTTATAGGGCATGAAATACTGCCTGAAGGTCTTTTCTTCAAACGGCTTGAGCCACGAAAAGTCCGGCTGGTTTTCCGTATACACGCCGGTCATGAGTTCTATATAAGGGCCGTCCTCGTCGGTAAGATTCCTGTCCCATGCCTTTCCGAAGTCCCCGCATCCCCAGGTCCACTGTTTCTTCCCCGGAGAAAAATGGTGGTCGGCTACGTGGAGGAGTCCGGCTTCCTTCCCGTAATCATACCCTCCCACGAAATTATAGTCGGAATGCTCCGCCATATACGAAGTGGGGACCGGAATATTCTTATACCTTGAAATATCCACTCCTTCGCTGTAATCATGCTTATAATATATGCCTCTGGCTATCGGGAACCGGGAAACATCCCTTTTCCCGTGATCCATTACAAAATGAACATCCGGCGGAAAAACCGACTGAGTATCGTCATTTACCGATACGGCAGGATTTGCCCACCACAGGAAGGTCTGAGGCATATTAGTGCGGTTGTAAAGCTGCCCCTTTATCTCAATATATGCCTTACCGGGATATAAGGTAAAAGTCTGAACGACCTTTGTCCCATACATCTGATCCACATCATGGCAGAGAACAGAACAGCTTCCGTCTTCGTTCTCCTTCAGGACATGATCTACGGGCATGTAAGTCGTAGGCCTGTGATGCTGCGGCCAGTTAAACTCTATCCCGCCCGAGATCCAGGGTCCTAAAAGACCGACCAACGCAGGCTTTATCGACTGATTATAATAAATAAAATCATAATTGTTTGTCTTATCAAGCGCCCTCTGTATTCTTCCGCCAAGCTGGGGCATAACCATTACCTTGAGGTATTCATTCTCGATCCATACCACCTTCCAGAGCTTATCTTTCCTCTCATGGCTTATCTTCTCAATGGTCGGATAGGGATATACCTTTCCCGAGCTCCCCTGATACACCCTCTTTTCCAGAAACATCGGGTTCCTGTCAGCCTCTCCTATATCATATGTAGGAATTGAAAGTTCCTCTTCCCATATCCTGACCTTATCCATAACAGCCTCCTTTCGGTAATGATTCGGTCTGCAATGCAGCCCGGATCGGCATAAACTAAAGTTTATGCCTAAGCACACGATTTGCTTTGCAAATCTGTGCAATATGGTATCAAATCGTTTGACCGGTGCATTATCCCGCCTGCAAAAGCATGGGCCGGGCACCGCGCTTTTAACTGTGTTGTTCTGATTATATATGTAATTAAAGCATAATTCATTATTCTCTTTTGCTGTTTTATTTATGAAAATTGCCTAAAAATCCGGAAGGCCGCCAATCAGTTCTTCATACCGCCGCACTGAAGGTCCGCCATGAGATACGCCTGTACTTTTTCCAAAAATTATTGTATTATTATCCGTAATCAACCGACAGACATCGTAAACCCACATTCCGGAGGTTATTCTATGTTTTCAAAAGAACGTGGCGTTAATCCGAAATCCGACTACTACATCTATACTCCCGGTTCCCTTGCTGTAAACATGTTCATGTATCCGACGATCGTGGGATATTTCTATTATGATCCGGGGTATTCGCTTTCCCGGGATAATTTCGACAGCTTCCTGTGCATGATGATAAAAAGCGGAACCTGTAACATCGAATCAAAAGGCAGGCGCTTTTGCGCTCCCGAAAACAGTATCGTTCTTCTGGATTGTTTTTCTCCCCATTCATACGGTTCTGAAGGCGCATGGGAGGCCGAATGGTTCCATTTTAACGGAAAAGCCGCGAGAGATTATTATAACGCTATAACAGGTAATGAAAGTTTTGTCCTGTCTCTAAAAGATACCTATCGATTTGAAAAATACCTGAGAATGATCTATTCAGCTTTTCATGACGGAAAGCCGGTTAATGATGCGATCTTAAACAACTGGATCGTAAACGTTATGACCGAACTTCTGGTCTCAAAGATCCAGCCTGATAAAAGCCCCAGGCAGGCCGATGTCATAGAGGATATAGTCTCATACATAAGAGACAATCTTTCAGAGGATCTCTCACTGGAGGTATTGTCCGGAAAGGCAAGCCTGAGCCCGTTTTATTTTTCCAGGCTGTTTAAAAAAGAAACAGGCTTCACTCCTCATGAATATATTCTTACATCCCGCATCTCAAATGCCCGTTATCTGCTTATGACTACCTCACAAAGCATTAAGGATATCTGCTTCCAGCTGGGTTTTACAAGCGAAAGCTCCTTCTGCACCACCTTTAAAAAGGTCACCGGACAGACTCCCGGCGCTTTCAGACAGCTTAACAATCATCAGATCAGCTGAAGAAAGGCTGACATTTCCCAAATATCGTTTTGAACGCAATTCTTACCCAAAACATGAAAAGGAGGCTGTTTAAGCCTCCTTTTCAGTATCCGGTCCGGATATATATCATTCAGCAGCTGCACCCATTACTTCCTTATAGTTTTCAGGAGTAACAACGATAGCATCGACAGCGGTCTCCATCGCAGGCTCCTCGCCATTGATCAGCTGATAGAGGACATCTACCGAGCCTTCGCCTACGCTCTGTGAGGAGAAGTATGCAGCAGCCTTCATGCAGGTGCCGTCAGCGCCCTTGTTGTTCCACTCATCCTTAGCCATGTATGCGCCAAGTCCTACTACACATGCGTCAGCGTCAAGCCCTGCGCTCTCAAGAGCTCTGCAGGCACCGATCGTACCTTCCTCATTTGCTCCCGTAACAAGCCACTTAGTGATCTCGGGATGTGCTGTAAAGATCGCCGCAGCGGCAGTATTACCCTTTTCAGTTGTACCGTCATAGTCAGCATAGAAGATCTTCTCGGTATCGAACTCAGGGCAGGCAGCGGTAAAGTTGTCAAATTCGCCCTCCGCTCTCGGAACACATGAAGAAACCGTATCCATCGTCATGATCAGAAGTCCGCACTCAGGATCTGTCACAAGGTCATTGGCTTTAGCATAATCGGCGATCCAGTCACCGTTTGCCTGACCGATAACATATGCATTGATCCCGACCCAGGGAACAAGCTTGCCGCCCTCAGTATCCTGAAGGGCATCATCAGCCGCAACGATAGGGATCCCGGCCTCAGCGCACTTATCAACAACCGCCTGGCTCATGGTCTGATCGGGGATACAGGTCACTATGCCCTTCGCATTGTTTGCGATGGCATTATCGATAGCCTTAAGATATTCCTCGGGGCTCATCTTAGCGTCAACATAAGTAAAGCTGTCACCCTTGGCCTCTACTGCTGCCTTTGCGGCATCTCCCTCGTCGATGAACCAGGTCTGGTCACCGGCCTTGTAAATACCATAGACAACTCCGCCGCCCTCAGCAGTATCTGCAGCATCTGCTGCATCTGCATCGGTACTTTCTGCAGCCTCATTAGCGGGAGCGCTTGCAGGAGCCTCGGTCGTGATCGCCGCACATCCCGATAAACCAAGCACCATGGATGCGGCCAGCAATGTCGCTAATACTTTTCTTTTCATGTGAATTTCCTCCTTAAATGATCACTCTTGATTATTTTATCTCTACATACGTTATGTATGTTTGATACTGCTGCAATATGCCCTGCATGTAAGGGAGCATGTTTCTCAGGCATTTTTCATCGAAGCCTCCAAAAGCTCCTTCTCTCTCCTCTGCTTTCTGATAAAGTCCGTGGTAAGAGCAAACAGAAGAAGGGCTCCTCTTGCCACATACTGCCAGAACGAAGGCACATTCACCATCGTAAGGCCGGTGTTGAATGACTGGATCAGAATGATCCCGAGTATCGTGCCTCCCATTCCGCCGACACCTCCCATAAATGAAACGCCTCCGAGAATAACCGCGGTAATGGAATCAAACTCCAGGTTGACATTTGCCGCGGGCTGTCCGGAATTCATTCTTGATGAGAAGATGATCCCACCCAGAGCACATAGTATTCCCATCATAATGAAGCAGATGAGGATGATCTTCTGAGGATTAAGACCCGCAAGCCGCGCCGCGTCCTTATTTCCTCCGATAGCATATATGCTTCTTCCGAATTTGGTCTTGGCAAGGATCAGACCGAAAATAACTATAAAGAATATCATTATCCATACTGAAAGAGGTATCATAAATATACGAATCTTCCCCAGAAGGAGATATGTATTATCCGTGATGGATACAGGCTTTCCGTCGCAGATAATATAAGCAAAGCCTCTTATTACGGATTGCGTCACCAGCGTTGCTATAAAGGGATCCAGCTTGATCTTGTTGACCATGAACGCGTTGAAGCATCCGATAATGGCACCGCTTATCAGCGTTATCACAAGAACCGGTCCGAACGAAAGCCCCGCCGCAGATAAGGAAGCCGCAAGCACACCCGTAAATGCCGCTACAGCTCCCGGGGAAAGATCGTTCTGTGCGGCGATTATCAGATAAGTATGTCCTATGGCAACAAGCCCTACAAGCGATCCCGCAACAAGAATATTCACGATATTTGTAACTGTCAGGAAATTCTTATTGAGAACAGTAAAGATAATGAACACCACTATGATAGCGGCTAACATCGTAAGCTTGTCTCCGCCGATTTTTAATTTTTTCATGCTTCCTTTACCTCCCCCAGCATACCGAGACTCAGTATCTTACTTTCCGTTGCTTCTTCCCTGCTAAGCTCCCCGACGATGGACAGGCCTTTCATCACGATGATCCTGTCGGAAAGCCCCATAACCTCAGGCATCTCCGAGGAGATAAGTATGACGCCCATTCCCTGCTTGGCGAAATTACAGATCATCTGGTAAAACTCAGCTTTTGCGCCGACATCGATGCCTTTGGTGGGTTCATCCATTATCAGTACCTTCGGTTTTGTAGAAAGCCACCTGGCCACAATGCATTTCTGCTGATTTCCTCCCGAAAGCTCCACTATCTTCTTATCAGGCGAAGGAGTCTTGATATTGAAATTCTTTATCCCGTTCTCGGCAATCTCCTTTTCCCTTGCGGTATTCATGATCCCGAACCTGGATGAATTCTCATCAAGCATGGAAATGTTTATATTATCGGCAACACTTAAATTTGCAAGTATTCCCTGAAGCTTCCTGTCCTCAGGCACCAGAACGATCCCGTTTTTCTGGGCTTCATGTGGAGACCTGTTCTGAATCCTTCTGTTTTCAAGGATCACCTCTCCGCTCTTTAACCTGTCAGCGCCTATCACGGCCCTCATAAGCTCCGTGCGTCCCGCGCCCACCAGTCCCGAGAATCCCAGAACCTCACCGCTGTGCAGCACAAAGGAATTCTTCTTCACGTAATCGCTTGATACGTCCTTTACTTCAAGAAGAACCTCGCCTATCTCCTTGTTCCTGTCAAGTTCGTTATAAATATCCCCCAGGTCCCTGCCTACCATCATCCTGATCATTTCCGCCTCGGAAACCTCGCCGGTAACGACAGTATCCACATACCGGCCGTCCTTGAAGATGGCGACCTTGTCGGTTATCTCCTGTATTTCATTCATTCTGTGGGATACATAGATGATGATCTTGTCCTCTTCCCTGAGTTTTCTTATCACCCGAAAGAGCGCCTCTATCTCCGCATCCGAGAGAGAAGCCGTCGGCTCATCAAAGCAGATCACCTTAAGATTCTCCCTTGAATACGCCTTCATGATCTCGACCATCTGCTGATATGCTATCGAGAGGTCCTTGACCTTGGTATCAGGGCTTATGGGGAGTCCGAAATCATCTATTATCTTCTGTGCATCCGCATTCGCTTTCCTTGTATCGATAAAGCCGAATTTCTTTGCAGGCATCCTCCCCAGATATATGTTCTCCGCTACGGACAGTTCCAAAAGGATCTGCCTTTCCTGATATATGACCGAAATCCCGTCCTCGATCGCTTCATGGGGGGAGCTGAAATGCTTCTCTTCCCCGTTTAAAAGATATTTCCCGGATGTCGGCTGATAATCCCCGTTAAGTATCTTAAGGAGAGTCGATTTGCCGGCCCCGTTCTCGCCGAGAAAGGCCAGCACCTCTCCGGAATACGCCTTGAATGAAATATTATCAAGGGCTTTAACACCCGGAAAATATTTAGAAATTCCCTGAAATTCCAGAACCTTTTCCATTCCTGTCTCCCAGAGCCTTAATCAGGCCGGATATAACGACCCGGCACCAGCCCTTAAATCAAGTTTCCCAAATATGCTTCTTACTCATTATAGGGATATTTCTACCGCATGACATTAGTATAAATTGCTTAAGTATTTATAAATCTTGCTCTTTGTTTTGTGATCTATGCACATAAAATTGACGGGAACCGGCCGAAAATATCATCAATCTATTTACAAAAATATGTCCTGCTTATTATAATGATTCGGAAAATACAGCAGAAAACAGTCCCTGCACGGATTGAAAAAGGGGTTCGGAAATGATAATAAGAAAAAAAGAATTATTTAAGACAGCGGCCGGCGATACGGTCTGTTCCGTAACGCTTTGCAGCGACACCAAAAGAGGTGTCCTTGCGGAATTTATCAGCCTCGGAGCCGGAATAAGGCGATTATCTTACATAGAAGAGGGCGGAAACGAAAACCTGCTTACGCTCTCTTATAAAGATTTCCGGGAATACGGAAAAAACAGCTCACTTGCCGGACTTACCATAGGGCCTAATGCCGGGAGGATCCCTGCAGAAAACGGTCTTTCCGCAAACGAAGGAAGGAATCAGCTGCATGGTGGTTTACATAACTTATCTTCCATGGTCTGGCAGATCGAAGAATTATCGGAAAACCGTGACTTCTGTGAGGCGGTCTTTTGTGCTTCGCAGCCCGACGGACTTGACGGCTGGCCCGGAAACCGCTCCTACCGTGCAAGCTACCGCCTGAAAGAGGACGGAAGCCTTACGATCAGCTATTTTGCAGAAACCGACAGGGATACATATATCAACATGACCAATCATACATACTGGCTGATGAACGAAGCTTCCTTAAAGCTTAATGCCGGAAAGATCTGCATAAACCGCGAAGATTTTCTTCCCGTGGATATCGGAGATATTCCACAGGTCATTCCGGGATATAAACCCGGGGATGATATTCCTCTGTCCGCCCCGCTCAATAACGGATTTATCTTAAACCGTACGGGTGAAAAAGAAAAAAACGAACCGGACGCAGTTTTAAAGCTTTTTAACGGGAAATTCAATGTAGATATGTATACAGACGCTCCGGCGATAGTTGTCTATACCGGAGACTATCTCGATGATAAAACAGAATTGCTTGACAATACCGTCTCATCTCCGCATTCGGCCTTAGCCCTGGAAGCGCAGGACATGCCGACGGTACTTCCAAAAGTGCTCACAAAGCCCGGTTCTCCCTTCAGAAGAACGATACGATTCGCGATCAGGCCCTTATAAAAGTCTCCGTCCGGGGCATAGCGCGGCAATGCCCGAAAAGCCGCATATTATCATTAAGTCTCCGGTGTTTACACTACGGAGTATCCGGTTTAAGACCAAGCGCCTGTTTCAGCACAGACAGGTTTGATTCCATGATCGACAGGTAGGATATTCCATCACCGATATCTGAGGTTTTGACGGATTGTATCGAATCCATGGTCAGGATCTTCATATCCTTAATACCTGTATTTTGGGAAACGGTTTCAGCGATCTTTCCGTCTGAACCGTCTATGATAAGCAGGGTTTCGATCCCCAGCTCTTTTGCTTTATCGGACAGAAACGCGATCGTTTCAAAGCTTGCCTCTGTTTCGGCAGAGCAGCCAGAAAAAGCGGCGAAATACTCCAGACCATAGTCCTCCGTAAAATATCTGAACGGAAACCTGTCACAGAACATAAGGACCTTTAAAGGTGCTTTGGAAACAGCATCCTTATACTCCCCGTCAAGCTTGTCAAGCCTGTCTGTATAGGCCTCCAGATTACCCCTGTAAATATCCATATGATCCGGGTCAAGCCTTATAAGCTCCTCTGCGATCGCGCTGCAGAACACCCCGGCGTTTCTGAGAGAAAGCCAGACATGCTCGTCGTTTTCACCGTCAGCATCCCCTGTCATTCCCTCCTTAAGCTCTTCTGCTCTTGCCCCGTCACCAAGAATATCCATAAGGCTTATCGCACTGATATCTTTGTTTAAGGAATCAGCCAGGGCATCCTTTACCCATTTATCAGATTCTCCGCCCACATATATCAGAACATCGGAAGAGGATAATTCCATAATATCTTCGGCCGAAGGCTGGAAGCTGTGCATATCCACGCCATTGTCAAGGAGGATAGAAAGCTCCCAGTTCTCCTCGGTTCCCTTTATAAGCTCCCTCACCCAGTCATATTCCGGGAATATCGTAGTCATTATCCTGAGAGGCTTTCCGCCCGGTAAAGCATCGCCTCCCGGACCGGTACCGGCATCGGGATCTGTCGAAGTGCCGCACCCGATTAAGATAACACTTGCAATTAAAATAAGCAGGATGTTTGAGAAAAGCGCTCTTTTACTGCCATTCCCCATAATAACGTTCTCTTTAAAAATTCGCATTATATAATACCGTATGTTATTATATTCAGATTCCTTTTGTCTGATTCTGTCTTAAAGGAATCATTTCTACAATATTTAATCGGGCAGGAGAATCCCCTGCCCGATAGTCATCGCTGCCTTGAGTTTATGGATTGAGTCTGTTGGGGCCCCTGAATATAAACATGGCTTCCTTAATATGAAGCCCGAGCATGAGCATTGTCAGCCTGTCGATCCCGAGACCGAAGCCTCCGTGAGGAGGACAGCCATACTTAAAGAATTCCAGATAGAACTTCACGTCTTCCGCAAGCCCCTTCTCATCCGCCTGTTTCTTGAGTTCCTCATAGCGGTGCTCTCTCTGCGCGCCCGTTGTGATCTCAACACCTCTCCATATAAGGTCATAGCCCTGCGGAATACCCGCCTCATCCCTCATATGGTAGAAAGCTCTTTTTTCGGCGGAATAATCGGTAACAAAAAGGAATTCATGACCATAATGCTTCTTCACCCAGTCAAAGCTCAGCTGCTCCGCCTCTGTAGTCAGATCACCCTTTTCAGACTCCTCCGCTTTATAGCCGAAATCCTCTTCAAGCCCTTTATAGAGCTCTGCAAGCGTGACCACGGGGAAGGGCGTTTCAGGAACGATGATCTCCTGTCCGAAGAGCTCAAGTATCTGCTCACCATACTTCTCCTTCACGCTTTTTAAAGCTGAGGCGATAAGCTCCTCCTCAAGCTTCATTACATCCCTGAATGATTCTATATAGCTGAATTCCAGATCAAATCCCGTAAATTCGGTGGTATGCTTGCTGGTATATGACTTCTCTGCCCTGAATACCGGACCCACCTCGAATATCCTCTCGAATCCGCTCGCCATCGCCATCTGTTTATAGAACTGCGGGCTCTGCGCAAGATAAGCATTACGGTCAAAGTACTTCACCTCAAACACATCCGCTCCGCTCTCGCTTGCCGCTCCGATAAGCTTGGGAGTATGTATCTCAATGAATCTCCTCTCAAGCAGGAACTGCCTCATGGCATTCACAAACTCGGTCTGAACCTTGAACATGAGCTGGTTTTCATCAGTCCTTAAATCTATCCAGCGGTAATCGATCCTCTGGTCTATGCTCGAGCGTTCAACCGCCTTTTTCTTTTTCGTGGCGGGGATTTCCTTTCTTGCAATGGGAAGAGCTTCCGCTATGCTCTCTATTTTGAGCTCCGTAGGGATAAGCTCTATACCCCCCATCTTTACATATTCATTCTCGATCACCTTTCCGGTCACCGTGATAACGGAATCATTCGTAAGGGTATCAAGCTCCTCCAGAGAAAGATCAGTGGTCTCCTTCTCTATCGTCACCTGCAGCTTTCCCGTTATATCCTTAAGCACAATAAACGCCATTGCCTTGCCGTTCCTGAAATTTTCGACAAAGCCCTGCACTCTGGCCTCGCTTCCGATACTGCTTTTGATATCACAGATATATGTCCTTTCCATATAAACACTCCTTTTTCATATAATTATATCTGATCTCCTGTAACTGCCGTCCCTGAATGATCTTCAGCAACCGTCCTGCTGCAGCCGGGCAATCGCAATGCCCATAGATCGATCTCTTTATCCGGTTACCGGAGATCAAATGCCTAAGCTCCGTTACGCACCCGGCTAAAACGCGCATGGTATATATCCGGCAGACAGGATCATTCCGCTGAGCTTTCAAATAAATCAGTTCAGGCCCATAATCGCATTCCTTACTCTCTCAAGAGCCGGATCTTTCCCAAGTATTACGCAAAGATCGGTTCCGCCGCCCGGTGATGCGGAGGTTCCCGAAAGAGCAATTCCCAAAGGATACAATAAGGCTCCGGGCTTCATTCCAAGCTCTGCCGCTTTTTCCTTGCTCCTTGCAAAAATCTCATCAGTTGTCCATGTCTCAATGCCCTCAAGTAACGGAAGAAGAGCCTGCAGCGAAATAAGCGCCGATTCTGTGGTCGTCTTCTGCTTTTTGTTGATATAAAGTCCGGGATCTATCTCCCCTATTCCCTCTATAAAGCTTATTTTTTCCGGGATCTCCCCAAAAGTCGAAAGCCTCGGCTGAAGGTTCTTTAGGAGCAGGTCAACATCGGCGGCCTTTTCGGTCGTCTTCTCTACCCACACAAGAGCCTTATCCTTAAAATCTTCAAACCGCATATTCCTGATATATACGGAATTAAAGTATTTTAGCTTCTGAATATCAAAGATCGAAGGAGAAGCGCTTATCCGCTCAGGATCCCAGTGCTCTATCATCTCGTCAAGCGTAAACATCTCTTTCTCAGGATCCTTCGGGGCCCATCCCAAAAGCAGGAGATAATTTAAAACCGCATCCGGAAGAAAGCCCTGTGCGAGCAGATCATTAAAGCTCGCATCCCCGTTACGTTTCGAAAGCTTATTATGGGCATCCTTCATAACCGGAGGACAGTGGATGTATACAGGTATATCCCATCCGAAGGCCTTGTAAAGCAGATTATATTTAGGCGTGCTGCTTATGTATTCCGCGCCCCGCACCACGTGCGAGATCTTCATAAGGTGATCGTCTATTACATTGGCAAAATTATAGGTGGGCATACCGTCAGACTTTATGAGGATCTGATCATCTAAGGATGCGTTATCAACAGTGATCTTTCCGTATACAAGATCAGTAAATTCAGTCTCCCCATCAAGCGGGATCTTCTGCCTTATGACATAAGGCGTCCCTTTTGAGAGCTGCTCATTCACCTGCTCCTCTGTCAGATTGCGGCAGTGCCTGTCATAGGAGCTGTCCTTCTCCCCTGAGGCTTCCTGCTTCTCCCGCATTTCTTTAAGCCTCTCCTCTGTACAGAAGCAGTAATAAGCGCCTCCCTTTTTTACAAGCTCCTCGGCATAGGACTTATATATGTCCATGCGCTCGCTCTGCACATAAGGGCCGTATTCCCCCCCGACATCAGGTCCCTCGTCCCATAAAAGGCCGACTTCCCTCATAGTTTCAAAAACAACATCTACCGAGCCTTCTATAAGGCGCCCTCTGTCAGTGTCCTCGATCCTCAGTACAAAATCCCCTCCGTAATGCTTCGCGGTAAGATACTCATAGAGAGCCGTGCGAAGATTTCCGATATGCATATAGCCTGTGGGGCTCGGCGCAAACCTTGTCCTGACCCTGTCACTCATAATACTTTATCTCCTCTTATTAGTATAACACAGTTATTTAATCCGGAACCGTTCAATTCCTGAACGGCTTTTCAATGCCTATAGCAGTATACATTTTGAATAATGGCTTGTCAATCAGACAGCCTCACCCGGGCATAAAACCCTGCCTGTCTTCAGGTTCTTCATCATCGATCCATGTGATATCCGGTATCTTCGGTTCACTCTCTTCTAAGAGCGATATAAGGTCGTCAAAAGAATAGGGTCTTTTTGCAGGCTTGTCAAAACTATAGCCATATTGATACAAAAGGGCGTTGGAATATTGCTCCTCTGACATGGAAATCCCGTTTGCCTCATACAGAGAAGCAGATTTTGAAATATTCTTTGAACTATTCCCTCCGGTTTCTTCCCGGCATGTTCCGTCAAACTTCGGAGTGATAAAACCGTTTTTCAGCTTAAATACCTTATCATAATGAATGCTGTCTGATTCCCCGTAAAAATAAACCGTCTGATTCTCGGTAGATACCTTGCATAAACCGTTTCCCTTAATCCTTTTCTCCATCAGATATTTTCCGTCAGTTGTCAGAACAGAATAATAATCGGAATCATCTTTTATATGCAGGATGATTACCGGGGTTTTATATATATCCATACAGAATATCAGATTATCATCACAGACACAGGTACCGTCCTCCTCAAGATTCCTCAGATAATCAAGGTATAACTGCCTCCACCCGGGAGTTTCCTTTTTATCTTTCTTATCCGCGAGGAATTTTTCTCTTCTCTTTTCAAATTCCTCGGTCAGATCTTTAAGGCTGTAGCTATAGCCTCTTATAGTCCTCTGAGGACCGAACCCATATACCTCATCATACAGATCCCAGAATTCCTCGGAAGAAACCGGCACCTGTTCACCTTTTTCATCATAATAACAGAACGAGCCGCTGTCATAACCGCCCCGGAATAAAAGCTCCAGCTTCCCGTCTTTTGTCGACAGTATTTCCTCATCATATTTTGAATAATCCCTGCTCTTCTTTTCAACAATGCGGATGAGATTAGAATGAGGCAGGTAATAGCAGTCCGTCATTGAACTTACATTGCAGATATCTCTCTCTGAAACCTCAGACCCCTCGATCGAAAGAAGCAGCCCACCCTGCTCATCCTGATCAGACTGCAGAAGGATCTCCGGGATATCGTCATAATTTAAATAGATAAGCTCCGCCCGTAAAAACTTAAGTCCAGACTTTGCGCTGCCCGTATCCCCGTTATCCGAATCGAGACCATTCAGATAATCAAGATATATCGTCGTCCACTGAGATTCGTCAAGCTTAACTGGTTTACCGTCCTGCGCCTTTGTGCCCACGCTTAAAAGCATGGAAAACACTGCCGACAATGCAGCTATTTTTCTCAAGATTCTCTTTTTCATATATACTTTTCTCCTGATCAAGATTTTACAGTCCCTTTGCAGTTGCCCAAAGCATATTAAAAAAATATAGTTTGGAGCCGGAATTGTCAATCCTTCAAACAACCTTTCACAAACTCAAAACTCTTTCACAAACTTTCACCACTTCAAATGTATATATTATCCTTCAGTTTCGGACCTGTGGATTAAAGTTGTATGGCTCATCCTCCCATTGGAGATTTTCCGTACTTTCTTTTTTCAGAGATTCTACCAGCCCGACTATATTATCAACACTGTTCCAGCTGTCGCCGGGCACCTGCGTCGGCTGGATCTCTATATCATACCTTTCTTCCAGCTCATTGATCAATTCAATGAATGCCAGGGAATCCAGTATATCCTCCTCGATCAGATTAATATCCGTATCATTACGTAAATCATCATATTCCGTTAATCTGATAATAATATCAATAATCTCTTCTCTCATATCATCCGCGATCCACTATTCTTTCATCAGTATTCTTTCATCCAGTTTTCCATTATCATCTAACGGGAATCTGTCAACTATTTTTATTACAGGCATCATATAATCCGGCAATGATTCCCCGAGATGCTTCCTTATGTCCTGTATATTATGAACGCAATCCTCTTTCAGCATGACAAAAGCGATAATTCTGTTTACAGTTCCTTCTTCATTTACTTTTGTTGTCACAACAGCCTTTTCAATATAATCCAGACCGTCTAATGCTTTTTCAATTTCCGGCAGTTCAACCCTGAAGCCCTTATATTTTATCTGCCTGTCTTTCCGTCCGATGAAATATAATTTTCCATTTTCCCTGCAGGCAAGGTCGCCGGTCACATAAGCATTCTTACCCATAAAAGTAATAAACACGCCTTTGTTCAGTTCCTTGTCCACATATCCCTTTCCGACGCTTTCGCCCGTTACGACTATTTCCCCGATCTCATTGTCATTAACGGGTTCAAGGTTTTCATCGACGATGTAAATATCAACATCATCTTTAGGAAGGCCTATAGATATTTTTTCGCCCGGATCAACAATATTGCCTGTTACGGCAAAGGTGCATTCTGTCGGCCCATAGCAATTTATTATCCGGAGCCCCGGAAATCTGTCATATAGTTTTTCTGCCGTCTTTCCCGAAAGGTTTTCACCGCAAAACAGTATAGTCTTAAGATCCGGCATTAATTCATGGTCAAAAGATTTATCGGCCATTAAATATTCCGCATAGGACGGGGTCATCACCGCAAGGCCTGACCCGCTTTTCTTAAGCTCGCTAAAAAGCATGGGAAAGTCCCGCTGCGTGTCTCTTTCGATAATATAATGCCTGCTCCTTGTAAGCAGTGACAGATATATATCCGCCACCGACAGGTCGAAGGAATAATTCGCCTGGTTTAATATGATGTCATTGCTTACATCACATATCTTAACAAGCCAGTCCATGCAGCTGATCAGGTTTCTGTAAGCGATCTGTACCCCCTTTGGCTCCCCGCTGCTTCCAGAGGTATAGATAATATAGAACAGGTCGTCAGGCTTTAAAAAAATATCAGATATCTCCTCAAAGGCATCTTTATCCATCACCTCATTAATACCGCTGTCAATTACCAATCCGGGATGCACCTGCTTAATTATCTTTTCCTTCCTCCCTGCGGGGATTGAAATATCTATGGGAACATAAGCCATTCCCGCAAAAGAACACGCAAGAAATGACGCGACCATGTAAATCTCTTTATGCCCGCATACCGCAATTCTATCCTGATAGCTGCAGTTTCCCAGCAGATAATGGTATATATTGCAGACATATTTATACAGATCCCTGTTTTTATATATTCTACGGTTTATCTGATAACACTCATCCTCAGGATATTTCTTTAAATTATTCAGTATCTTGCCTAACATCGCTGTATTCCCTTATTTCATCCTCAGGGATCAGATCATAATCATACATAACCCGGGAATGATTATTTAATATCAGTTCTTTTGCCCTTTGCTCTTTCGTCTCCTTGTCAATAATGATCCGATATACCTTACTGTTTCGATAAAAGATGCCGTCCGGCTCCCTTGCATAATGATTATCTTCTTCAACAAGTCTGTACTTATCAGGCAATTCGACCGTGCTTCTGATCTCACCATATAAAAAGGTGCTGTCCAGCCATACCCTTATCTGTACCGGGTATCCGGTCGTATTTTTAAACCGGTAATCAACAGCCTTATAGGCTACGGAAGTACCGGTTCCGAAAGGCACCCTCCTCTTAACATCCGGAAAAAGCGCGTCGGAATGATGATGCAGTTCTGTAACGGTGAGCGGCGTATGCAATACCAGCCAATGGATCATGTTGGCCATCTGACAGAGCCCGCCGCCTGTCCCGCTCAGCAACCTGCCGTTGCTGATCATAAGCCCTTCCAAATACCCTTTCCTCTTCGTGGCATTTCCCACTAGATTCCAGAACGAAAATTCCTCTCCTGGTTTCACTATTATGCCGTCAATTTTCCTGCCCGCGATCTGCAGATTCACAACCTTGTTTTTCTGCAGCCGCATATCAACGCCATGAAGCTTTCTTAATAAAACCTTGCTGTCGCCCTTCCAGATATACTCAAGATTTTTCAGATCCTTTTCTTTGGCGAAGCTCCTGCCGGCGATCAGATCCTTTAAATCTTTTTTCCTGGCCTCCTTAAATAAGGAAATACTGTAGGCTAATGCTCCATACTCACAAAACAGTTTTCTGCCCATATTTTTTCCCTTACGATCATATTCATGAAACGACTACTTTTTCTTAAATCCCTGATTTCCGTATGCAGCTTGATATTGTCTTTTCAACATAGTCCGCGCCCGCATAAGAAGATAAAGCATGAGAAAACCTCGCAGCATCCTTGCTACAGGTTATCCCGTCAACAGTGACAAGGGCTTTCTTCCCGGCTTTTCAGGACCCTGAGCATCATATTTAGGGCATCTTCTTCATTCGAAGCTATCAGCTCCGCATTTTCTATATGCATGCCCACTCCCGGCACCGAAAAATCAAATTCTGCCTTGAGGAAAAATGCTTTCACAACCTGTTTTCGCTTTCACAACCTTTCACAACTTGTTTTCGCCTTCACAACCTTTCACAACATTAAAATTCTTTCACAACTTCAAATGTATATAATCCGCTCATCCGGCACCTGAAAATACAAACGGCAACCCAATAACGGTATCGAGTATCACAATGAGAATAAAAGTCCTGAAACACGCTACCGGAGCGGTTTACAGGACTTTTTTCATCAAAACACTGTCAAAGAAAGGATTTTGGTAACATATTCAGATTATCTTCTTACATATTCCCGATATCCCTGATATCAATCATACTCAACGATATAACCGATCCTTCCCTTCCAGTAATCGGAAATCGAACACAGATCATTCGGAATATCATTCCAGTACCAGCGCTCCTCGTTTGTTCTGTAAAGCAGCTCCATATAATACTCTTCTATGCCTCCCGATTCATAGCTCGGTTCGTTTGAAAGCCAGTATTGTCCGTCGATATACTGTTTGCTGTTAAGCCTCTTGCCATAGCGCTTTCCTGACGGCAGTATCCAGTAATAGTCCTGCCCGTCTTCGGTACGCCTGCCTCCGATGAAAAAGCAGACATTGGACAGTTCCTTATCCATTAACTCCTCGACCAGGTATCTGATCTCATCATCTGAGTTCATATGGGCAAGATAACCGCCTCTGTCAATCGCGTCCTGCCAGGCCTCTTCCCAGGTAATATCCGCCACGATATATTCATAGCGGTGAATTTCTCTGTCTTTCTCGTTGGCTGTTGACTCCCCGACCTGTTTTTGTGTTGGTTTCGGGGTCGGTGTCGGTTTCGGCGCCGGCGTCGGCGTAGGTCTCGGCATTGGCGTCGGCGTGGGTCTTGGCGTCGGCGTGGGTCTTGGCGTCGGCGTCGGGGTCGGGGTCGGCGTTGGTCTTGGCGTCGGCGTCGGGGTCGGCGTTGGTCTCGGCGTCGGTGTCGGCGTTGGCGTCGGCGTGGGTCTTGGCGTCGGCGTCGGTCTTGGCGTTGGCGTCGGCGTAGGTCTTGGCGTCGGTCTTGGCGTTGGCGTCGGTTTCGGCGTCGGTCTTGGCGTTGGCGTCGGGGTCGGCGTTGGCGTCGGCGTTGGCGTTGGCGTGGGCTTCGGCGTCGGCGTTGGCGTGGGAGCTGCGACCATCACAGTATCTTCTGACGATACGGGATCTTCATCAGTCTCCTGCTCTTCGTCGGTTACCGGTTCTCCCCCCTCGTTCAGCGCTTCTGATCCAAATTCCTGATCCGGCGAAGATCCGCTTATTTTATCATATAATGACTTTATCGTAAGAACCGTTTCTATCTTCTCCGTTTTGTTTAACAGTATAAGAGCGCCGATTCCCAGAATAAATACTGCCGAAAATATCAACACCGCCGTTAAGACAGTGCTCCGCTTTTTTTTCTTTCTCAGCGCATATTCCGGAATCTCCACGGAAAATAAGGGGGCGTCATATTTCTCATACAGTTTATTTTCAAATTCCTGCAAAGAAACGTAACGGTCCTTAGGAAAAACAGCCATTCCCTTAAGTATCGCCCTCTCTGTTGCCTGAGAGATCCGTATACTGTATGCAGACGGGAGTTTTAAAGGATCAGGCTCTGAATTCTTAAGCGCATTCTCCCTCTTTACCGCTTCCTCGGGAATATATCCGGTAATGCAGTAATAAATCGTTGCAGCGATCCCGTAAACATCAGTCCATGGTCCCTCCCGCTCCTCTGTCCGGCAAAGCTCCAAAGGAATAAATCCCGAGACCGTTGAAGGGCTCGAACCTTCTTTCCACCCGCTCCCATAATCTCCCGACTCATCGAAACGGACAAACTTCTTCTCGCCATCCTGCTCAATAATGATGTTGTCCGGCCTTACTCCCCTGTAAATATGTCCGGTCTTATGCAGTTCTTCCAGAGAATTAAAAAGAGGCCGCATAAGTAAGAGCGTTTCGTCTACGGAAATCTTCCCGCCACGCTCCCTGATATAGGCCGCCAGAGTTTTGCTATTCGAACTATCCATTTCTGTCCATCCCGGAATTCAAACGCTTTTTACTGTATACTCATCTTTGTTCATATTATCGGAAGCAAAAGCACTTCCGATAATCATAATACGGCGCGTCAAAACGCGCCTTTTATCGGGATCCTGAAAAGCGGATCCCGATAAGACATCTTATCATAATATCCTGCCTGTACGCAATCGGTATGGGATCTCAGTTTCAGTATGTTTCACTTTCAATCCGTAAAACTTAAAGCCATGGTTCATTTTCCCTGATCCGGCATGGCAAAACAACATGGACTGGCGGCACATTAACCGTCAGCTGAGTACCCGTGTATACTCCGCGCTCATTTGGCTGATCTTGCGCTTTCACCGCTTGTGGTACGCGCCCGCCGCATACACCATAAAAAAACAGGCCTCAGTGAGACAGACCTGTTTTAAATAGTACTGTTATTTATAATATTTAGTCCTGTATCCTTGCGATAGAGTTCCCGTCGCTGATCCTGGTGCTCATGATTATCTCAGAGGTAAAACCTTCGCCTTTGCTCTCTATTTTGGAAAGGAGGGTCTCAACCGCTTTTTCGCCCATTTCCTTCATCGGCTGGACAACCATGTATAGCTTAGGTCTTACGATGTGCGAAAGGATCAGGTCATCAAATCCCACAAGAGAAATATCATCCGGACATCCGAGCCCCGATTCGTTTACCGCCATAACCGCCCCGAGACTTAATTCATAATTGCTCATGAAAACGGCTGTGGGCGGATTCTCAAGCTTAAGAAGCTCCCCCATTCCTTCATGGCCGAATTCTATGGAATGATCACGCTTTTTGATATACTCGGGAAAAGGCGTCATCCCCGCCTCCGTCATCGCATCCAGATACCCCTGGAACCGCTCATATCCTGTATATTCATTCTTTTCATCGGAGCATATGACCGCTATCCTTTTATGGTTGTTAGCGATAAGCAGGGAGACGGCCTGATGAGCCGCCTTCCTGTTATCGATCCTTACGCAGTCTATGTCGTAATCCTTTACCGGCCTGTCTATAAGGACAACCGGTATTCCTGCACTCCTTGCAGGCTGTAAAAATGATCCGCTCCTTGAAATGGGAAGCACGATCATCCCGTCAACCTTTTTATTTACGAGAAACCTTACGTTCTCAGCCTCCGCGGCCTCATCGCCCCTGGAATCGCATATAAGAAGTCCGTACCTTTCCTTTTTCAAAGCCTGGCCTATATGCCTTAACAAAGTCCCGTTGAACATACTGCCGATATCATAGACTATTACGCCTATGGTCCTTGTCTTGTTGGTGACAAGGCCTCTTGCCAGTTCATTGGGCTCATAGTTGAGCTCTTTTATTGCGTTTTCCAAAAGGACCCTGTTTTCAGGAAGCACATTCCCGCCGTTTAAGAACTTGGAAATAGTCGCAAGCGACAGCCCGGTGCGATCCTTTATATCTCTTATCGTAGATGACATTACTTTATGGTCTTGTACATAGGCCCGTAGGCGCTGCAGGCCCTGTAATCCTGGCCTTCCTTATCCGCTCCGAATGCATTCCATGCCGAAGGGCGGAATATCTTTTCTTCGGGAACATTGTGCATGCATACCGGGATCCTTAAGATCGAGGCCAGTGTTATCAGATCGGCACCGATATGGCCGTAGCTTATCGCTCCATGGTTAGCGCCCCAGTTGTTCATAACATCATATGCCGTGGCAAAAGGTCCGTTTCCGGTGCATCTCGGAGTGAACCAGGTACACGGCCAGGTATAGTCCGTACGCTTCCAGAGCTTGTCCGAAACCTCTGCGGGCAGATGTACGGTCCAGCCCTCGGCTATCTGAAGCACGGGGCCTAAATTCTTAACAAGGTTAAGCCTGATCATTGTCGCAGGCATCTCGGCCTTCGTCTCAAATCTTGAAGAGTAACCGCCGCCCCTGAAGTATCCGTTGTCTGCCGCGCACCACTCGGTAGCTTCCATGATCGCCTTCTGGTCAGCCTCTGTAACCTCATACCAGGGCTTCATCACTCCGTTTCCGTTCTCGTCCTTTGCTTCTCCGCAGGCATCCAGGCAGGCGGCTCCAGAATTGATCAGATGGATGAATCCGTCAGCATCCTTTGCATGTCCCTCGATATCATAGCCGGTAACCCTCTTTACGGAAGCTCCGCTCCAGTAAGTACGCACATCCGCAAAGATCTGGGCTCTGTTTGTAAGAAGCTTCATAAAGAGCATTCCGAGGCCGTTTAATACGTCATTCTCAGTTGCAAGTATATAAGGCTCCCTCGCGCCGTTCCAGTCAAAGGAGGTATTGAGCAGAGCCTCGGGATAGTCGCAGTTCGGATAGAAATCCGTCCACTGGCGCTGTCCCTGGAAGCCTGCCGCTATGGCATTGTGTCCTACCGCTTCTTCTTCGCATCCCGCGGGAAGGTTCGGGTTTCCGTTCATCAGGTCTTTGATGATACACATCATCTTAACCACGAACTCCCAGTCCTTTTCCTTCTGCTCGGGAGAACTCTTGATATCGTCAGGGTTCTTGTCAAGCCCTTCCCTGCAATGCTCCTTAGTCCACTTCAGGGCCTTTTCATATTCAGCCTTGTCGTATATCCCCTCCGTCATGCGGCGGATTATCTCTACCTCGTCAATGGACTCTACACGCATGCCCAGATATTCCTCGATAAATTCGGGGCTTATTATGGACCCGCCGATACCCATCGTAACCGAGCCGATCTGAAGATAGGATTTTCCTCTCATCGTCGCGGCCGCAACTGCCGCACGTCCGAAACGGAGAAGCTTTTCTTTGACATCCTCGGGTATAGAGGTATCGTCCGCCTCCATAACCTCATGTCCATAGATCCCGAATGCCGGAAGGCCCTTCTGGCTGTGAGTGGCAAGGACAGACGCAAGATAAACGGCACCCGGCCTTTCCGTTCCGTTGAAGCCCCATACGGCCTTTATGGTCATCGGATCCATATCCATGGTTTCTGCACCGTAGCACCAGCAAGGAGTAACGGTCAGAGTGATATCAACGCCTTCCTTCTTAAATTTCGCGGCGCAGGCGGCAGCTTCCGCAACACGCCCTATAGTAGTATCGGCGATGACAACCTTTACAGGCTCACCATTTGAGTATCTTATATTATCTTCAAATAACTTAGCGGCGGATCTGGCCATATTCATGGTCTGATCCTCAAGAGACTCCCTTACACGAAGTTTCCCCCTTCTTCCGTCTATGGTAGGTCTGATTCCGATAACGGGGTATTCCCCTATCAATCTGCTTTTAGCCATTTTTTCCTCCTTCAAATTAATAGATTTAGTGATCAAAAGGCATATTTTTCACCGTGAAACTATCACGGGAATTTCTTTCAAGCCTCCGAATATAATAATAATATTGTAGCCTTTCAAATAAAAGTGATATAATAAAAAAAAATATAACAATATTCACTTTTTATTCCGGAAAAATCATTATGAAATATTTGGACTATAAAGAAAAAAGAGAGCAGGGAACCTTTAATTTCCCTATCGCTTTTTATCATGAAATGCCGCACAGCCCGCGCTACTATATGCCATACCACTGGCATTATCATTTCGAGATACTGCGTATTATCGAGGGAAGATTCCATCTGACCCTTAACGGGGAGACTATGATATGCAAAAAGGGAGATGTTGTTTTTATTACCGACGGCACCCTGCACGGCGGCAGTCCCGAGGATACAAACTGCATATATGACTGCGTGGTCTTTGATCTTTCCCTTCTTCAGAAGGAAAACCATATATGCTCAAAAACCTTTAAGGATATCCAGAATCATAATATCATTATAAACAGCCTGCTATCGGAAAACTGCCCCGAGATTCTTCCTGTGGCTGAAAAGCTTTGCGACGCGCTCTCGAGAAAAGCGGAAGGATATGAACTGATAACCAACGGATGCCTTTATGAACTTTTCGGACTGATCATGGAAAAACATCTCTACAGGGAAAACACCACGGCATATACCATCTCTGGACGCCTTAATTCCATAAAGGCCGTACTGGAATACATTTCCGAAAACTATTATAACAACATCAGTCTTGAAAGCCTTTCAAAACTGGCGGGAATGAATACAAAATACTTCTGCCGCTATTTCAAGAACATGACCGAACGCACCCCGATCGACTACCTGAACTATTACCGTATCGAATGTGCCTGTGAAATGCTTTCCACGAAGGATATTTCAATCAAGGAAGCCGCTATATCCTGTGGCTTTAACGACACCAGCTACTTCATCAAAACCTTTCACAAATACAAAGGGATAACCCCAAAACAATTTACAAAGGCAGAGATTCTGTCATTGTGATCTTCTCTAAAGCATCCGGAGGCACCTCTTCGATCTTTTCGGGGAAACAGTCTTTCCGCCCCGGGGCGCATGCTGATACGGTATAGCCTTCAGGCCATCCGTATACCCTTCCGAAATACCGGTTCTCCCTGTCAGCGTCCTGCTTATATTCCGCGAGCCCCCCGTCACTTATAATAACCTCAAAGCTGTCAAGCGGGAGCTTAAGCCCTAAGCCTATCGCCTTTATAAAGCTTTCCTTAAGGGTCCAATACGTATAAAAATCTTTGCTGTTTTCTATCCTCTCGACCTCGTTCCTGCAGAAAAAATGCTCGGCGATATTTCCGGGGTTTCTTTCATGCCTCTCTATATCAACCCCTACTGCGCTTTCACCGCTGTCCGCTATGGCACATACAGCATAATTTCCGGCATGCGACAGGGAAAAAGCGATTTCCCCCTCTTTTTCCTGTAAAAGTCCATAATTAACACAGAGCATCTTTTCATCTTCTGTCAAAATAACATGTGGTTTTCCATTTTCATCTCTTGTGAGAGATACCGGGGTTTTCAGTCCCGGGCACAGCCTGTTGAGACCATGGTTAAGAAGAGCCTCTGCCGCCAGGCCTCTTCTTTTGTCTGTCTCAAAGCGGAATTTCCCTATCTGTTCAAGCCTTTCTTCCGATACCCTGTGGCTAAGGGATTCTATGTCCGGGATCGTAATGTCCATTAAATATATAACCATATGAGCCACCTCTGTTTGCGATATGCCGGAGCCCAAAACGGCCGGCCACGGCATATGTCATAATGTTTGCAGAAAAATCGCCATACACTCACACAGAATGTATGGCGATTAGTTGTTATTATTTTTATTATCTCTATTATTTATATTTTATTTCCTGACTATATAAGTAAACATGTATATATACGATCGGGAAGCCCAAAGGTGATTACATCTGTTAACTTAAGTAATCGGTTAAGGTAACGCATAACATTCCATGTGTTATTCTAAATGATGCTATCCGATATCCTTCGTTATGCAACCTTTGACTTCGCTATTTCCGCAAGAGCCGTAAATCCCTCTGCATCATTGACAGCCATCTCTGCGAGCATCTTCCTGTTGATATCTATCTCAGCAAGCTTGAGTCCATACATGAATTTGCTGTAGGAAAGTCCGTTAAGTCTTGCGGCCGCGTTAATTCTTGCGATCCATAAACGTCTGAACTGACGCTTCCTTTCCTTTCTTCCGACATATGCAGAAGCTAACGCCCTCATAACGGACTGCTTTGCTATCCTGTACTGCTTTGAACGGGCACCTCTGTAACCCTTAGCGAGCTTTAAAACCTTATTATGTTTCCTTCTGGCGTTCATTCCGCCTTTAATCCTTGCCATATCTATTTCCTCCTTAACAAAGTAATCTGATTGATTTTCAATATTTTCCTAAAGCTTTTCCTGACAGTGATGCCCCATAATTATAAGTACGGGCAGATCTTCTTCATATTCTTTGCATTAGTAGGGTCTGTGATAGTGGCCTTCCTCAAATTTCTCTTTGTCTTTGTAGTCTTCTTCGTCAGAATATGGCTCTTATAGGCCTTATTCCTCTTAAGCTTACCTGTGCCGGTAACCTTAAACCTTTTTGCAGCTGACCTGTTGGTTTTCATTTTTGGCATTATATTGTCCTCCTCTTATCAGTATCTTTTTTATCAGCGCTTTTCGGTAAGGAACATGGTCAGAGTTCTTCCTTCAACCTTTGGCTGTTTTTCCACAACAGCTATATCCTCAAGCGCCTTCGCGAAGTCCTCAAGGATCACTCTTCCGTTCTGCATGTGAGCCATCTCACGGCCTCTGAACCTGAGCGTGACCTTGACTCTGTCGCCCTTCTGAAGAAATTTCCTTGCGGCACTCACTTTTGTATTCAGATCATTCTTATCGATATTCGGAGACATCCTTATCTCCTTTATCTCGATAGTCTTCTGCTTCTTTTTTGCTTCCTTTTCCTTACGGGTCTGCTCATATTTGAATTTCCCGTAATCAATTATCCTGCAGACAGGCGGCTTGGCATTCGGCGCTATGAGCACCAGATCTATACCTGCCTCTTCAGCCATCGCCCTGGCTTCATTTATGGGCATGATCCCAAGCTGTTCTCCTGTTTCGCTTACTACCCTTACTTCCTTCTCCCTGATTTTTTCGTTGATCAATAAATCGCTAATTGTTGTTCCCTCCCATAAACCTTATTCAACATCCGTGATCAAATGTCGAAAAAAAACGGACAACCCTGTATAGGTTATCCGTCATGTACAATTCCATAATAATCTCATAAGCGGGAATTGAACTCCCAGTAGCACCTTTAAGCCCTGAGGTGAGAGTATCCGATAACCTATACCCTTCTTAGTGTCTCCCTGGACACTAGGATAATCTAGCATACCTGTGTCCGATTGTCAATGATCAATTTGCCAAAATATCTGATATATTTATCCGGTCACGCTTCCGAGCGATAAAATATATTCAATCCTCAACCTCAACCCTTCTGTTTTCCCTGTTACCTATTTCAATAAGCAGATCGGAGATAAAATCCGAAAGCTTCTTCTGGCCTTCATCTCCCTTGAACCTGCTTCTTACTGAAATAAGCTCCGATTCTTCCTCCTTCTGGCCCAGGACAAGCATATAGGGAATTCGTTCCAGCCTGGCTTCTCTTATCTTATAACCTATCTTTTCGGACCTGGAATCAAGCTCAGCCCTTATACCGGCCTGTTTGAGCTCTTTTAATACCTTTTCCGAGTAATCTATGTATTTGTCGGATATGGGAAGAACCTTTACCTGGACCGGAGAAAGCCATGTAGGGAACCTGCCTGCGCAATTTTCTGTGAGAACGCCGATAAAACGCTCAACGGAGCCGAAAATCACCCTGTGTATCATTACGGGCATATGCTCTTCGCCATCAGATCCCGTATAGGAAAGCTCAAAATTCTGAGGAAGCTGGAAATCAAGCTGGATCGTTCCGCACTGCCAGGTACGCCCTATGCAGTCCTCGACATGGAAGTCAAGCTTCGGTCCGTAGAACGCTCCGTCGCCTTCATTTATTTCATACGGAAGGCCAAGATTCTCGACCGCGCTCTTGAGCCCCTCCGTTGCCCTCTCCCAGTCTTCAAGAGAGCCCATATGATCCTCGGGCATTGTAGAAAGCTCAATATGGTAATCAAACTCAAGCTTTTTATATACCTCATCTATCAGCTTCATGATATGAGCCACCTCGGATTCGACCTGATCCATGGCGATAAACTCATGGGCATCATCCTGATGGAAAGCCCTGACTCTCATAAGGCCGTGAAGGGCACCGCTCTTTTCATGTCTGTGCACAAGTCCTACTTCCGCATATCTGAGAGGCAGATCCCTGTAGGATCTCGGTTCATTCCTGTATACAAGGATCGAGCCCGGGCAGTTCATGGGCTTTATGCAGAACATCTCCTCATCTATCATCGAGGTATACATATTCTCCTGATAATGATCCCAGTGTCCCGAGGTGACCCATAATCTCTGATTCAGCATCACGGGAGTCTCTATTTCCTGATATCCGTTCCTGTAATGGATCTCACGCCAGTACTTCATCAGCTCGTTTCTCAGGATCATGCCGTTCGGAAGGAAAAACGGGAAACCGGGACCTTCGTCGGAGAACATGAACAGCTTCATTTCCTTGCCGATCTTTCTGTGGTCCCTTTTCTTTGCCTCTTCGAGCCTTGTGATATATTCCTCCAGATCAGATGCCTTTGTATAGGAAGTTCCGTAAATCCTCGTAAGCATCTGATTATCAGAGTTCCCCCTCCAGTATGCTCCGGCTATCTTCATAAGCTTAAAAGCCTTCACAGGCTTTGTGGACATAAGATGCGGGCCGGCGCAGAGATCGGTAAACTCTCCCTGCCTGTAAAAGCTTAATTCGGCATCCTCCGGAAGGTCCTCTATGAGTTCTACCTTATACGGTTCATTATTGTCTTTAAAATACTTTATTGCCTCTGTACGCTCCATTGTAAAGCGCTCGATCTTAAGGTCCTCCTTGACGATCTTTTTCATCTCAGCTTCTATCGCAGGAAAGATCTCTTCCGAAACAGACTCCGAGAACTCAATGTCATAGTAAAACCCGTCATCGATGGAAGGCCCTATTGAAAGCTTTGCCGTTGGATACAGCCTTTTTATTGCCTGAGCCATGATATGAGCGGTAGTATGCCTGAACGCATCCCGTCCGCCTTTGTCCTCAAAGGTCAGGATATTTAAAGAGCAGTCCCTGTCGACCACAGTCCTGAGATCGACCCGTTCTCCGTCTATTTCCCCCGCGCAGGCATTCCTTGCAAGGCCTTCGCTTATATCCTTCGCAATCTCCAAAACACTCAGAGCGCCTTCATATTCTTTGGCCGAACCATCCTTCAAAGTAATCTTCATATTTTTGTCCTCCAGGGTCAGGCACGAGCCGGATTTATCCGGGCTCGTATCTGACCCGCCAATCAAGTTTGAAAGTCTTTGACTTTCAAACTTTCTCCTCTATTGAAAAAGTTTTTGCTCCTGAAGTATCTGACATACCCTCATAATAATCCGAAGCCTCCCAGGTTATGCTGTCTGGATCCTGGCCCCGCAGCACTTCTTATACTTCTTGCCCGAGCCGCAGGGACACGGGTCGTTTCTTCCGATCTTCGGGCCTTCGTGTACGACCGTCATGGATTTCTTCTGTTCCTTGTACAGCCTGTCCCTTGTCTCGTCATCATATATTTCCTTCCACTCATCAAGGCCGTACAGCCAGTCCGCCTGAGCCGCCACCATGTTCTTGTAGAGCCTTTCCTTGTCAAAAGCAAGGCTTACCTCTGTATCCTCTTCCATTTCCTCAATGGGATTAGGTTCAACGAGGCTGTCATTAATACCGTCAAGGAAACCTGTCATAGTCATTATATCAACGCCGTATTTATCGGCCAAATCCTTTACAGTACCCTTTACGATCTGATCAGGATCCTTCAGAAGCTCGATATAGATTTCCTTTTCCTGATCAAAATACTTCTTCCAAAGCTCCCTTAGTTTCTTTTTGTCCTCGTCCGGTGAATATGCCTTTGCTCTCCAATCGTCTAATAGTGCCATTATCCTTACCTCTTATCCTTATTATATACATATCAGGGTGGCAGACGGATTCATATATCCCTGTACCACCTTTTACTCCTCGTCTGTGAGGCCGCCGCCGTTTCCTTCTTCCGCTGCCCCGCTTACATTATCCTCTTTTTGAATCTCTTCCGTCTCACAACATGCTGAAGCTTCGCTGTCTGTACAATCCTCTACTGTATCACATTCAGCATCCCCGGAGCACTCCGCTTCATCCTTTTCGACATCTCTGTAATTATTCCCCGGTTCTGACAGTTCCTCCCTAAGCTTTGCGATTTTTTCGTCACAGGCTGCCAGTTTCCCGACTATCTCCTTAAGGTCACTTTCCGGAGAATCCATAAAAAGCGAATAATATTTCTTACCAAGCCTGTAGTACAGCTCCTGTTTTTTAGCCTCTTCCGCCTTAATACGCGCGTGAAGCTTTGCGATCCCGCCGAATTCCTTCAGCTTTCCGACCGTATCCGAAACTACCCTTGATAAATCATTTCTGTCTTCCATCGCTCCTCCTTTACCCTGAATTTCTCTTTTAATAAAGAATTATATTGAACAGACCGCACAAAACATACCGACCCGTTTGACACAGAACAACTTAACTGTCCGGGATCAGACCCGGAAATCTTATTCGGCATTTGCAGGCAGGCCTGCGATATGTATCATTTTATAAATCCGCCTGATTCCGAACAGATACATAATACTGTTTTTAATAAATATTTGCAAGCATGTATTAAGATCATGCATCCGGAAGCGTACCCCGGAGTTACTGTTCAGTCCCGAGTCACGCATTTTACTGCGTGGCTCGGGCAGATAATGTAAATATAGCCAATAGCACATCGTCCATCGCCGAGGGCGATTAAGGATGGACAATGTGCGTTACAATTCAGCGCTGGTCAAGCGCTGAATTGTGACACCCCGTGGCCCGGCCGCGGTAAGCTCCGCTATTAATAGCTCCACGCTCATAACCTCATTAAGCCTTCCCTGTTTGACCCTGCTTTCGTAATCGGCACATTCATTCATGATATCCTCAAGCTCTTTAATGCTGTATTTTCCGCTGTTTGCGAGGCATTTTTTAACTGCATAGGGATGAATTTCCATCTTTCCGGCGATCTCATCCTGTGACATTCCCTCCTTTTTCAGGACTTTAGCGGAAAGTATCTGCGCATACTGCCTTCCTATCAGGATCAGTATTTTCATCGGCGGCTCCTTAAGGGTGACCAGATCATAATACCTGGCTAACGCCTCCTGTCTTTTTTTCAGAACAATATTTTCTATCATGTCAAAGACCTTGTCCTCGACCCTGATGGAATTAATGGCAAGAACATCTTCCGCTGATATTTCCTTCTTATCAAGACAGTATGAGATAAGTTTTTCAAGTTCCATGCTCATTGTCTGCATATCGGCATTTACCGTAAGCATAAACTGCTCAAGCGCCGAACGTCTGATACCAAGCCCGGCGGCCCCCACTTTGCTAAGCACCCATTTCTTCAGCGTTTCCTCATTTGGTCTTTCAAAGCTTACTATCCTTCCGTATTTCTGGATAGCCTTGTAAAGCTTTACCCTTTTATCAGCCTTTTCCTGTATGAAGATCAGACAGGAATCCTCCGGGACCTCTCTGATAAAATCAGAAAGCTCATCATTACCGCCCTCAAACAGAGTCGTGTCCTCTAAGAAAACAACCCTCTTATCAGCCATGAAAGGCATTGTGTTGGCGAAGTCTATCACCTCCCCAACCGGTATATCTTTCCCTGTATAGGAAACGGTATTCAGGGCATCATTAGGCCGGCAGAGTGCTTTTTTCAGCTTATCCCTGTACTGAAGCCTTAAATACGCCTCCTCCCCCGTAAGCAGATAAACCCTGCTGAATTTCCCGGTCTTTATATCCTCATCTATACTGTACATTTTCTGCCCTCAAAAAAATAAAAACGATTTCAGGGTCAAAAGCCTGAATCCACGGCAAGCTTGCCTGCCAGTGTGTGAAAGGTTTTATGACCCGCCGCAAAATCCTTTTTCGGAAATATCTCATTTCAGGAATTTCCGGGATACATTCTCTTTAAGGATCTCTGATATCCTGTCGTAGCTGTAGTCGATATCCCTGTAAGCATCCCTGCTGTCCTGTGCTTCCTCTCTTGAATAATCCGAGAGCCACTTAACGTGAGGATCCTTATAATACGGATCGTATACGGTCACGTTCGGTATGAGCCTTGCATCCCTGATCGAGTACTTCCCGCCTTCCTCTCCCTCGAAGCGGCATTCAAGGGTAAGCCCTACGAGCTGTCCGCATTTCTTCATGGAAGAGAGGAAATTCCCGAGGCTGTAACAGACAAGAGCCCTCCTCCCGTCTGCGGTGTTGAACCACTGAGCGTCCTTTATAACGTGGGGATGGGTCCCGATGACGAGATCCGCCCCCCAGTCCGTAAGAGTCCTCCCCAGAGTCCTCTCCGCGTCTGTGATAATATGAGAATTTTCCGTCCCGAAATGACAGCTTAATATTACTATATCCGCTTTCTCCCTGGCTATACCAAGCTGCTCCTTTATTATTTCTTTCTCGTCAAGGCAGATCACCCTGCTCTCTGCCCCGTCAGGCAACTCAAGATTGGTACCATAGGTATAGCCTAAAAAGGCAATACGGACGCCATCATATTCGAAAACGGGTATATCATCAAAACTCCCTTCCCGGTAGAGTCCGAAAGCAAAACCCTTATCAGAGACCGATCCCCAAAACGCTTCGGTCGCATTAAGCCCCAAATTTCCCTTGTCATATATATGATTATTGGACAGATTAAAGCAGTTAAAGCCTATATCGATAAGCTCCCCGGCGCACTCTGTCGGAGTCACGAAACAGGGATAATCTGACGGTTCTATGGAATCGGCGACAAGACTTTCCATATTTATGAAGTTTATATCATGGCCTTCGAAAAAACCGGCAACATCCTCATAAGCAAAGCTGAAATCATAACCGCTTCCGCCTGCCTTTTCCTTAGCTGCTCTGTAGATTGCCTCATGTATCAGATTATCTCCGCTTGCCGTAAAGGTAATACTCTTCTTTTCTACTGTCTGTTCAGGCTCTCTTTCGCTTGTCTTAATATGAAACGGCCTCTCTCCGTCCTCAAGAAGAGCAAGCCCCCAGGAGCGCCAGTACCATCGTGTTTCGCTACCGTGAACGTCGGAAACTGCCACAACCCCGTCTGTATCTATTGTAACGGAGGAGACGCTGATACCAAGTTTTGAAGAGACCCAGGCCGGATCGAGCCTGTATGGGTATTCTTCCTTCCAGTTATAGATCCCTATGTGCTGAGTCCATTCCGAATCATTCCTTTTCATGAAAAAAGGGCTGTGTTCCTTAAAACTTCCCTGCTTCCAGAATAAAGTGATCAGCTCGTCCTCGCCGTCATGATCCACATCTCCGGTAATAAAATCAGATACAAGATATCCTTCTCCGGATTCCCAGATCTCTCCGCCGTTTAAAATAACATGTAATATTTTATCTTTTAATACAATCTCCGCCCTTTCATTTCCGGGCAAATACGAGCTTGAGCCCTCCTTCCAGCTTATCCAGCCCGGAAGGAAGGCTCCTGCTTTCCAAAGTAAAAATATAACAACCGATATTACGATTAATGCTGAAAAAATTCTTTCTTTAATAATCGTATTCATAACGGTAGCTGTCCATCCACTGCGGATGTTTTATGGAATCATGATACTGATCATACCATTTCCCCTCTTCATCCCATTCAGCACCGATTATCTTTCTCCATTCTCCGTCGGTAAGTCTTTCGTTAAACGGGAACTCATAAAAGTTGTAAACCGCCCCCTCGGCGATCTTCAGTTTTCCGTCAACCTCGATGATCACGAGCATAACATTGGGATTTCCGTTAGCTACCTCAAGATACGCACCATTGGGATCAGTAGCTATATCGGCTACCAGAGCAGCGGGATATTCATAGGAGCTGAAATAATCGCTACCTGCCTCGTCTCTTTTTGCGACCTGCCAGAAATGCTCTATCTGTCCTCCGAAATCACGGATGAGCTCATATTCATCTTCATCGAGCAGCTCTCCCCTGAGCTCTTTTTCCGCCATGGCCTGGAGCCTGTCACACAGCTCCTTAAGGATATCAAGATCCGAAACCGTATCTTTATCAAGAAGGTCATATGAATCCAATCCGTCCTTTGTGGACTGCACCAATCCCGAAAGCCTTGCGAACACCTCGGGTTCCGGCTCAACATAGCCCCGGTCATCCCTTTCCTCGGGCTCCTCGCCACCGTCGCCCATTTCAGCCATGATCTGCTTTGCATAGAGGATGGTGTCATGCTTGAGCTCAGTATAGCTTCCGAGGAATGTAGAAAGGTTCTTCTTATCCCACTCCTCGCTCTGCATAAAGCCGGGATATCCCTCGCCCTTGCTTTCAAGCAGGGGCCTTAAGGTATTAAGCCATCCTGAATAAAGGCTTACCTCCCAGGTCTCCTCGGGAGCCTCCTTAAGGTCGATGATAAGCTGATCGAGGTTTTCCTCATAATTCTTATAATCAAAGTTTCCTTCTTCTTTCAGTATATCATATGCTACATCGGAACCGAGCGCGGCAGGAACGTCCATAGCATCAGGAAGCATCCTTAAGCCTCCCAAGGAATTCTCTTTCACGGCCCTGTAAATAAGCTTGCCGAAGATTGAAGCATCAATGGTAAAACGCTGGCTCATGAATCTGAAGCCCGTATTCTTTTCGGCAACTTCTTCATCACTGTCTGTCATGAATACCGGTACCGAATTGATCTGCGGAGCAGGAAGCTCGCCGGTCAGCCTGTGATATTCTTCAAACTTAGCATCATCGCCAATAAGGGATTCAATATCCGGATCCTCTCCGTAAACCGCATCGATAACAGGCTTGTATTCATAACAGCCGCAGTCATCAGCCACTCCTACGAAGAAGGAGGTCACCGTATATACTCTTTCCCACTTTTCAAAATCATCCCCATTAAGAAGAAGATTTATAAGAAGGGCGCTCCGGTCAAGCGTTTCGCTCTTCTGCTGGAAGGGAACCCTTCCGTACCACATCATCACCTTGAAATATTTCTTAAGCTTTTCGTCCGTATCATAGTAACCTCTTGGCTTATACTGGGAATAGTCCTGCAGGTCATCAATAACAGGAGAATACTCCACTTTCTCAGCTTGTCTGATCTTATCAAGTTCTTCCTCGACGATATCGCTTACTTCATCCGGAATATCAGCATCCTCATCAAAAAGGCTTGAAGCAACCGAAAAGAATACAAGGTTTGTCTTTGCGGCATCCTCCCACTCGCTGCCTTCTAAGACTTCATACTGCCCGATAGCTCCCTCAAGCATATCCTCCGTAAGCTCTTCGACCATATCGGCGAGCTCGTTCATCTCGGTCCGCCTAAGCAGATATGCAAAATAGAGATGATAAGTATGAAGCATCGAATCCACGGTTATGAAATTGGGGATATAATCATATCTGTTAGGCTCATAGATATCAAAAAACTCATCACCGCCCCAGGGCATTACCACGAACTGATTTTCGGCAAGCAGCTCCATCACATCATCATTGTTCCCGTTATAAAACTGGTCCAGATTGATAACATTGGACAGATCCGGCTCCACCTCATATGAAGGGACCGAAGGCTTGACATCCTTATAGGAAAGCTTCATGAACTTAGAAATTATTGAAGGCCTTCCGGAAAATTTAATATCGGAAAGCTGTACGGATGTATCGCTCTCATCCTTATCCGTCTCTTCCTCTGCATCTGAAAGATCCTTGGCCTCCTTCAGATATTCATTAAGTTCTTCTTTCTGGGAATCGTCGGCCTGCTCCATTACCTCATTAAGATCAAGCTCCATGATATCCTCTGCATCTCCGCCGCAGCCCGCTAAAGACGTCATAAGCATGGACAGACAGAGCGCACCGGCAAAAACAGTCTTCAACCTCTTTACGATCATATCTTAACAGCTCCTTTCTATGTAGTAATGATTATAAATACAATAATAAAACTTACATACTCGCCGGACCTGTTAAAATCCCGGCGATCAGTATGAAACTGACCATAACCCGGATTTTTCGGGCCGCTTCAATCATTCCGCTTTAATAAAAGCGTTTTCTCTAGTATACTATAAATGAATATTTCCTACAAGCGATTAAAGCGGCAAACATGGTATCAAAAGGAGCTGTTATAATGAACCATAAAAAAAACCTGACCCGTATTTTCATAGCAGCCTCAGTATTGATATTAGCGATCTACTGTATTTACCGTTTCAGGCCTCAGTACCCCTCAGGCTCACCGGCCGGTGCTTCCGAAAGCACAGCTTCCCAGAGCAGCGGGAATACAGCTTTTCAGAATGAGCAGAATGCAGCTGAGAGTGCATCCTCAGAAAGCGGTCAGAACGCATATTCAGCCTCCTCCTCCGGAATTCCCGAAACAGCTTCTCCGTTGAACGATCAGGATGCTGCCGGCAGACTCGTGATCACGAATCTTAACGTGGGGAAGGCAGATTCCGCAGTGCTCCGGTATAACGGTTTTACCGGCATGATCGATACAGGAACCGAATATGCCTTCGGAATGATCGACAACTGGCTTAAGGAGCATGGTGTCTCAAAGCTTGACTATATGATACTCACTCATTACGACCAGGATCATATCGGAAGTGCCGTAAGGATCATTAATGCTTATGATGTGGAGAAGATATACCTCCCCGATTACATCAGCCGTAAAAAATACTATGACGACCTGATGGCCGCAGTTTCCGGAAGAGATAATGTTTTCTTTGTTTCGGAAGCTTCAGTCATCCGGTATGACGATCTGAACATAGAGCTTATCCCCGCAGACGATCCCGCTCCTTTCCTTAATGATTCCGAAAACATGGACAACAACCTTTCCCTTCTGTGCATGATAACTCTTGGAAGGAACAGGCTGTTTTTTACCGGTGATATTGAAAAGGACAGGATAGAACAGATGCTTGATTCCGGACGGGACTATAAAGCAGACTGGATAAAAACGCCCCATCATGGCGATTATCAGAAAATACAGAAAAAACTGCTTGAAAAGGTTGATCCGGTTTTCTCGGTGACCAGTACCTCGAAGGAGCAGCCCCCGGAGGAAAAGCTTCTTGAGGCGCTTGACGAAATGCAGATAGAAAGCTTTGATACGATGAGCTCAAATGCGGTGACCGTCTGTGACGGCCGGACGATCTTTGTGACATACGAATAATAGACTTGCTGTCTTTCAAACCCTTACTTTAGAAAAGATGAAACCGTCACTCTGTCCTCAAACACCTTTATTGTGATCTCTCCGCATTCGGTCGTCAGAAATACATGATTTCCTTTTATACTATTCAGGGTTTCCAGGGTTTCCTTATGCGGGTGCCCATAGCCGTTATCCTTTCCGCAGGATATAGTAGATATCTCCGGCGAAATGAGTTCTATAAACTCAGGCATGCTTGCAGTCCTCGAACCATGGTGAGCCGTCTTCAGGAGATTCACCTCTCTTTTTAAAGCATATGCCTTTTTTCTTCCCTCACGAAGATCATTAAGGATCCCCTCTTCCGTGGTTTTACTCATGTCTCCCGTAAAAAGCGCGCTGAATCCGGTTTTTTCATACATAATATGGAGCACCAGCGAATTGTCGTTAATGTCCATGTTTTTCCACCGGTCATCCCCTTTGACATCCGGAGCAAGACAGCTTATCACGATCCCTCCGTCATGAAGCATGTCTCCTGCATTCATAAGCTTTACGGGGATCCCGGTCCCGCCGCTTTCTTTGCCGGATTCCTCCAGCAATATTTTACAGTTTTCATTTTCCTCAATAAGAGGCACAACACTCGGGATGATAATCTCCCCGATACTTATTCCGCTGTTCTTATCCTTTAGGAGTTCAATTATCCCGTTTACATGGTCCGAATCAAAATGGGATATGAAAATATAATCTATATTATCGATCCCATGCGCCTTAAGGCAGGGTATCATCCTGTATTTCCCGGTGTTTTTTATATCGCTTGCTCCGCCATCTATGAGTATGACCGGAACATCTGAGCCATATATGAGTGTAGAATCTCCCTGGCCCACACAGATCGCATGAAATTCTACAGGAGCAGGCTTTCTGAAGCTCAGGATAAAAACAGCGGAAGCGATCATAAAAGGGATAATTATGTAAACCATATTCCGAAAATGAAGAAATCTGACAAGCATTCCCTCTTTTTTGTTTTTTCCGCTTTTTCTGTTTCTGTACCCTCCCTCCGATACAGCAAAACAGAGCACACTCAAAATCATAAGAAAAACATAGAATACATTCTGCACCCGCGAAGGTTTTCCACAGATATAAAGATTGCTTTTGAAACCGTTAAATATATCCGTAAGAACATCGTAAAACCTGAGTATTGCATACGTTATTTTTGACGATATCACGGAAAAGCTGTCAAATAACGTATGTAACGAAATAAACCCTTCCGATAATAAGGCCAGATTTCCGGCTGCCGCAAGGATGATGCCCGAAGACAGCACCCCTGTCATAAGCGGTATGACAACAAGGTTTATTATAAAACCGTAACGTGGTATCTGATAAAAACAGGACTCTGCTACAGGAAGTGTTGCAAGCTCAATGGATATGGAAAACAGCATTGAGCTGAGTATTTTATCGAGGAAAACCATGGTTTTATTGTTCGAGTTATGTAAACTTCTCAAAGCGGATCTGTCTATATAATGATCGGATATTTTCTTAAGGACCGGATAGATGAGGCTTATCCCCATTACGGCTGAAAAGGACAGGAGAAATCCGCTGTCGTGCAGATAGCATGGATTCTCAACCAGTATCAGTATGGCGGAAACAGCGGCACTGCTAAGGAGATCGTAGGTTCTTTTAATGCTCTGGGAGGCCGTCCCCATAACAAACATTATAAAGGCCCTTATAGTAGAGGTGGAGAATCCCGTCATTAAACTGTACAGAAGCATGGCCGATCCGGATATGAGGCCCGAAAGCCAGACATTAAGCCCGCTCCTCCTTAAAATTGAAACAAGCAAAAGACCTACGGCAGCGATATGAAGGCCCGACAGACTGAGAATATGTGAGATTCCCGCGTTTGCATAGTCTTCCCTGACCTCGGTGTCAAGTTCCGTCTTATCCCCCAGTATCAGAGCACATAAGGTCCCTGCTTCTCTTTCATCAAGATACGAGCCGAAGACCTCCTTCGTCCTCTCTTTAAACCTGTAAAGCATGTCTTCTATCCGGGAATAATCCTCTGATACCGAAATAACCCTGGATTTCTTAAGCCTTCCGTCAAAACGTCTTATCGCATAATAGTTAAAAGCATCGAAATTCCCCAGGTTCCATGCTTTATCAAAGCATGAGAACTCCCCCGAAAGCTTCACCCTTGAACCTATATGCAGGTTTTTTTCGTCCTTTTCGTCTGAAAGCGACGCCACAAGTCCGTAAGGGACTGCGGTATCCGGTATTTTGTTGGAATGATACGGTGGATCAAAAGATATTTTTTTAAGATAAAGATTTGTTGAATAATTCTTGTGCTCGATCTTAGCCAGTCTGCCTGTGATCGTAATGACTGAACCGTCAGATATGCTTTCCTTAAGCCGTTCTGCATTTGTCCATGGCGGATATGCAAGCTCAATAAAGTATAGAAGCAGGACGAAGCCAAGACACAGCACACATGCCGGTCTTTTAAAGTACAATATCCAAATTCCTTTCTAACGGGGTGTTAAGATAGCTGTGTTCCCCGAATGAGATCTCTGTCTCTCCGTCTATCATGAACTGTACCTTGTTTATATTGGACAGCTCAGTCAGTGAATTAACTATCGAATACAGCACTGTTTCATCTGTTACATTTCCGTATTTCTGAAGAAAACCACCGGACAGATTGACATAGCAGGTTCCGTCCTTTGTGGTCATACTCAGGATAGATACGTTGGGCGGTACCACGGGATAATACCTTCCCTCGGTCAGTGGGCCCCTGATCAGCTGTTCCAAAACTATCCTTTCCATGGCTATATTGCTGCTGTAGGCTACGTTCTCAGCGGTCTTTAACAGTCCTTCTCCGCTTTCATCAGCAAAATACAGCGTGATCGTAGCCTTTTCATATGTATTGATCTGCTCTCCCTCATTATTGATAAACATATCCGCTGTCATTATTCCCACAGGTTCAAGCTTATCATCCAGCAACTCCGTACCGTCTACCGAAAACCTTACCCCGAAAACCCCGTCGATCTGGCAGAGCGTCCTGATTATGGCCGCCCTCCTTAAGGTCTCCTTTATCCGTTCGGCCTGGAAATACCCGCTGTCAAAATCAATATTGACGACGCCTTCCTCCGATACCATTATGTCATTGACCTCAGTATCCTGTATCGGATTCTTCACATCCACCTCCATAGGCTGGGTCGAAAGCTTTGCTATGCACTCCTCTATCAGTTCTTCGGTATTCGTGCTTTCAGGGCTGTACGGTCTTTCCACTACCGTGGTTTCGTCCTTATTAAAATAGTAAATATGAAAGCTCCCGCCGTCCTCTGTCTTTGAGAGGCTGCAGCCTGAACAGAATAATACTGAGGATAAAACAATGAAAATATAAATTTTTACATGGTTTACATAATATTTAATCATCTGTTATCTCGGAATCTTGATCGTAAATGTCGTACCTTCTCCCTCGGTGCTTTCCACCTTTACCGCCCCGTTATGAAGCAGTATCGCTTCTCTTGAAATGGAAAGTCCCAGACCGGTACCGTCTATCTCGGTGGAATGAGACTTGTCCACTCTGTAGAACCGCTCAAAGATATGGGGCTGTTCGGACTCCGGAATACCGATCCCCGAGTCCGATATCGTTATGTTGAAGAACGAAGCTTCCGCATCCAGCACAACCCTGACCCAGCCGTTATCGATATTATATTTTATGGCGTTTTCTATGATATTGGTGATCGCCGAGGAGAGCTTCGTTTTATCCACAGGTGCCACGACAGGCCTTATGATCTCAAGTATGAGCTCTATCCCTCTTTTGTCCGCGATCGGATGGACCATCTTTAAGATCTCTTCAAGCATCTCCTCTATATTGACATTCTCAAGATTCAAGGCAGGAGAAGCATTCCTGCTAAGCTTTATCATGGTCATAAGGTCATTTATGGTCTTATTCTCCCTGTCTATCTCAAGAGCGATATCCTGCATGAACTCTTTATATACCTCATTTGGCACCTCATCCTGCATATTCAGGGAATCAGCCAGCACCTTGATCGAAGTCAGGGGTGTCTTCAGCTCATGGGAAACATTCGATACAAATTCCTGTCTTGATGCTTCCAAAAGCTTTATTTCCGTTACCATATGCTCGAATGCACCCAGAAGAGCGTCCATTTCTATATAATCGGGAAGGGAAAGCCTTTCAACGGTAAACCCCTCCTTTACCTCGCCCATGGCCTTTGACAGGTTTGAAAAGGGCTTTATAAGCATTCTGGAAGCAATTACTGATATGAGCAGCACAATTACCACTATGGCGATCATAAAGTACTGCATCCTGATCTGCAGAATGCGGATCATGGCGGCTATAGCTTCGGTGCTGACGCTTGTGAGCATAACGCCGTTAATACTTTCCGCCTCAACGTCAACAATGGGAGTTATCATTTCAATATAATTATTCTTCTCATCATAGTTCGAGGTGCTCTCGTTATTTTCAAAACATCTGACAACCTCCTCGGCTATCATATATTTACCCTGGGAGATCGAATAGGTGTCCTTTATGACTTTTAGTTCCGAATCGATTATCATGATGCGCCCGTCATAAATATTTGAGACCTCATCAAGCTCGGTATTCACTATGTCGTTGGAAATATCTTCCAGATAATCATATGTAAACAGATGGTCAGCTAAGACCGTGCACTGATGCTGAACCTCAGACATCCGGTGGGCTACGGCATGTTTCTCATAGCTGCCGAGAACAATGACGCATAAGATACTGGCGGGCAGTATCCCGATAAGACAGGCGATCACAAAGATGCGGAACCGAAGGCTCCTTAGGAACCTCCGGCTGACAATAAATTCTTTAACCCTTGCAATAATAGCCAACACCCCATTTCGTTCTTACATACTTCGGGTCGCTCGGGTTTTCTTCTATCTTTTCCCTGAGCCGCCTTACATGGACGTCCACCGTACGGGCATCGCCTACGTAGGTCTCTCCCCATACAAGATGCAGAAGCTTTTCCCTGCTATAGACGGTATCGGGATTGTTTACAAGGATCTTTAATATCTCATACTCTTTTGAAGTCAGGTCATATTCCCTGTCATCTATAAAAAGCCTCTTTCCTGCGTTATCAAGTTTCATCCTGCTCTCCAAAACAGGATTTACGGGAACCCTTTCCCTCTTTTCGGAACGCCTGAGTACAGCCTTTATCCTCGCCTGCAGCTCTTTGAGGTTAAAGGGCTTGGTCACATAATCATCAGCCCCCGTATCGAGGCCTTCTATCTTGTCGGCATCCTCACCCTTGGCCGTCAGCATGATGATCGGCACCCCGGAGAATTCCCGGACCGCTCTGCAGACCTCTATCCCGGTCATTTTAGGAAGCATGACGTCTAAAAGAACAACGTCATATTCTTCGTCTTTGATCTTATTTAAAGCCTCTTCGCCGTCAAAAGCGGCGTCGACAGTCATCCCTTCCTGCTCGAAGCTTAACTTCAGACCTTTGACTATAAGCTTTTCATCGTCTACTATCAGTATTTTCCCTGGCATACTACTTTACACAGATCTGATCTTTTATCTTTTGAAACATTCCTTCCTTGATACCCGGTACGTTCATGATATCCTCTATGGATTTAAAGCTGCCGCTCTGCTCCCTATAGGCAATGATCTTTTCCGCTTTAGCCTCCCCGACTCCAGTAATCGTCATAAGCTGCGATTTGTCTGCAAGATTAATATTCACGGGCCCTCCGCTTTGTTCACCGGTTTTCGGTGAAGCGGTCCCCCCCTGCGGGGCTTCAAAGAGCTCTGACTCAGCCTCATCCACGGAAGGCACATATATCATCGCCCCGTCAGTAAGAAGCTCTGCCTGGTTTATATTCTTTCCCATGGCCGATTCAGTGAAGCCGCCGGCGGCGATAAGCGCATCTACTATCCTTGCGCCCTCGTCAAGTTCATAAACACCGGCATTCTCAACCTGACCGCAGACATAGACCATTACGGTCTCCTTCTTAACCTCCTCCGAAAAGGCATTTTCGCCGGGAAGTCCCGCGATCTCCAAAGCCTTCTCACCACCGCCACAGGCGCTTTCCTCATCATCTCCTCCGTAACCGGAGAACTCAGACAGCTCAAGCTCCTCATCCTTTGCGTCACTGCACCCCTCCGTAAAGACAGATGCTGACATGATCCAGCAAATGACTAAAACGATATTTATTTTTTTCATCTCATAGCTCCAATCTATGGACCCGACTATGGATAAATCTATTTTAGCATACTTTTTATTTTAGACAATCATATTTCCTTGTGCAAAACAACGAAAATTGCCCCCGGTGATCAGCCGGAGGCAACCTCTTATAGGTGGTATTTTATAAAAATGAAGGGTGTTTATTGCCTTTTAGAATCCGAAGATGCTGAAGGGATCGAAGTTAAAGGTGAATTGTCTATTTTCACTATCATTCTCCTTTTTTTCATCCTCGGAGCTTTTCTCTTCTTCCCTCTCACTGTCATCAGCTTCACTGGTTGATTCATCTTCGCCAAGCACTTCCTTGGTCCCAAGCGTAACCTTTACGGTCTGTTCCTTATATTCGCCCTCATTAGCCCTGAGGATCACAAGCTCTATGGTCTCACCGGCCTTATAATACTGCATCTGCTGCTTCAGGTTCTGCATATCGGATACTGCTATCCCGTCAAACTTCTTGATAACATCGCCCTTCAAAAGCCCTGCCTTTTCAGCCGGTGAATCCTTTATTACTTCCGTAATGTATACTCCCTTGGGTATCCCGAGGGCATCCGCATAATCCTGAGGAAGATCGATATTGTTCGCTATTCCGAGATATCCTCTGTCCTTCTCTTCTACCTTGTCCCTTGTGGCGCGATCCATAAGCTCCTCAAGTATAGGCATAGCATCGGAAATAGGGATCGCATAGCCCATGCCCTCTACTTCAGCCGCGGCAAACTTTGCGGAATTGATACCGATCACCTGTCCCTGGAGATTTAAAAGTGCTCCTCCGCTGTTGCCGGGATTTATGGCCGCATCCGTCTGAATAAGGCTGTTTGACATATTATCTATTGAAACTTTCCTGTCAAGTGCCGAAACGATCCCGGCTGTAACCGACTGCCCATATCCAAGCGCATTGCCGATAGCCACTACCGGCTGCCCTATCTTAAGCAGTTCGGAATCGCCTATATCCGCGATAGCGATCTTTTCCTTCGTATCCTTTTTAAGATCTTCCTTCTTTACCGCTATCACCGCAAGATCGTCGGCCTGATCCGTGCCCTTTATGACAGCGGGATATACTTCATCATCGACAAAGCCTACAGTCAGTTCCTTTGAGCCCTCTACCACATGGTTATTCGTCATGATGAGGAGCTCCGTATCATTCTCTCCGAGGATAATACCGCTTCCCGCGCTTTCGCTCTCATACTGCATATGCCCGTAGTACATGGATCTGACTTCCTGAACGCTCTTGTTGGTGATCGAAACGATCGAGGGCATTACATTTTCGGCAACCTCTGTCACATCATAGATAACCGTGACCGGCTCTCCGTCCCATTCCTTTGAGGTCTTTATAATGCCGTCGTTCACTTTGCTTATTTCCTGAACCGTGGCCTGGGCGGGAGCACCGGCATAAGAAGAAGCCTGCTCGGTCTTAGCTGCCGTCTGGGGAAGGAACCTTTCCTGCAGAAGGTTTCCGGCTATATGTGCTGCCTGAAAAGCCGCTGCGGCGATCACTCCGAAGATAAGTCCGTAAGCGGCGGCCGCGCCGAATTTCCTGCCTGAAGTCTTCCTGGCCTTCCCGGTTTCGTTCCTCTTCTGAATCTCCTTATTCTCTTCTGACTTATTTTCATTTAAATCATTATCATCTTTATTATAATCATAAGAATCATACATAGTTCCTTACCTCTCTTTCTGAATCATTTCGGGTCTCTGGTTTTGTTATGTAAATGTATACAATTACTTTTCCCGGGAGCTGTAAATATATTTATAAATATAATTCCTTCTATCATCACCTTATGTCTGAGATAATAAACTGAAATTTTGACCAAAAAATGTGAAAACTGTGTTTATTCTGTGAAAAGGAAAAGCATCCGTTTCATTCAGTATGCATGGCTGAGCCAGCTCTGTGCAAGCCCCTCCTCAAGCGCTCTGTAGCTTATCCCGAGTTTTTTTATCTTTTCACCGGTATATTCCTCGCTTTCAAGCTCCGTAAGCGGAAAGGGAAGAGCGATCTGTTTCTTATTGATCTCCCCGACAGTCATATAAACACATTCAAATTTCCTTGTGACCGCTTTTTTTAATGCTTTTAAAAAATCATTATAGGTATAGAGCTTCGGGCCGCAGACATTAAATGCCTCGTTATATGCCTGTTCGTTCATACAGACCTGAAAAACAGCCCGGGCAGCATCCTCTACATAGACCAGCTGAAAAGAACCTGTAGCATCGTAAGGCTGCAGGATCTGTCCCGCTTTTTCGATCCAGTTGAAATAAATCCCTTCCCTGGGAGCGTAATTTCCCGGCCCATAGATTATCGCAGGCCTTATTGAAGTAAAAGCCGCATTCCTTGCACCACAGGCCTCCCTAAGCTCATTTTCAAGCCTTATCTTTCCTTTTATGTATTCTCCCTCCTGTCCGGGATAATCACGATCTTCAAACGGAGCCTCCTCATCCTGGGCTTTTCCTTCAAATCTTCTGTAGACGTCGCAGGTGCTGATAAAAATATACTGTTCAAATTCAGGTTTCAGGGCATCTAAAAAGGAGGAAATATCTCCCTCCTTGTAAGCACAGAAATCCGCTATAACATCAAAGTGCTCCATAAAGAGCCCTGAATCCTTTAAAGCGTCGGTATCATGCCTGTCACAGGCGCAGCTTCCGTTTATCCCGTAAGGCGCCTCGACATTCCCACGGTTTAAAAGATATATTTCTATCTGCTCATCCTTCTTAGTCCTCTTTGCCTTTTCCTTCACAAGCAGTTCGGTAAAGGCACGGCCGAAAAAATATGTTCCTCCGATTATAAGAATTTTCATACATGGTTCCTCTCTTACGTCTACAGTCCAACCGTAACCGTCTCCTGAACGGGGGTATGGTAATCAAGCTCATTGATCTGGCTCCCTATCGAATCTGAGAGATCCTTCAGCACGGACTCCGGATCCTCCCCGTTCCACACCCTGGTAAACGCTATTTCCAACTGAACCCAATAATCAGCAGCCTCTACCATCTTCGGAAGAGGCACCGATTTTTCATATTCATCATAGACATTGTCGATTTCTTCATTGTCAAAGGTAACATATTTACGGCAGGGCAGCTTTCCGGATTTTTTGTACAGATTATCAGCTTTGGTAAAGGCAAGATAATCCGCTATCTGATGCGCTGTTGCCTTTTTGTCCGAGTAGCCGTTTACAACGACCGAATCGGTGACAGACATTCCTCTTGATTTAAGCACCTGGCTGACATCAGGCAGGACAGCGACCCCGTAATCATATTCAAACTCGCCTTCTTCCCGGGCCTGTTCTATCCTTGCTATGGCATCCGTAGTCGCCACGGTAAAAACAAGCTTTCCGGCAATAAAGTCATCGAGGATCGAATCATAGGTCACTTCTTTCGAATCTATGGAGAAAAACTGGTTCATCTCCTGATAAACCTTCATGCAGTCTACAGTCTGTTGGTTAAATACGTTAAGGACCGTATTATCATCTCCGTTTATGCCCCCGACATCCATATAATTTCCCACAAAAAAGTAATTATAGAACACGTCGGAGACATCCCACTTAAAAACCGCCTCTACCGTATCCGGCGCCTCATAATTATTGGCGAATGTCGTGATATCGGTGATAGTCGAGGGGATCATGGTAGAAAGCCTTTCAAGCACCTCAGGGTCAGATGTTATACTCTCCTCCCCCATAGGATCCTCTTCGTTTAAAGCGTCAACTGCCTTCCTGACCTCCTCCTCAGACACTTCCTCAATAGGAGCCGTCTCAGGACTGCTTAAATCCTCTTCCTCGTCCTCATCCGGAAACATGGCATTCACATTTTCATCATCTATCTTCTGCCTGGCTATGTTAGCCATAAAGGTCTTATTATACAGGAGATAATTCGTTTCAAAGTAAAAAGGGTATGCAACTATACTGCCCCCGCAGGTCACTGCCTGTATGGCCGTCTGAGGATAGTTTCTCGGAACAACGGATGTACTTCCTTCCGGGATAGCGCAGGCTAAACCCGAATGATAAGCCTTCATAAGATTATCATGTGAGGTGATATAAAGATCCGGAGCCTCCAAAAAGCTTCCGTCCTCCTGTTCACCTTCATATACCGAGGCATTATTTATCTGCTCGAGCAGCTTAACTCCGGAAACGAGCTCGATCCGGAGCTTTACTCCATGCTCACCCTGAAATGACAGAGCTTCCGTTTCAAGATATTCAGTGAGGCTTTCATCCGTATACCATAAAAGAAGGGAGTCCTCATTGCTGCTAAAGACTTCCTCCTCCCTTGGGATCCGGTACCTTAAATCATCGGTTGAAACAGAGATATTAAGCATACCAAAAAGGACTGCCACAATCGTGAGCGAAGCCGCTAATTCCCTGGTCTTTCTCAAAATGCCCCCTTCAGCTTTTCAAGCATCTCATCAATATCTTCCTTTGTGATGATGAGCGGCGGGATAAGCCTGATGACATTTCCCGATGCCGATATAACAACCAATCCGTTTTCAAGAGCTTTGTTACACACATCTGAGGCTTTGACGGTTTCGTCAAGCTCAATTCCCTGAATAAGCCCTCTTCCTCTGACATCCTTTATAAAGGAGTACTGATTTTTAAGCTCCGCAAGCTTTTCGGAAAGATAGGCGCCGGCCTTCCCTACGTTTTCAAGAATATCCAGCTTTTCAAACTGGTCAAGGACCGCATTGACAGCCGCGCAGGCAAAGGGATTGCCCCCATAGGTAGACCCGTGATCCCCGGCGGTCAGGGAACTCTGAGCTGTTTTCTCCGTCATAAGGAACGCGCCGACAGGGACTCCCGAGCCAAGGCCCTTTGCAAGGGTCAGTATGTCCGGCTTCACCCCGTATTCTTCATAGGCAAACATTTTTCCGCTTCTGCCCATTCCGCACTGCACTTCATCGATTATCATAAGGAGTCCCTTTTCATCGCACAGCTTCCTGACCCCTTTTATGAATTCGGAAGTTCCGGGCACGATCCCGCCCTCTCCCTGTATCGTCTCAAGTATCACGGCGCATGTTTTTTCGTTTATAAGCGCCTCCACGCTTTCAAGTTCATTAAAAACAGCATACCTTATATTGCCTATCATCGGGAGGAACGGATCTCTGTACGCTTTTGTGCCTGTAACGCTCAACGCTCCCATAGTACGCCCATGGAAGGAATGCTCCATGGCTATTATCTCATGATCCGTATGCCCATCTTTTACATAAGAATACTTCCTGGCTGCCTTCACTGCCCCCTCGATAGCCTCTGCTCCGCTGTTGGTAAAGAAAACCCTCTCAAGACCTGTAAGCTCTGTAAGGGATCTGGCAGCATTTACGGCAGGCTCGTTATAGAAAAGATTGGACGTATGGGTTATCTTGTCTATCTGAGCCTTAAGGGCCTCCTTATATTCCCTGTTTCCATAGCCGAGAGCATGGACCGCTATGCCCGCAAAGAAATCCAGATACTCTTTCCCGTCAACGTCATAAAGCCTTACGCCTTCGCCATGGTCAAATACCACCGGAAACCGATTGTAGGTATGCAACAGATACTGTTCGGCATCACTTATAAGTTCTTTTGTTCTGTTCATTTTATATCCTCCGGATACCAGTTACGCCTTATGGCTGAATTAATGAGTACAATGAAAATACCGCTTGTCGATATCAATCGTGCCTAAGCGCACGATTTGCCCTGCAAATCGGCGCAGAATATGTAATGATTCGATCCTCCGGATCGAATCGGCACGAACTCAAGTTCGCGCCTAAGCGCACGATTTGCCTTGCAAATCGGCGCAGAATTGGTTGACTTGATCAGTCAATCTGTTTCTTCTTTAAGAAACATGGTTCCTATCCCGCTTCTCGTGAATATTTCAAGAAGCAGGGCGTGGGGTTTCCTGCCATCTAATATATGAACCCTGTTCACCCCGTTTTCGATCGCGTCAACACAGTTATTCAGTTTGGGAAGCATCCCCCCTCCGACGAATCCCCCCTCTATGAGCTTCTCCGCCTCGGATACGGTAAGACTGGAAATAAAGGTATCGGGATCCTCAGGATCCTTATATACTCCCTCGATATCCGTGAGAAACGCAAGTTTATCCGCGTTCATTGCTTTCGCGATCGCACAGGCGACATCATCGGCATTGATATTATAGGTATCATACTTCCCGTCAAGCCCTATCGGTGCGACGATCGGCAGAAAATCCGCTTCCAGAAGATCGGTCAGTATTTTTGTATCAACCTCCGTAATGCTTCCGACGAAGCCGATATCCTCTCCGTCCGCGAGCCTCTTCTCAACCTTCAAAAGACCCCCGTCCTTTCCGGAAACCCCAACGGCTTTGACTCCGAGCTCCTGCACCATCGAAACAAGAGATTTGTTGACCTTGTTTAAGACCATCTCCGCGATCTCCATGGTTTCTGAATCAGTAACCCTGAGCCCGTTAACAAACCTGGCTTCTTTGCCAACAAGCTTCACCCATCTGCTTATCTCCTTCCCGCCTCCATGCACCACTATGGGTTTAAATCCCACAAGCTTAAGGAGAGTAACGTCCTTTATGACATTCTTTTGAAGCTCCTCGTCCGACATCGCGGAACCGCCGTATTTGACGACGATCACCTTCCTGTTGAATTCCCGGATATAGGGAAGCGCTTCTATAAGAACCTCCGCTTTATTATATATTTTTTCAATATCAAACCTGTCCTTTTCCACCTATGTTTCCTCCTCAATTTTAAAGGGGCTTTGGCCCTGAAATATCTGACATACCTGCTTAGGGATCCGGAATTCCTTAAAAGGCTTTGATCCCCGTTCTTTTTCATACTGTCAGATACCCGCTTCTCAAAGTCTGGCAGCCCGAAAGCATCAGCTTCTGTAATCGGCATTGATCTTAACATAATCATATGTAAGATCACAGCCCCAGGCCACAGCCTCCGCCTGACCCTGCTTCATATCGGCGATCACGGTCACCTCATCCTCCGAAAGGATCTCAGTAGCCTCTTGTTCGCTGTACTCAGCCTGAACACCGTCAGAATATATTAAAAGCCTGCCGGCCCTGCTCTCAAAATACAGATCAATATTCTCGGGATCGAAGGTTACTCCCGAATAGCCCAACGCGCATAAAAAACGGCCAAAATTAGCGTCATGTCCGAATATCGCGGCCTTTGAAAGCATCGAACCGATCATGGACTTCGCAAGGATTTTTGCTTCCGCCTTCGATGCCGCATTTATGATCTTTGCTTCAAAAAGGGCCGTGGCGCCTTCACCGTCTTTAGCCATCCTTTTAGCCAGGGACTCGTTGACAAAATGAAGTGCCTGCCTGAAGGCCTCATAGCTTCCGTCTTCCTTATTTATTTCCTTATTTCCGGCAGCTCCGTTTGCAAATACAAGATAAGTGTCATTTGTTGACGTGTCACCATCAACGGAGATCATATTGAAGGTATCTTCAATGTCCTGCTTGACTATTTCGGTCAGTATTTCGCGTGAAATAACGGCATCGGTCGTTATGTAGGCGAGCATCGTACACATGTTGGGATGTATCATACCCGACCCCTTGCTCATTCCGCCTATCCTTACGGTCTTGTCTCCGATCTTAAGCTCAACTGCAATTTCCTTGGGGACAGTATCCGTTGTCATTATCGCACGCTCAGCTTCATTCCCTGCTTTGACTGAGTCGGTCAATTTTGGAACCAGGGCATTTATTCCGTTCTTAAGCTTTTCTATGGATAATTGCATACCGATAACCCCGGTAGATCCGATAAGCACCTGGTCTTTATCTATTCCCAAAAGCTTAGCGGCATGTGACGCTGTCTCTTCACAGACGGACATCCCCTCCTTACCGGTACAGGCATTCGCGATACCGGAATTGACCACTGCCGCATGCACACACTCACCCTTTTCAACTATCCGCATGTCCCATTTGACAGGTGCCGCTTTTACTATGTTCTTAGTAAAAGTCCCTGCTACCGTGCAGGGTTTCTCAGAATAGATCATCGCCATGTCAAGACGTCCTTTATATTTAAGCTGCGCTTCTGCGCCGGCTGCCTTGAACCCTCTTGCCGCAGTCACTCCTCCTTCTATTTCCCTGAAGCCCATGAACTCCTCCTTCTGCAGATCAAATATTTCATTCCTATGTTTCCAATACGCTTTGTACAGAGCGAATGCCGTAAATAAACTACAGGACTTTCAAATCTTTTAAGTGTTAAATCTTATTATATTTTCTTCGTTCAGGACAAAATCGTAATAATTCAGATCCTCTCTCTTAGTCCAGCCTATCGTCTTCCAGAAAGCATTTCCTATGTCATTTCTCGTAAACGCTATCAGGGATACCTTATTGACGCCCTCATCCTTAAGCTTCTCCATGGCAAAGACTACCATCCTGGTTCCTATCCTTTTTCTTCTGTGTTCCGGGTGAACACAGACATGATAAAGACACCCTCTTCTTCCGTCATGGCCGCAGAGTATGCTGCCGACGATCCTGCCACCATCCTGCGCAACTACGCTTAAGCCCGGATTCCTTTTTAAAAACCTGTCAACGCCCATGAGCGAGTCATCAATGCTTCGTATGGCGAAGCCCGGGATACTGTGCCAAAGCCTGCTTACTTCCTCGTAATCTTCTATTTTCATTTCCCTGATCAAAGGCTCCATGCGACACTCCCTGAAAAAGCGTTAGTACAGCTTAACTGCCCTGATATGCTTATATGTCATATTAATTAATGAAATAAAACAATATAATATTCATTCGCAAAACGGCCCGGCCGATCTTTCGTAAATTGAACCACGCCAAACTGCAACAAGTATGATACACTATTTGGTTTAAAAGTTCAATGTATGTTGCAATCCTAAGGCAAATATTGTATATTATTCGTTGCAAAAATGAATTGACTCTATCGGGAGGAAACAAATGAAAGAAAAAGTGATTCTTGCCTATTCCGGAGGCCTTGATACTACAGCTATCATCCCCTGGCTTAAGGAAAATTATGATTATGAAGTCATCTGTGTCTGCGTGGACTGCGGACAGGAAAGCGAACTTGACGGCCTTGAAGAAAGAGCAAAGGCAAGCGGAGCCTCCAAGCTATACATAGAAAATGTTATAGATGAATTCTGCGATGAATATATCGTTCCATGCGTACAGGGCTATTCCGTGTACGAAAACAAGTACCTGCTCGGCACCTCAATGGCAAGGCCTCTCATAGCCAAAAAGCTTGTAGAGATCGCAAAGAAGGAAAATGCTGCCGCGATATGCCACGGCGCAACCGGAAAGGGTAATGACCAGATCCGCTTCGAGCTCGCCATCAAGGCTCTGGCTCCGGAGATAAAGATAATAGCCGCATGGCGCGATGAGAAATGGACCATGGATTCCCGCGAATCCGAGATCAGGTATTGTAACGAGCACGGGATCAATCTTCCCTTCTCGGCCGATAACAGCTACAGCCGTGACCGCAATCTCTGGCATATCAGCCACGAAGGATTGGAGCTCGAAGATCCCGGAAGAGAACCCGATTATGATCATCTCCTTGTATTGGGAGTCACCCCGGAAAAGGCTCCCGATGAGGCAGAGTATGTTTCCATGACATTCGAAGCCGGAATTCCCAAAAGCGTAAACGGAAAAGAGATGAAGGTTTCTGATATAATAAAGGAACTTAACAGGCTCGGCGGAAAGCACGGTATAGGTATAATAGATATCGTCGAAAACCGGGTGGTGGGAATGAAGAGCCGGGGCGTTTACGAGACACCCGGGGGAACTATCCTTATGGAGGCTCACCAGCAGCTCGAAGAGCTCATTTTGGACCGTGACACCTATGCGCTTAAAAAGGATATGGGATCTAAGCTTGCCCAGATCGTCTATGAAGGCAAGTGGTTCACTCCGCTCAGGGAGGCTGTACAGGCCTTTATTCAGAGCACCCAGAAGTATGTGACCGGCGAGGTCAGATTCAGGCTTTATAAAGGGAATATAATCAAAGCGGGAACCACTTCCCCCTATTCCTTATATGATGCGGATATCGCAAGCTTTACAACAGGAGAGCTCTATAATCATAAGGATGCGACAGGATTCATAAACCTTTTCGGACTGTCCTGCAAAGTGAGGGCTCTTAAGCTCGCTTCTCTTGATGATGCTACCGAATAATGGAAGCACTTAAGATCCTGATAATTTATCTTCTTGTTATCAATGTTCTAAGCTTTATTTGCTTCGGTGTTGACAAAAGCCGCGCAAGGCGGAGCAGATGGCGCATATCGGAGGGCTCACTGTTCTCTCTCGCTATTTTCGGAGGGAGCCTGGGAGCCCTTCTTGGGATGTATGTTTTCAGGCACAAGACCCAAAAACTTAAATTCAAGGCCGGAATGCCCCTGATCCTTTTTTTTCAGCTGGCCATCCTTGCCATGATCCTGATCTTCAGACCCTTTGACTTAAGCTTCATGTAAAAAACTCAATTGACATAAACTTCCTTTGAACCTGTAAAGCATTCATTGTCTGCTACCGTCAGGATAACTCTTCCGGCTTCGAAATCCATAAGCCTGATCTCACAGTCATAAAGCGGAAGGTCAAAAATCCTCCTGTCTTTATCCGTTATCCTGACATATCTGATATTCGTTATATTTCCTTCCTCGTCGTATACTATTCTTCTGTTATCAAGCCTTACAAGAACGGAAATATCATTACCTGAAATATCTACCGGATTGACGTAGAAATCAAAGCTCCTTTCCGAGAAGTCCTCATTCAGTTCGCTCACAGCTCTCGAGAGCTCTTCAATCTCCCTTCTTTTCATTCCGGCATCATACGCTTTTTCTTCATCAAAGAATATCACGGGATAGAAATATGATCCTCCGGTATATATTCCGCCCTGTGTCTGATATGAGACGTCAAACAGTTCAGCAGAGCTTATACCTTCTTCTCTTAAGAGCCCAAGCTCATCAATGATCCCAGTGAGCTCAGAGAGGTTCATTTCCGCCCCGAGATCATTTTCAGGATCGATCGTCTCCCCGGTATACGCTACAGCATTTTTATAGCTAACTCCCACACTGATATAAGCCTCGTTCCTCCCTATCTTTACAGGCTCCTCTGAGGAAGCATAAAAATCAACTGTCTCAGGATCATATAATTCTACGGGAACGTTTTCCTCAACCAAAACCCTGCACGAAAGCTCGGTGAACTCATCAGGCATATGCCCGCCGTCCCCATTCTCATCCTGTTCATCATCATGAACCTGCCATTTAACATAAGCCGTTATCATAGTTTCACCGGCTTCCTTAGGAAGAACAAACCCGTCATAGGAAACATAAACAATATCCTTATCAGCGCTCTCCCAGGTTACGGAATATTCTATGGAATCCTCAGGGAAGCATGAAATATCGAGGCCTGCTCCGCTTCCCCCGGCTATGAGATTCATCTCTGTCTGAGATAAGTAAAATGAAGGGCCCTCTTCCGATATTCCGTCCGGATATTCATCCCAGCCTTCTTCCAGGTCCTCTTCCGGTATATCTCCGGGCGTTTCCAATTCGATGATACCGGAATATTCCCCTGTATATGAGGCCCAGTATTTATCCCTTGCCAGGTTACCTCTGGTCACTGATACCGAAGGATAGTTCCTGGGACGCTCATAGTTATAACACCATGAATAACCCGCATAATATGCGCCTTCCGCATCATTAAATACGGATTCAAGCAGCCTGAGTATGGAGCCATAAGAATGATTAAGCTCATACTCAAGAAAATGCAGCTGTCCGATAAGACTGCGATAATCATATCCGTTATCGTCACAGTAATTCCTTAAATTTGTATACCTCCCATTATGCCATTGGCAGATCCCGTAACTGGTTCCGCCATCACCGAGGGCATTGGGGTTGAAGCCGGATTCACAGTATATATTGGCAAGCACTCCGCAGGCCGCAGCAGTGTTCAGTCCCATGGTTCCGGTAAGGTAATCATATATTTTCCTTTTATTTGCCGTCTGGTTGTAATTAAGTATAATATTTGACGGCAAGGCCTCCCCGGAAGCTTCATCATAGGATGATTCAGGTTCTGTCAGGAATACCTCGATATACGGAGCGTCCCTCAGAATATCAAAATCATCCTCAACCCGGTATAAGCCTGTATCCCATCTCGGGCTGAACTGATAATAGATGGCCGCAGAGCCGTCAAAATCATCGCCTACACTGAACCATTCCACGGCCACTTCATCCATTCCGTCTTCAGTATATACTGTAAGATGAGCCGGAAAATCCCGGACAAGTTCATCATATGACGGTTTTCCGTCTTTGGGATATGTCCTGGTTTTCTCCTCCTCCGAAAGAGCTCCGAATGCAGTGATCAGCTTAGCCTTTCCGTCTTTATCCTCATTCTCTGAAAAATCATCCTGCTCCGGTTCAGGGATCTCTTCCTGCTGTTCCTCCCAGGCGGATCCTCTGTCCTCCGATACCATCTGTTCTGCCTCTTCGTCATAATAGGCATCCTGTGGCTCTTGTGTATATTGATGGTCCTCGGTATACTGATAATCCCCGGTGTTTTGATCGTTCCCGGTATATTGCTGATCCTCGGTATTTTGAAGATCTTCAGTATGCTCAGGATCCTCATATTGTCTGTCCGAATATGTATCTTCCAAAGAGCGGCTTTCCCCGGCTGTCTCAGCTTCGTGAACGTCTTCTTCCGATGGCGTTTCCCTATAATTGCTCTCTGAAAGCGTCTCTTTCTCCTCAGAGCTCTTGGGCAGGCTCTCCGGCTGTGTCTCCTCTGTTTCCTCCGAGGGTTCTTCAGCCTTTTCTTCAAGATTCTCAGGCTCTTCCGGCACCTCTTTTAATCCGTTATCTTTGCTTCCTTGAGCGGCAGCCTCAGTCGTAACCTCTGTCGGAATCTCTGTAACCGCTTCCGGCTCTGATCCCCGGCCTGAGTTCACATCGGCTTTATCCTCTCCACTGATCTCCACAGACTCGATATTCTCTTCCGCCCATGCGGAAACAGGCCCCGAGACGATCAGCGCAGCCGTAAGCAGATAAATTATGAAGTTTTTCCTTTTAATTAATCTCTTCAAAACAAAAAACTCCCGAAAGGAACAGAAAAATATTACCGGAAGTGCTTTCAAGCTCCCGATAATACTCAGAAAAGTATACTATATTTTTGAATTTATGTAAACTTTAGCAAAGAATACATTCTATTAAAAATCTCTAAGAAATTTCTAAACAATTTATTATATTATTATACACGCTAACAGCCCCAGGATATATACCCGGCTCAGCACTAAACAGTATCTTCCGATCCTGCTCTTCTCTATTGAATGTTTTTGTCCCTGAAATACCCGGCATAAACTCTTCCGGTCCAGGAACTCATTAAATAAGTCTTCCAAAAAGCTGGATTTTTTCAAAAAAAAGAGTACCATAAAGAAAAGCAGGGACTATTATTGCATGACGCAAAAATAACAACGGTCGTATCAGGCGGCTTTACGTTATTCATTATCAGCCGGCCGTTCTGTACACGATCATTCCTTATTACCGGTGACAAAATGGCTATTTATATCGCAGTCTGTGATGACAATATCGCTGACCGAAAACAGCTTGAAAGGCTCCTTGGAAGAGAAGCCCTGAAAAGAGGCAGGGAGGGCACTCCGGTTTATGTCGACTCCTTCGGAAGCAGTGAATCGCTCCTTAAGACCCCGAACCGATACGACCTGTTCCTTATCGATATTACACAGGAGGGGGACACGGCCTGCTTTCAGACCGCTTCGTATATAAAAGGGAACGGGATCGATTCCGTTATCGTGATCATCTGCTCAAAGATCGATCATCGCATAATGTTTTCAGATTCCGACATGCATCTGCTCTTCAGGGATCAGCCGCTTTTACAGAATGATATTTCGGAGCTTGTCGATCTTGCCATAGAAAACGCCGCGGACAGGACGCCAGTAATAGAAGTCCGCTGCCAAAATGAAACGAGATTCCTGAAGCCCGAAGAGTTTCTCTATGCTCAGGCTAAGGATAAGATATCCCAAATTGAGATAAATCTGTTTGATGGCGGCGTTATTATGTCAACCGAAACTATCGATCAGTTTTCGTCAAATCTTGCATTATTTAACGATATAGTTCGGTTTGGTTTATGTTATGTTAACTTAAGCCATGTATCCCGGCTTTCCGCGCGTTCTGTTATTTTCGATAACGGAGCAAAGCTTCCTCTTTCGCTTAAGGATTTCCTGCTTTTGAGAAAGCTTTGCCGTTAATTACTGTTTTCTGAGCGTTTTCTGTATCAAAAGGATTTTTGCCCCTGAAATATATGATAGAGGCTCTGCAGAATCGAAAACTGCATTACTTAATGGGTTTTTACCTCTGAAATATCCTTAATGCAATCCGCTGAGCCAAACTCCGTTATTCAGGGATCACCTGGGTCCAGTAGCTCTGTTCGTAAATATCAGTAAGCTTATAAACAGCTCTCGTGCTCTTCCCGATATCCATATTGGCGATATTAATGCCCTCTTCCATGCTTAGTGTGACAGGGTCGCCCAGATAATAGCTGTCTTTATATTCTCCCTCATAGCTATAGTAATCACAGATAAACTGAAGCTCATCGCCGTCCTTAAGCGCTATCATATTCTTTGCGATCGTATCGGTATCCCTGTCGTCATAATCCGTTTCAGCTCCGGCAACATATCCTTCGGGATTGGCATCGTCAAACACTATGATAAGCTTGACTTTCTCGCCGTTTAAGAAAGCGGGCACATATCCGGTCACGGTGAGTGACCCGTCATCCCCCTCAACTGTATCTGTATGATAGTAGGCTATGGTGCTGCCGTTTAAAGTAAGCCAGGTATTGTCATATTCGCCTATGAGATTCCCCTTATCATCATATTCGATGATATTATCGAGCCCAAGATCTATATAGCCCTCTCCGTCATCATAAAATACATTGAGATCCAGGCCGTGAACGAGCGACCACTGCTCTTCGGTGAGCTCAAGCTTATATTTCCCGTCGGAATCCATCGTCCAGAGAAGAGCCATCGGATCCAGCATATTGTTTTCCACATAGCTCTGGGCTTTTTTATCGTCAAAGGATCTGTCACTAAGAAAACCGGTATTTGACGAAGCAAGCCCGGAAAGCCCTCCGAGATTACCGGAAAGCATGCTCCCAAACAGATTTATCATAGTGGAAGCGCCTGACTGGGAGGATGATGAGGTCTGCGAAGTTCCGAGCAGAGTTCCCAGAAGCGAGGGCAGGGGAGACCCCGCCATACCGCTCTGGGATGAGGCCGTCTGCCCTCCAAGCTGCAGAGAGGCAAAATCCTTTATACAGCTTGTATATTCGGAATCCATCCCAATGTCATCATACACCGAGGCTGCCTGATCCACCTTGGACATCTTTTTCATCGGAAAATAAGCTGACAGTCCATAAGCATTCGACATGCTTCTTGAGGTCTTGTTGTATTTTACGGCACTTTTTATTGTTTCCGCCAGGCTTTCAGACTCATCGGTCCCTATCTTTTCAGCGAAATCCACAAGGTCTACCTGATCGATCTTGGAGGACTGCGCAAATTCCCTCGAACTGTACCTGGCATCCGAAACAACCTTATATTCATCGTTTTTTATAAGTTCGCTGGTCGCTTTTGCAAAGGAAGTCAGCTCCTCAGGAATTGTTTTCTCCAGCTCCGCAAGGTCGACTATTGAGAGCGTTGTTTTCTGCCCCTGGCATTTTTTAGCGCATACATCGACAAAATCATCGATGATGTTCTTTCCTATTTCTATGGTAGGCATAGAGGTATCCTTAGACAGCTTTGTAAGCCAGTTTGTATAATACCAGCCTACTCCGGGCTCTGTTTCCTCGGAAGCTATCATATAATCCCCATACTGGGAAAGCATAAGCCCGTTTTCAAGGGTTGCCATCAGACAGGCATCAAACCCGATAAAATCGAATATAACCCCGGATTCCTTAAGCGCTTTGTCAATCCCTCCAAGGGTCATCGATCCGTTTTTCTTCTTTTCATCATAGCCGTATCCGCTTATCGTTCCTCCGCCATGATCCCAGAAAATAAGCTCATATCTGTCCGCGGGATAGTTCTTCGCGCAATATTCAATATACTCCTTCAGGGTATCAGGAGAGGTCATCGGTTTATCCCCCATGTCCTTCTCCAAGCACTTTACGCCCCCGGACTGGACCTTATATATCTGGTTCACCGAATTATTTACTACATTATTCTGCCACTTTAAGCATCCTCCGGTATATAAAAGGAGATTTACATTATCGGAAAGCTCTGCCCCGGCCATTTCCATCATATCCGAGGTTGCCATTCCGTGTTTTGATTCGAGGTCGGTTCCGCACATGTACACCATAATGGTGACCGTATCCTGACCTCCTCCCTTTATTACAGTCCTCTTTTCTCTTGCCCTTTTGTCCACTTCGGTATTTAAGCTCTTATAAGAAGTATCTCCCACAGTGGATACAGAGCCTGAACCGGCATAGCTCTGGAAAAGCCCCCCTGCCGCCTGGCCTGTGGGATTTGAGGAATTGCCGGCATAATACTGGCTCAGGCTTCCGGCTCCGAAAAGCTGGGCAAGGCTTCCAAGAGAAGAAATACCTGTGCTTTCAGCCGAAACCGCACCTGAATCCCCCGCTCCTGATGACACGCCATTCTGCGGATCTACTGAAGTTTGTGCACCTGAATCAGTGGTTCCGCCTGAGGATCCCCCTCCGAACAGCCCCTTCAGGCCTCCGGTCAAAATAACCAGGACAACGACAGCAATGATCATGAAGAGCCTGCCTCTTCCTCCGCCGCCGGATCTCTGCGGGCCGCCCAAAGAGCCGTGAGAAAAGCCTCCGCCGCTCCCTGTTCCCACCGGTCCTGTTCCAAGCCCCGGACCTTTCTTTTGTACGCTGGCCTTTCCCTGTGTGATGGTCTTCTGTCTTCCCTTCGGTCTGTTATCAGGTGCCATTTCTTCCTCCATTTGTCATAAAGACTGTTATATTTTTTAATCTATACTTTTTGAAAAAAGTTCCATGACAGATCAGATAAAAAACATCGTGGCAATTATTATCTGTTTAATCCGGTGGAATAATTTACAGCATATGAGCTCTCAGCTCTGCGTTGTCCTGTCTGCAGAGATATGCCGGCGCAACATCAAAAACGGTTTTGCATCCGGTCATGCCCTCTTTGCTCATTCTGTATACAGCCCGGGCATAGGCAACAAGAACGCTTGAGGTAAATTCCGGATTTGAATCCAGCCTGAGGCTGTACTCTATCACATGACTGTTCTCCCTGTCTGCTCCCGTGACCCCGGACCTTATCACGAAGCCCCCATGAGGGATCCCTTTATGGTCTCTTTCAAGCTCCTCCTTTGTGATAAAATGAACGGTAGTGTCATAGTCGGCAAAATAATTGGGCATTGTCACTATCTCTTTTTCTATGGCTTCCTTATCGGCTCCGTCCTCTGCCACTACAAAGCACTCCCTTGTATGCTTCTGCCTTGTGGAAAGCTCGGGATTTTTTCCGCTTCGCACCTCTTTAAGTGCTTCTTCCACGGGGATGGTATACTGCCTTGCATCCAAAACTCCCTTTATCCTCCTTATCGCATCCGAATGCCCCTGGCTTACCCCTTTGCCCCAGAAGGTATAGTCTCTCCCGTCAGGCAGGATGGCATTTGCAACAGCGCGGTTTAAGGAAAACATCCCCGGATCCCAGCCTACCGAGATCATCGCAAGCTTCCCTCCCTCCTTTGCAGTCCTGTCAACCTTCTCAAAATGCTCGGGGATCTTTGCATGTGTGTCAAAGGAATCGATCACATTAAAATCCTTTGCATACCTGGGTGTCATTTCTGGAAGGTCCGTGGCTGAACCTCCGCAGATTATAAGAACATCGATCTCGGACTTATGTTCGAGTATTTCCGATACATTATATACCTTTGCTTCTTCTGTAATAATACTGACTGAAGATGGATCCCTTCTGGTAAAAACCGCCTTAAGCTCCATATCATCATTCTGCCTTACAGCGCATTCCACGCCCCTTCCGAGATTTCCATACCCTAAAATTCCAATATTGACAGCCATTTTTTACTTCCTTTCTTATCTGTGGTCTTCATGTCTGCAGAGTATGAGCCGGTTACTTTAAACGAAATAAACCTTTTTTACATATGAGGCATCATTCTCTCCCGTTTATAGCTCATGCCTTAAAGAGCAGAAGACCTCCGGCTAATAACTATAATGCTGAATACGTCCGAAACGCCTAACGTCCTGATTATTATACCCACGAACAGCGTTATTTGCAAGGATACCCGCCACATTCCGGGGATATGGCCCGGACTGGACGGTCTTTACGGCTGTATGCAGCTTATTATGTGTTTTTCATAAGCGCATATTACCTCCGGCCGGTCGTTTCGCTCATCACTTAGTCTTTTCGTAAGCATATCTGGGATAATTATCTTCTTCCACATGGATGATCCCGCATCGGACAAAGCCCATTTTGCCCAGAAGATTCTGCATGACTTTATTATCCGTATGTGTGTCTACCCGCAGATGCCCGCACTGCTCAAAAGCCCATCCGAGACAGAAACGTCCGATCCCTTTTTCGGAGCCGTCTGAAGCAAGTCTGTGGACAACTCCGTATTCACTTTCATCTCTCCATGCTCCTTCCGTTATTCTGCGGTACGTCGGTTCAATATCATGCCCCTGTATATAAAAAAAGGTACCGATAACTACGTCGTCATCGTTGACGCACACATAGCTGTTTCCGTCGTTTATGTCCTTATGGATCAAAGCCCCGGGCGGCCAGTTTGTCGGCCCCCATTGATTCGGATTTCCGGTTTTTGCCATAAAATCCCTCGCGTAGGCATATATTTCCATAATTCGTTCAAAATCTGATCCCACTGTTTTCCTGATCTTCATTTTTGTTCTCCATGGTCAGGCACGAGCGGGATTTATCCGGACTCGTATCTGACCCGCCAATCAAGTCTGAAAGTCGAAAACTATCAAACTTTACCCCTGTGCCATACATTGATCATTCCGACCTCTTGTTCTCATATTCTGTTATTCCTTCCTGTCTTTAGTATCCAGACGGTAAATAAAAGCACTTCCCAGACCCGGCACAAAACTGAGGACAAAACTGACGGCATCATTGTTTCCTATCCGAATCCCGATTCAAGCAGCTTTTTGTATTCCTCATAGCTGATCGAAACCCCTCCCATGCTTTCCAGATGATCCGTGCGGAACTGGCAGTCGATCATCACATAGCCGTTCTCTGAAAGAAGCCGTGCCAAAAAGATCAGAGCAAGCTTTGATCCGTTCTCTTCATCGGAATACATGCTTTCTCCGAAAAAACACTTTCCTATGCTCACCCCGTAAAGCCCGCCGATTATCGTCCCATCCGAAACAGCCTCTAGACTTATGGCAAATCCTTCCTTATGAAGCTTAAGATAGGCTTCCTCCATGTCATCCGTGATCCAGGTTCCCTCCGAGAATTCCCTCATGATCCTGCACTTATGCATGGTGAATGCAAAATCTCTGTTAAGGAAAAAGCCTGTTTCATGCCTTTTCATATATTTTTTCATGGATCTGGATATATGAATTTCCGACGGTCTTATGATAAAACGCTCCTTCGGACACCACCAGTGTATTTCCTCTCCCTCGTTATACCATGGAAAAATCCCGTTGCTATACGCCAACAAGAGCCTGTTTACGCTAAGGTCTCCCCCCACCGCAAGAAAACCGTCGGGATCCGCAAGCCCGGGATCCGGAAAATATATTTTATCCGGCTCCAATAAAAATACTGCCAAATCTTGCTCCTTCTTTAACGAACTGCTCAAAGGGACGGTTCTCCTGTGCAGCAGCCGCACAAAAGAACCGTCCCCTGTCTTTAGTCTCACTCCGCCATTTTCTTTAAGGAATCCCCTGTCAGCCTGTATGTCGTCCAGTCATTCATCGGTTCCGCGGAAAGAGCCAGATAAAAATCTATGCCTGGCTTATTCCAGTCAAGACATGCCCATTCCAGTCTTCCGCATCCTCTTTCCAGTGCTATCTGCGCAAGTTTCCCAAGCATGGCTTTTCCGCAGCCCTTCCCCCGATACTCAGGGAGGACAAACAGATCCTCAAGATAGATCCCCGCTCTCCCCAGGAATGTCGAAAAATTATGAAAGAAAAGAGCAAAGCCGATCTCCTTTCCGTCCACACACGCAAATAGCACCTCAGCCTTCCTCTTTTCAAAAATCCATTCTTTTAACAGTCCTTCCGTTGCTACTACCTGATCAGACATCCGTTCATAGTCAGCAAGCATTTTTATAAAGGAAAGGATCAGATGGCAATCCTTTTCTTCTGCAAAGCGAAAAACCGGCCGTTCCATATGCTTCCTCCCGTTTACTTCTCTTGGTATAATTAAAATCCCGGAGCCTCTGCTTCTTCGCCTGTATAAAGATGCCTCAGATGAAAGCCTGCCGAAGGATCCTTGATATCCGAATATGCAATGCTTACTCCATAAGCTTTCGATATGTCCAGGGCTTTATCTCCTATACCGTAAACATAATGATAATGAGGGTGCGCATCTTCAATAAGCCTTGGCTTTCTGTTCTTCACCCATTCTGAATCCTGCATAAAATAAGCTCTTTCCTCTATTCGTCTGATGGTGATGCCTGCGGGCATTTCTTCTTCATTTTTCTTCTTCCCCTTTCCCCTTATCCTGCGATCTGCCCACGCACCGTCCTTATAAGTCCCGATATATGTTTCCTTAACCGATTGATCCTTTAATACCGCAAACCAGTATGTATCGTCCCTGCCCCCCATGATCCAGTCAACTTCATCGCGAAAAGCCTGACAGAATTCAAAGCCGTTTTCTTTATTTACAAGTTCTGTAAAGCGGAAGCCCTCCATTATCCCATCTCCTCCTCTATTGAAAGGGGTTTCTGCCCCTGAAATATCTGACATACCCTCGTCAGAGTCGAGGGCTCCAAATATCTTTTAATAAACCCCCGAATAATAATCGGTCATATTTTTATACGCATTTCATTCCATAAGGAAAACGGCCCGGGGAGAGAAGTCTTCTCCCTGCCCGCTCCCGTAATATCACATTTTACGAACTCAGACGTCGGCACCTTTCTGACCGCCTCCGGATCACGGGAGATCTGTATCTTTATTTCCGGCCCCGGCGCATTGACCGGCTCATCCGGCCTGGCCTGTATCCTTACCGTACCCTCTTCAAAATCCGGCTCAAAAGAAAACCATGCATAATCACCGGACATATCGAACCCGTAAAATTCCTGCCAGGTCTTAAGATCAAGACAGACCTCGGGCGCCGGATACATAATGCGAAGGAACCCCCCACCCATGCAAAGATACAGATTTCCATCCGCCTCATTATCGGCAGTGGGAAATACGACCGCAGCTTCCCTGCAGTCGTAAAAGATATTGTTTATGATCTTCGCTTTTCTGGACGTTCCTCCCCGTTCCAGACCTCCCATACGAAAGCCCACCGGCTTTGCATAATAGCCGCTGTGACGGCACTTTCCGATCAGGTTATGAGCAATGATCAGCCTGTCTGTCCCCTCGCAGTATATGCCGTAGCCGTTAACCACATCATCCTCCGCAAGTTTATACCATCCTGAGGAGCCGGGCTCTGCGGGAATCTTCGCCGGGTCAAACCTCCCCTCCACGTTCCAGATGATATTATTGTCGATCAGATTGACCCCGTCCTTCGTACATTCGATGAATATTGCTTCTCTCTGCTCAATTCCGTTTATAAATAAATTGGAAGTGATACGCGTATTCTGATTGCCGCAGTCAAGCCACAGATGATCCGCGCGGAACGTATCCTTAAAGATATTCCTGCGTATAAGGCCATTCACGCTGTTATGCAGCTTGATCCCTCCGGCTTCCCAGGAAAGCTCCATCTTCTGCCAGCCGGTTCCATAGATCCGGTTATCCTCAATCAGCATATTCCCGGCAAAAAGCCCTGCGATACCGCAAACGCCGGCATTGTTAATACTACATCCCCGTATGACGGAATGCCCGATTATCTGCCCTTCGACAGGGGAATGATGCCAGCACTCGTTCCCGATATCTATCGCAACCGTATTTGCATAGTTTACGGTACAATCCTCCACGATCCAATGGTGCCCGCGGAAGCTTGATATGGCACCTCTCTGGGGAACAGGCCCTCCGGTAGCCGCATGGTCACAGATAAGGCCTTTTATTTTTACGTAAGAAAGAAACGGCTCTTTGGGTGCCACGCATTGTTCCCTTACGGAGATCTCGATCAGGTGCTCATTCGGATCCGCATCGTCTTTGAGCCTGAAATGAATAGTCTGCCCGTTTGCCTCAACCCAGTAGGTATTATCCTCCTCTCCAAGCATATGGTAAAGCGCGACCTGCTTCAGTGGTTCCCCGTCGCAGTAAACAACCCCGCGGCGGTTTAAATACGTCGTCATATCCGTTTTGTCATATTCAATGAAAAGACGGTCATGTATGATATTGACCGCGCAGAACGGATTATATCCCCTGAACATATCGGGATCCAGTTCGTGCTTCCATATTCTCCGCTGATCCTCCTTTACACCTCCCACCTCTCTTGTACCGGAAGAAAACTCAGGGACCGGCAGGAGTTTCCAGCCGCTGCTTTCTGAAAAATCCTTTACCTGCTCCGAAGCCCTTATAATGACCTGTTCTCCCGGAAAGGCTTCAAAGCTGACCATATGCTCACTGTCACTGCCGCCCCTGCGCGGGGTTAAGCACTCTCTGTAGATCCCCTGTCTGATAAACACCCTTGTTCCGGGTCCTGCTTCCCTTGCGGCTCTGTCGATCGTCCTAAAGGGAGCTTTTTCGCTTCCGTCGTTATCATCCGAAGCTCCGGGATCTTCACAGGCCACATACAATGTCCGCTCAAATATACATTTCTTTTCCCAAAAGTCAAATCCTGTTCCGTCAGGCAGAATTGCTGTCAGATCCTCCTGTTTTCCCATTTCTTTGCTCCTCCGTTATTCGGTATAAAACAGTTATAATACCAGGCACTGTCTTTTCCGTTGTTTAAACACTGTCAGGGACAGGAAAAGCTCATCATCATTCATCAAACCTAAGAATTATAATTTCTTCTGAAACCACAAAAGATCATACCATCTGTCGAACTTCTTCCCGACGGATCTCATATGTGCGACCTGTTCATACCCTCTGCTTAAATGAAACCTTATACTGTCATGAGACAGATACTCATCTTCTTTTTCACTGAATGCTACTGCCGCTAACAGGTTCACTATTCCCTGCTCCTTAAGTCTTTTCTCCAGTTCGTCGTAAAGAAATGACCCGATCCCCTGTCTGCGATATTCCCTGTCAACGTAGATCGAAGTGGTTACGGTCCAGTTATACGCTTCACGTGTATTGTACCGGCCCGCATAAGCATAACCTGTTAATCTGCCATCCGCAGTACAGACCAGATAAGGATACTTTTCCTTTATTTTTATTATCCTTTTCTCAAACTCTGCGGCCGAAGGCACCATATATTCAAAGGAAACCGCTGTATTTTTTACAAAATAAGAATAAATCTCAACAAGCCTCTCAGCATCTGTCGTCTGTACTTCTCTTACAGCTAATTCCGTATTCATATTATTTAAATCATCCCCATATACCGGATCATTCAGACAGATCACCCTGAATTCCGCGTTTTGATCATAGCATATACTGTTTATTTATTCTGACTGCGTCTGTCAATACCTTTGGACAGGTAGTATGCACGCTTTGCATCATACATCCTTTTATCCGCTGTCCTGATCAGCATTTCCACCGCTGCCTCAGGGAACTCGTGATGAGATGCATATCCGACAGACAATGATAATTCTACGGCATGATTTCCTTTCCAGTCTTTTGCCCGAATGTGCAGCTTATCCACGATCCCATCAACAGAATCCATATCTGTATAAATAAGTGCTGCAAATTCATCTCCACCTATACGATATACTTTTCCAAACTCTCCCAGAACTTCGCACAGGCACTTGCTTGCACCGTTTATAAGCTCATCTCCCGCCAGATGGCCAAGTGTATCATTGATCTGTTTCAGGCCGTTAAGATCAGTTGAAACATAAATAAAATCATCAAAGATCGGCTTTTCGGACAATTCGGAAAGCGCAGTACCGTAGGCCATGCGGTTTAGTCCTCCGGTCAACTGGTCCGTGTTCGAAAGATGTAACAGAATTGTATTATTTTCCCGTAATTTCAACAGAATATTTGTAAATAAACCTATGAATACAGATATGGACAGGACAATGAATACAGAAAGAGCAATCTGGAAACCTGAGATCCAGCCTTTTTTCGGCGACACCGCTAACTCCCATGTCAGATTCCGCACCTTGAACTGCGTTTTTACCGCGTAATCGTCAAGTAAGCCTTCGGCCTGCATGATATGGTTACTGCCATCCTCATCAATATAAGACAGGGCATAGTTAACTCCCATGCCTTCCAGGTTGTCAAGCCCAAGCACATCTATCAGATTATCATAATCAATCGTGACAGTCACAAGGCCCCATAGATCTTTATTATCTCCGTTTCGCAGTAAGACAGGAGCTCTGCCGCCCATGCCCATCCCGCCCTGTATAAGTTCAAACGGATTTGTAAGTATGGTACCGCCCTGTTCGTATGCCGCTTTTGCTTCCAGATTACCCGGCCGTGACATGTCGAGAAAATTAAATCCGATCAAAGACTCATTTCCTTTGAGGGGATATACATCTGATACCACACCATCAGGAGCAAGGGCAAGATTCTTAAGTATAATACCGGTTTCATCGGTCACGTCCTTATAAACATTCTCGGCAACATCATCAAAAAATGAAGTGTCCCCGTCATGGTCCTGTATCATTGCCTTAAGCGTATTGGTCCTTGCCATCACACAGTCGATTATGGTGATGATGTGTTCTGCTTCATTCTTGGCAATAAAGCCGTATCTCTCCTTTTCAGTGTCCAGATCATGCTTTATCAGACCGACATAGAGAGTGCTAAGGACAAGGAGGCTTATTACTGCCGCGAAAACGGAAACAATATTTCTCTTTCTTTTTATTTTCTCCTGATCCCCAATACCTGAATCTTTCTTCATAATAGTCCTCATATACTTAAAACCGATAACAGAATATATCTTCTCTGTAATCCTATGGCTCGATGACAACCTTGATCGAGTCATTCTCCGTCTGTTTTATGATCGCTTCCCTAAGCTGTCCGATCTTATAGCTGTGCGTGATCAGCTTATCAAATGAAACCTTCCCGCTGTTTATCAGGGCGACGGCTCTGCCGTGTGTGTCCGGGTTTATCCGGGAGCCGATGATCTTAAGTTCCTTCTGGAAAACCTGTTCTAAGCTAAGGCTATAAGAGCTGCCGGCCTTCGGCACGCTGAACAGAAGCACCGTGCCTCCGTCATCTGCCGCTTCAAATGCCTGTTTCGTTGCGGCAGTATTCCCTGCACATTCGATGACCACGTCTGCCCCCTTTGCGGAAAGGATATCCTCTATCTGCTTCCCGATCGGCTTATCCAAAGGATCGACCGCATAATCCGCTCCGACATCCAGCCCGATCTTGCGCCGCATTTCCACAGGCTCGCTCAGAATGACTGAAGCCGCACCGGAAAGCTTTGCCAGCTGAACCATCATAAGACCGATCGCGCCGCCGCCTATCACGCATACGCTGTCACCCGCGCGGATCCCGGCAAGGTCTGTTCCGTGAAGACAGCACGCGAGAGGCTCCGCCATAGCTCCTGCCCTCAGGGAGACCTGCGGGGGCAGGACGTGGCACTGCGTCTCAGGAACATAACAGTAATCCGCAAAGCCTCCGTTCATGGTAACCCCTATCGCCTCCAGCCCGGTGCACTGCTGCTTTTTGCCGATCTTACAGTAATGGCATTTTCCGCAGTAGATATTCGGATCTACAGTAACATGATCTCCAACCCTGACGCTTGTCACTCCCCGGCCGGTCTGTTCCACTGTCCCCGAAAGCTCATGCCCCAGAATGACAGGAGGATTCACCTCGGCAGATCCCTTGTCGCCATGAAAGATATGCACGTCAGTACCGCAAATGCCGCAGGCGGCCACCTTCACAAGCACCTCGTCCTTAAGAAGCTCCCTCTCCGGGATCTCCCTCACCTCAAAGCTTCCGTTCCCCAAAAAATAATTGCCGTACATTTCACTTTCTCCAATTCCGCATATTTGCTGGATTAATCCAAAATATCTACCTGTTTCCTTAACCCTTATGCTGGTGCCCCCGATCCCGTTTTGTCTTCAATAATCAATCTTTTTTAATAATACCAAATCCCAACCATACATTCCACAAAATTATCGTAATCAAAATTATCGTAAACGAATTTATTTAACTCGTTTACGATAACTTCCCATACAATGATGTGAGGGTAAAAAGTGATATCAAGCGTGGTTCCGTGCTTTGCACTTCCACCACGCTCCCCAATATTCGCAATCCGTGGGGCCCCCTCCCCACTTCTTGCTCATTCATCATTTTTTTCCTGTAAGGATTATCAGATGTTGCATCAAATCCGTCTAAAAGATATTCTTCCGGGATATAGTCCTTATAATCAAGGTCCATATAATAGTTGCAGAAAATCTCTTCCGCATATATTATCCTGTTTTTTCCATCCGTAAGCGCGTATACAAATCCGTTGTACTCATCCGCACAGACCGCTAACAGTTCATACGTCTTCTCTTCGGTAACACCGTAGTAACCGATATATTCTGTTGAAGGATAATCCCTTAACCGGGCAGTCTCGGCAGCGTAATCCTCTGCTGAATAATCCATCACAAGATATCCGAGGTACTGGGCATCCCACGGATTATAACAGACCATCTTATAATCAACGACATCGGACGCATCGTCTATTGCAGGCGGCCAGATGCTTTCATCCATACCCCACTTATTCCACAAGGTATCGGTGCCATCCCGGGAAAATGACATGTACTTTGTGTAGTTCTCAATGTCATCGTAAACCTCCGGCTTTGATGCAGCGGAACCGGCAAACAGTATTCCTATTATTCCAAAAAAAGCCAGCACTCTCAATATTGTTAAAACACCTACAGCTATAATAACTCCTGTAAGTATCTTTTTTTTAGTCGTCATAGATATTACCGACCTCTCCACGTTAAGTTCCGGATCATCCTGCGCTCAGAGGCACACTGTATTTCCGGCGATGATACAGGTTGAAACCGTTCCTTTTTTCTTCAAACTGCTCCTGTAAATAAATTGCCGTATTATAGTGAGGAAATCAACCTCTCAATTAAGCTGTTTACCTCCACCGGTGCATCTGTGTTAGAATTATGTCCTGCATTTCTGATCCATTCGAGCGGGATACCGGTTCTCTTATGCCACGCTTTGTTGTACCTGATACAGGATCCTGCACGATCTTTTTCTCCGCAGATGAGAAGCGCCGGACAACTGATCTTATATGGCAGATCTGCCTCCATAGCCTCTGCAAGCATCCGGAATCCGTGGCCTGATATTCTGGCATATCGATCCTTATCGCCGTCATAGACCATCATGATGCTGCGCATCAGCTGTCTGCCATACTCCGTTGCTGCAACACCATTGGTTCCGGTTTTCAACAGAAACTTCCATGGATAGTAACGATAAACCGGCTCCATCCTCTTTAACAGCCATATTTCAGCAGCAGTCACATATTCACGCTGTAATGGTGCTGAATCAACGGAGACAAATCCATTCAGTTTATCCGGAAATAACTGTGCATAGGCCTGTCCCACATAACCACCCATTGACTGACCGACGATGACCGGTCTGTCGAAACCTTCCCGGATCAGGATCTCATTCAGCCACCTTGCCTTATCGAACAGGTTAAAACCGAACGTGAACGGCCAGGAATCAGCATGTCCGGGAGCATCCCAGACAAGGACCGGATATCTTCCCTCAAAATACTCAATCTGTTTATTAAAAAGCCTGTGATCCGCTGTCAGCCCCGGCAGAAAAACCAGCTGCGGTCCCTTCTGCTCTGTATCCATATCTGCCCAATAATGAATGCTTCCGCACGGAGTTGTATATGTGCATTCAAGCATAAAGACCTCCTCATTGTATTTTTACTGTCCGCTCTGCCCGGTCAGCCGCAGAATCCTTCTTTTACTTTCACATTCGTAAACACATGTTTCAAATATGATCGAAGCCATTGTCAATGGCAGTATTCCATATAGGAAGCCTTTCATAAAAGGGATCAGTTCATACGCATCAGCCTGGCAGCCGTATCCAGCTCGTCACGGATCTTAATATGCTGCGGGCAGGCCGCCTCACAGGCGCCGCATTTGATACATTCATTGGCACGCTTCTTTCCGGGATTGATCACGTTAAATTTCTCCTCAGTAAGAGCCCGCTCAACATTTCCGTAAAGCTTTATTATGTTCAAACAGGTAAAGGTGCCTGAAATTCCGATGTTCATGGGGCATACCTTCGCACAATAGTTACAGCTGGTACAAGGCACTATGGGGATAGCTTCAATTGCTTCCCTTGCTTTTCTGATAACTGACTGCTCTGCCTCGCTAAGCGGTTTAAAATCCTCCATATAAGACAGGTTGTCCCGCATCTGTTCTACATTGCTCATTCCGGACAAAACAGCAAGAACGCCGTCAAGGCTTGCCGCAAAACGGATCGCCCAGGACGCATAAGAAGCGTCCGGGGAAGCTTCCTTAAGAAGGTCTTTCACGCTCTGCGGAGGATCGGCCAGAAGTCCGCCCTTGACAGGCTCCATGATGACAACCTGCTTGCCGTGAGCTCTTGCGACCTCATAGACCTTACGTGACTGAACGTCATTGTTTTCCCAGTCAGCGTAATTGATCTGCAACTGCACAAATTCCGCCTCCGGATGAGCTGTCAGGATCGCTTCCAGTTCTTCTGCGGTGGAATGAAAAGAAAAGCCAACATGACGAATCTTGCCCTGATCCTTCATATCGAAAGCAAATTTCCACAGATCGAACTTATCAAACACGCTTGTTCTGTTCTTTCCGAGATTATGGAGAAGATAATAGTCAAAATAACCGGCCCCTGTCCGCCGTAAGGAAGTCTCAAACTGTTCAATGGCTTCCTCCCTGGTTTTACAGCCTGCCCATGCCGCGTTCTTTGTGGCAACGGTATAGCTGTCCCTCGGATATCTCTCAACGAGCGCCTGACGCATAGCATCCTCGCTTCCGGCATAGATCCAGGCAGTATCTAAGTAGGTGCAGCCCGCTTCCATAAACATATCGACCATCTTCCTGGTCTGTTCCACATCGATGACATCGCCCTCGCCTTTCAGCCTTGGAAGCCTCATTAATCCAAAACCCAGTTTCTTGTTGCTTTCTCCTGATTTCGTTTCTGTCATTTAGTTTCCCTCCATGAAAAAAAATACTACAAATTCTGCCTAAAGGCGGTAACAATCCGGATCATAAAAAGGATAGTCCGTCACCTCTGGGAGATGATCCTTCAGGGCATCGTGCTCATTGTCCGACAACGGTTTATCAGCAAAATCATCAACATGCGTAACCGCAAACTGAAGATGGTCAAAATTACCGGGCGGGATAAGAACATCTACACCGAGTGAATCAGTGAACCGTAACGCCGAAAGAAGAAAAGAGGATTCAGTCTGAATATCAAAAGGTCTGCACCACGATTTCGGATAGGGAGAACCATACCTTTCCTCCTCATCATGCCAGGCTCTCTCGATCATGGATTTTATGCCGAGTATGCCTGCGCCCTTCTCCTTTGCCGCTTTTATCAGCCGTTTGCCCATATCATGAGCCATATTCATATGCCAGTTGAAGGGAAACATTACCGTATCGAAATCAAAAAGCTCAAGCGCACGCAGAGCCACTGCCTCGCTATGCGCGGTAAAACCTATATGGCGGGCATCCCCGTTCTTCTTCATGCTTTCGAGAAGCCCCATCGCTCCGTCTTTGCCAAAGCAGGTCTCAAGCTCATCCATAGTGCTCAGTCCGTGAAGCTGATATACATCAAAATAATCTGTATGGAGGAGCCGCAGGGATTCCTTCAGGTCGCTCTCCGCCCCTGCCCTTTTTCTCTGGTTGGTCTTACATGCCAGATAAATCTGCCTGCGATATGGGATCAGTGAATTTCCCATTAACAGCTGCGCATCACCATAACCGGGAGCTACATCAAAATAATTGATGCCCTGCTCCACGGCCCATGACACAAAACGGTCAGACATTTTCTGCCCGTCTCCGGGAATGACCGCCTTATCAAAATGCTGTGACGAAACAACCCCTCCGTATCCGACCACGGACACTTTATAACCTGTTTTCCCAAGCTCACGATACTTCATAACGGTACCCTCCTTTCATAGCAAGTACAAGCTCGTCATCGTTCAGCAGGCTCACATCTGCGCTTCCGCAGGAACTGCTTATATGGTAATCACCTTTGAAAGCTTCTACTGTCGCCCAGCCTTTCTCGTCCGTTGTTACGGAAGTGTCTGTCCACCATTCCTCTCTGAGCAGCCTCCTTAACATATCATGCGACGGTTTTCTTGAATTGTCTTTTCTTATAAAACCGCTGGGTGCATTAAGCCATGCCCCGTCCCTGTAATCCCAGGATGTTATAGCTTCAACAAGCGGGTGGGAAAACAGGATCCTGTACATCTCTTCTATTTCCTTAGCCTGACGTTCTTCACCCTCGGGTGTTGTAGGCCATTCTTCGACCTGCCAGTCATTCAGATCCACAATATGCCCCGGCATGATCTCCCCGGAAATAAGGGTGTTCTCGGTAAAATGCAGCGGAAGTCCGAAATGAGAAAATCTTTCAAGCACCTCCAGGAGCTTTTCTTTGCCCCAGTAGCCCTGATGCTGATGTGACTGGATCCCTATGGCATTTAAAGGAACCCCCGCGTTTAAGCATCCGTCTATAAGAATCTCATAATCGATGGATGTGTTGAAATCATTTAAAAGAAGTATCGCATCCGGGTTGCTTTCATGCGCCCTCTGGAAGACCTCCCTGATCAGGCCTACCCTGCCTTTTTCCTTGCATATTCTGGTCACGGCATTGTCGTATTTGTCAAAGACAGGCATGATCACAACCTCATTGATAACGTCCCACATATCAATAACGCCCTTGAATCCGCTTACCTCCCTTTCGATCCGTCCAAGCTGTTTCTCAAGGATCGTCCTGTTATCGTACTTCATAAGCCAGTCCGCGCATACCGTATGCCAGCAGAGAGGGTGCCCCTTTACCTTCACCCCCCTGTCCTTTAAGTACCGGGCTGTCTTCATAAGTTTATCCCTGTCCGGTTCTCCTTCCACCGGTTCATAACGTCCCCAGTAAAAAGGCAGGGTAGCATAGTTAAATATCTCCAGCCAGCTTTCCGTAACCTGTCTGTACTCTTCCTCCCCCTTCATAACATAAGGGATAAAGTCAAAACCACCGCACCCGAACAGAAACGAATGGTTTGTCTGCCTGATCTCTATCTTACTGTTTTGCAGCGGATCTCCCCTGTGATCGATAAACTTTATTCTTTTATTTACCTTTCTGTGAACTGTTTCCATACTGATCTCCTGTTTCAGATATAATACATCAAAGCATACCTGATAAATGAGGCATACATCATTGGTTTATAATTCCGGTTTAACTGATTTTATGCGCGGTAATAACTGTATAGCTCTTTGCATTTATGGTGATCTCGCATCCGTTACTTCTGACATACCAATTTTTACCCTGACGGACAATGTGCGCATCCCCGTTCATAATAATGTCACGGCACCACGAGACTACATCTTCATTATCAGGAACAAGGTTCTTCATTATCCTTTCAGCCCCCAGATCTGTAGTATGTAACTTGTCCAGATTATCAAGCAGAACCTGAACGTCCGGTCTCTCAGAATCTATTTTTACAAGAGTGTCTTTCAGTATTTCATTCCGCAGTTCCGTAAGCCATTCTGAAAAAGCAACCGTATCAAACGCGTATGTTCTGTTTAGTTCATACTCATTCTCTGCCCAGGTATCAAGCGGTGATTCGTTGTGTTGAATGAGCGCTTCCAGTTTATCAAGGGCTTTATATAACCTGGCTTCAACCGTTTCCTGCGACTCCATTTCCGTGTACAGGGCTTTCAGATCATCCGATACCTCGGGGGGAAGATCATCAAGCCATAAATTAAGCAAAGAATCCTCGGTGATCCTGTCAGCGTCTGTTTTATCAAACGTCGGGATATCTCCGGTAAAACACTCTCCAAGATCATGAATAAGGCACATGCTGACAACCTTATCAATATTTACATCAGGAAACTCATTTTTTAAGAGCAGCGCCATAAGCGAGACTCTCCAGCTATGCTCTGCCACACTTTCAACTCTTCTTTTGCTCGTAGTGCAATGGCGCGGAGCATCCTTTAACCGCTCAGCGATATGAAGTATGTTCAAATAATCCCTCGATTTCATATGATCTCTTAATCCCCCGTGATCTCCCCGGAGCGGGCTCCGGGTTTATTCTTTGTTAATATTTTTTATACTCAGTCACTTTATGTCTGTATCCTGTTCATGCGGGCGTAGCTTCCGTTAAGCGTAAGCAGCTCTTCATGTGTTCCTTTCTCTGTTATACGCCCTTTCTCTATAACAAGGATCTGGTCCGCACTCCGTATGGTCGACAGCCTGTGCGCTATGACTATGATCGTTCTTGAACCTGCCATGCCCATAACAGCTTCCTGAATCTGCTGCTCCGTCTCCACATCTACCGACGCAGTGGCTTCATCAAGGATAATGACCGGAGATCTGCGAAGGATGGCGCGTGAAATGGCCATTCTCTGTTTCTGTCCCCCGGATAAGCGAAGCCCTCTCTCCCCGACCAGGGTATCATATCCGTCCGGCATAGCCATGATATCCTTATGGATATTTGCTGCCTTGGCCGCATCCATTATGTCATTTATATCCGCGTCCGGCACGGCATATCCGATGTTTTCGGCAATCGTTCCGTTAAAAAGGAAGGTGTCCTGCAGGACAGGGGAAATATTCCTGCGAAGGCTCTCGATCGTCACATATTCTATATCATGCCCGTCTATCAGTATCCTGCCTGCAGCAGGTTCATAAAATCTCGAAATGAGCCTTGTCAGTGTCGTCTTTCCTACTCCTGTGGGTCCCACCAATGCGAGCATCTTTCCCGGTTCGCATGTGAATGACACATCGCTAAGGATCACTCCCCTTCCCTCATAGGAAAAGTTTACATGCTCAAAGGTTATTTCGCCCTTCACATCCGTAAGCTCTTTAGCATCGGGCCTGTCGGCGATCTCGCACGGCGCGTCCAGAACTGCCAGCACCCTTTCAGCCCCTGCCAGGGACTGCTGCATATTCTCAAGCAGATTGGCAAGCCCGGTTACCGGAGCATAAAATAACCCCAGATAAAGAAGGAAGGCTACCACGTCTTCTACCTTCATTCCTTCCCTGAAGGCAAGGTATCCTCCGAATGCGACAACAAGCACCGTTCCGAGGGAGGATATGAATTCAACCGAAGGATGAAAAACAGCGCTGACCTTTAAGGCTTTGAGCATGGCCCTGATATGCTCGAAATTTTTCGCATCGACCTGCCCCGTTTCATATTCCTCCCGCCCGAACGACTGTATCTCCTGTATCCCGGACAGGTTGTCCTGCAGCTTTCCGTTTAATTCGCCCATTTTTTTCTGGGACTTTCTGAAATAAGGCCTTACTTTACGTGAAAAAACAAAGCCGGAAACAAAGATCAGGGGAAGCGGGGAACAGGTTATCAGAGCCAGCTTCCAGTTTATGACAAGGAGAATGATAAGAACGCCCAGAAAGGTAACCAGATTTGTAATACTCTCCGGGATCATATGCGCGTAGAGCAGCTCGAAGTCCCTGGTATCATTGACAATACGGCTCATGAGGTCGCCCGTCTGTTTGTCGTAAAAATATGCAATGTGCATCCTCTCAAGCTTATCATATGTCCGGGTCCTCAGATCACCCACGAGATGCCAGGCGGCTTTATGCGCCAGATAATTACTCAGGAAACGGAAAAGGATCCTGAAAAGGTACAGCGCTAAGAGAATCGCGGCAAGCGTCCATATTTTTCTCATGCTCTCATTATTTACACCGTTACTTACGATCCCCGTCATTTCAGACATCACGACAGGAGCGGATAAATTGATCACCGTGAGCATAAAAGTAGCCAGGATGGCTATCATATACAGCTTCTTATACCGGATCGCCTCCCGGCTGAACCTTAACAGTATTTTCATAACTCACCATTTTCTAAAGACGGTAACGCCTCGGATCATAAAAAGGATCTCCACCGGTTCATAACACCCCCGGTAAAAGGGCAGGGCGGCATTATCCAAAGCCGGCTTCTACGTTACCTGCCCTTACTCCCTCAGCACCGTATGAATCCGGATATTTTGTGCCGAAAGGCTGTCTGCCGTATTCCCGGGATTTACGGCAGATATTTTCCGGCCGCCAGATAAAGCGCATACCAGTCATGATGTGAAAGATTAACCTTCGCGGCATCACAGGCATCCCTGATATGCTCAGGGTTCATGGTTCCGATGATCGCCTGCATCTTTGCAGGATGTCTTAATACCCATGCAACAGCGACCGCGGTCTTTGATACCCCTTCACGCTCTCCCAATTCTCCCAATGTCTTATTGAGCCCGGAAAAGTCCGGATTGTCGATGAAGGTTCCTCCAAACATCCCAAACTGAAGCGGTGACCACGCCTGAATCGTCATATCTTTCAGCCTGCAGTAATCAAGCACGTTTCCGTCACGGTTTATTGAAAACTCCGTAGTTTTGTTATTCATGTAAAGAGCCTGGTCTATGAGCTGAGACTGCTCAAGGGAAAGCTGTACCTGATTGATGACCAGCGGCTGCTTCACGTACTTCTTTAACAGCTCTATCTGCATCGGTACAAGGTTGCTCACGCCGAAATAACGGACTTTCCCGGCCTTCTCCAAAACATCAAAAGCCTCTGCCACCTCTTCCGGATCATAGAGAACATCCGGCCTGTGAAGAAGGAGCGTGTCAAGATATTCGACATTAAGCCGTCTCAGGCTGTCATCCACGCTTGATAATATGTTCTCCTTTGTCCAGTCAAATTCATTACGGTCAAAGCATAACCCGCATTTGCTCTGGATAAAGATATCCTCCCTCTTTATCCCTGTCTGCGGAAAGGCTTCTCCAAAACGCGTCTCTGCGGCTCCATTTTCCCCATAGCAGGTGGCGTGGTCATAAAAATTCACCCCGCAGTCATATGCAGTACGGATAACCTTAACTGCCTCTTCTTTTGTCAGGCCCGGCATCCTCATGCAGCCCTGTATGACTGCTGACACATTCTGCGGCCCGTTTACAATGTTAATCATCTTCATTCTGATAATCCTCCTTCATTCACTCCCAGGTAATAACACCTGTCTCCATTGCCTTCTCATATCTGCTGATCTTGTAATCCAGTCTTTCCAGCGCAGCATCGTACTTTTTCCTCGCTTCCAGGATCTGAGCCCTTGCCTCCTTCAGCAAATTTGCCCTGGCTTCGATCGTTTCATCGCCCTGCTGAAACAGCCTCATGTACTCGATCAGCATTTCCACCGGCACACCGGCATTACGCATGCAGACTGCTTTCTCGACCCACCTGATATCTTCCTCCTGATAGTCCCGGATTCCGCCTGCAGTACGTGTCACTTCCGGAATTACTCCCACACGCTCGTAATATCTGAGCGTATCCGGCTTAAGGTTATACTTTGCACACACTTCCTTTATTGTCATGACTATTACCTCTCAATATAAAAATATACACCTTGGAGTAAACTCCAAGTCAAGTATTATCTTTTAACTTCTTTTAAGTTATATAGTCTGTAAGGTTTAATGCGTCAGCCATGATCCTCACGGCAGGTCATAAGCTTTGTCATTCCTCCGTTCCCATTCTTTTTTCCGGGTTTGAGATCAGCCTCGGCAAAAAGCTTAGCGATCTCATTTGCTATTAAAAGACAGCCATATCATTTATGTTTTGTTAAGCATGCGCAATGCTTTCCGCAGAATTTTCCTGTCGTCAATAAGATAAGCGCTGAGAATATTCACTTACGATCGAAACGAGGACACGGACGACCGCATCCATTCCTTCGGCGCTTATATGCTCAAGCGGACCGTGAAATGCATAACCGCCGGTTCCGAGATTGGGACAGGGCAGTCCTCGGAAGGACAGTCTTGCTCCATCCGTACCACCTCTGACCGGTACTTCCAGAGGATCCATTCCCTGCTTTGAAATGCACTCTTTAGCCGTTTCAACTATGTGCATGTGGGGACGGATCTTTTCTATCATGTTCAGGTACTGTTCTGTTATCGTAAGGACGACCGTACCGGAGCCGTATTTCTCATTAAGAGTTTTCTCGATCCTTCGGAGAGTTTCCTGTTTCGATGCAAAAAAGGCTGCATCATGGTCTCTCACTATATATACGATCTCAGCCGTTTCCACATCTCCTTTTATGTCGGTCAGGTGGTAAAAGCCTTCACGGTCTTCGGTGTGCTCCGGCGTCTCCGCAGGCGGAAGCATTGATGATATCTCACACGCAAGGAGCGCCGCATTGACCATGCGGTTCTTGGCTTCCCCCGGATGAACGCTTATGCCCTTTATCTTAAAGACCGCCCTGGCAGCATTAAAATTTTCGTATTCTATCTCGTTTTCCGGACCGCCGTCAACAGTATATGCAAAGTCCGCGCCAAACTTATCAAGCTCAAGAAGATCAGCGCCGTGTCCTATCTCCTCATCCGGTGTAAAGGCGATACTGATCGCACCGTGAGAAATCTTTTCTTTTGCCAGAGTTTCGACCATCGTCATGATCTCGGCTATTCCCGCTTTATCATCGGCTCCCAGAAGAGTCGTTCCGTCAGTCGTGATCAGCGTCCTTCCCCTGAGCTTCTTTAAGTGGGGGAAAAGCGCCGTAGTAAGCTTCCTCCCGTTCCCAAAGTCGATATCTCCGCCGTCGTAATTCTCATGGATGACAGGTTTCACATTTTCTCCCGAACAGTCAGGCGCGGTATCAAGGTGTGCGATGAACCCGATCTCAGGCGCATTTTTACATCCCTCCGAAGCAGGAATATGTCCGGTAACATAGCAGTGTTCATCCACGGATGCATCTTCTATTCCAAGCTCCTTCATTTCTTTTACCAGGATGTCTGCAAGGTCAAACTGACGTCTTGTGGACGGCGTTGTCTCCGCTTCCTCATTACTTGTCGTGTGTATCACGGCATAATTTAACAGTCTCTCGTATGCTCTCATTTTTCTCTCCTTCTTTTCCAAATCCCTGCAAACTGATACTGACCGGGCAAATTCCTGCAATTCTTCCTAATCTATTTTAGCTTTGCCGGGTTCACGCTGACTTCACTTAACTCAACTATAATTCATCAGTTCCAGTGTTACCGCCCTGCCATATCCCGGCCCATATCCAAAGCAGTCATAAATTCCCGTCATAATAGTCTGATCGCGGCGAAAATTTGTTCTTTTGCCGGCAACAAAACAGAAAACAGCCTTACCATTTACCAGATCAGTGGTATAACCTTGTACTTTACCCGTTTCTTGTAATCTGAATATCCCTCAAGCCCTTCTTCAAGTACCTGTTCTTCATTGCGGATACGTTTAGCGATTATTGGTATATATACAAGCATGATAACAAAAGAGATAACCGATCCAAGTACAAGAGGCATCGATAAAAACAAAAGAAATGTGCTCATGTACATAGGATGTCTGACAATTCCATAAAGGCCGGTGTCTATAACCTTTTGATTTTCCTGTACCTCAACAGTTCTGGAAAGATAAGCGTTTTCCTTAAGAACCTCCGCATAAAGCATATATCCAAGCAAAAACACCGCAGTTGCGGCATAGACGATCCACTTTTGCAAAACAATCCAGCCAAATCGAAAATTTAATCCCGCCACGATAAAAGCGGCAAGAAACATCAGTCCGCTCAATACGATGACAGTTTTCTGCTCAGATTGTTCTTCTTTTGCATTTAGCCGCTTTTGTAACAGTTCCGGGCTTTTCTTCATCATGACAAATCCCGCAACGATCATGGGAACAAACAAAGCTGCCATCAAGAGCCAACCATTCCAGTATGAAAAAGATCCCGCGGGTAAAAACAGAAGAGAACCTGTCAGAAGCATCCCCGATATCACTTTTGTTATTGCCTGTGCAAACAATTTGCTATTCATACAGTCTCCTTTTTAATTATTCCGGCGATACCTTTCTGTTTGATCTCCATATAAAACCTGTTACTTCTATCGTAAATTCATATTCTTCGTCACACTGCTTTCTCATATTTTTGTCCTCCAGGGTCAGGTTTTCCCGATCGTTTTTCTTATTTTACCTGCAATACTGTTATTTTGCTCCTGCCGCAGATCTCTGCGAGTGCTTCTCCTCTCTATGATGATATAAATGGATTTGACACCTGTATTATACATCAGATAATGTGCATTGTCTTTTTGTTTTAAGCTATCAGTCAGGGCATCGTAAACACCGGCTTTATCACACTTTTTGCGTGGGAAGTATAAATTACAGACATATTCAATTTGTCCGTTGGATAGTGTGTGGTATAATATTCCTGTCATCAGCACGATAATTGTTTACTAAGCTGCTGAACATTTATGATAATAAATGATTATGCCAAAAGCTCATTCTGTGTAAATATAAAGGAGCGTATCCGATCCTTTACAGACAGGGATAAGCGGATATGGTGCCTGTTTTTGCCGGATGAGGATAAAAAACGGGGAACTGTACTTTGCAGGGAGTGATACTCTGAGGGATCCATCTTTTTTACGGCTATATTTGTCCGCAGGAAAATAGATACGTTCACCGGAAAGGAAAACATTATGGAAGGTTTATTGGCTTTTATTACCGCAGTCTGCGGCAGGATCCAGGCGGTTTCGGATCTGTTCTGGGATTTTCCCACTAATATCGGGGGATACGCAAACATCCCCATCCTGGGGAACTTTTCTCTGGCAATCATCCTTCTGATCGGGTCAGGGATCTATTTTACGGTCCGCCTACGGTTTATTCAGGTACGGAGGTTTGGCTATGGCATAAGGACCCTGAAAAACAGCAGGAAGAAGGACACAAAGACCGGGATATCACCCCTGGCCGCTTTTTTCCTGTCAACGGCCATGCGGGTCGGTCCGGGAAATATCCTTGGTGTTACGGGAGCTGTATCCGTCGGAGGTCCGGGAGCGCTCCTGTGGATGTGGATATCGGCCTTTTTCGGTATGGCAACGGCCTTTGTGGAATCCACGCTGTCACAGATCTTCAAGGAAAAAAAGGGAGATGAGTTCATCGGGGGTATGTCCTTCTACGGAAGAAAGCTTCTGAAAAACTCCGTCATCGTGGGGTTCATCTTGTCCCTTATGTATATCATCTACGCTATTCTCTGTTTCCCGGCACAGGGCTTTAACTCTGTGTCTGCTATGGGAGAGATTGCAGAGATCATCATCGGCGAAGAGATCCCGACAAACCATGTGATTTACTGGATCGGCGGAGTCATTGTGATCATTGCCGCCATCGCGGTGTCATTTGGAGGAACAAGGAAGATCGCAAGGGTTACGGATGTCCTGGTACCGATCATGGCTATCGTTTATGTTCTTACGGTTCTCATTCTGATCGTGATCAATTTTTCCAGGATCCCCTGGTTCTTCTATGCGGTCTTTACGGAGGCATTCAGGCCTGAGGCGGTATTCGGCGGGGCTTTCGGAGTCGCGCTGATGCAGGGTGTGAAGAGAGGTCTTATGTCGAACGAAGCCGGACAGGGAACCATCACCATGCCGGCAGCTGCTTCCAATGCGAATCATCCATGCGATCAGGGCTGCGTGCAGGCGGTCAGCGTTTTCCTGGATACGATCGTGATATGTACACTTACCGCTTTTGTTGTTATCATGGGCAGGGTGTGGCTTACGGATAACGGCGCCGCCTGGTTTGACCTGGGCAAGCTTCCGAAGTACCTTGCTTCGGTAGCGGAGCTTACGCCGGGAACCTCATTTAACAGTATGGTCACCTTTTTGGTATCCTTATGCTTCGGTCTGTTTGCGTTTACCTGTCTCCTGGGCTTTCTGTCCTTCTCTGAGATCTGCGCAAACAACATCAGCCGCAGCAAGGCCTTTATCAGCGCGGTCCGGATCATCGATATCGCCGTGATCTGCTTCGGTATCCTGACCTCCATCGTTGGACTGGATCTGGGTGCACTCTGGGATCTTTCCGATTTCGCGAATATCCTCATCGCCTACTGTAATATCCCGCTTCTGTATCTGGGCTTTCGCTATGTAAAGAGGGCGCAGGAGCATTTTGAGAAGGAGGATGGGACTCCTTTTACTTCAGAGGTGGCAGGAACCAGTGTGCCCGTTTGGGATGAAAAGGCAAATCTTTCATAAAATGATTTCAGGCTTTTATCGTACATGACCAAATTATATAAAATCAGGCGAATAAATACCGGAAATTATTTAAACCACGGATGAAGGTTAAAAAGAAATGGAGAGGGACTAATCCCTCTCCGCGTCAGGCTCATCTGCCACGAAACCGTCTTTTTCTGATATGAAGCAGGCTACAAGCCCATAGATGATGGTCGGGCGTATCCATATCTCCGTAAGCAAATAGTCGGTATACTCATTGATGGGATTTTTGTAAATTACATAGTTGTATAATCCGGCAATGATCATGTCGATTATAAAAAGCAGCCAAAGATTACGCTTGGTATAGCTTTTCCAGTCTTTACGGGCATAGAAAAAAGTAAGCATGAGGAGCAGTAACACCGAAAGCGTAAGGCATATCAAATGGATTGGGTAATTCTCAAGTAGCGGCGGGAAGAGAATGTCACGCAACAGTACAGTAATCCCTACGCAGATCGAACTCCAGTAATTGAAGCGTTGGCTGTCAAGACGCTTGAAGAAATACATGGCCATCATCACCACACATGCAATATAGAACAGGTTAAGAACCAATTCCGGCCATGCCTCTGAAAGTCCGAAATGGAGTACTCCATAGAACATCGTACCTATTGAAAGCACCACCGCCACCGCAGTGATCCCAATATCTATGATCTGTGACTTCTTTTTGAATCTTGTTTCCATAGAGATACCTCTAATCTCTTGTTATAGCTGATGCCTTTGATGTCAGGCCTTATAAACCTCTTCGCCGTCTACTATGGCAGCAATGATCTTTGCCTCTCCGACTTTATCAATATCGTCATGGAGGAAGTCGCAGAGACTGTTCATGAACCGGTTTTACTATGTATCCTGATCCACTCTCCTACTTAATGAGATAAAGTGACTGCAGTTTAAGAACATCGTCTGCGGAAAGTTTCAGACCATCCCGTATAAAGCAGTCAAAACTGCCGTACTTACTGTCAATTGTATGATAGTACTCTTCGATATAATCCTGTTTGGCTCCAAACAGATACCTGAGGGCTTCGTCTGACATGAAACTGTCTGTTCCGGCCTGTCCCTTTATAAACTCCGTTAAGAATGCTATTTCCTCCCGTAAATATTCATTAGTCATCAGGTAATCATTTATAATATCATCTCTTGCTATACCCAGGATTTCTTCAATAATTGCTGACCCCACACCTGCACGGTCCTTCCCTGCGGTACAATGCCACACGAAAGCCTTCTTGCGTTGCTGCATCAATAGCCGTATAAATACCGCATACTGAGAGGCAGCAAAATCACTTTCCGCAAAGGCATGGTACATATCGCACATATACCGTCTGGCCTTGTCAGGCTCGGCGCCAAATCTTACAAATACCTCCCTGTCCGCAGTCTTCTCACGTGTGATCCCCGCCGTAAGAGAATCAACGATCGGAATATGAAGATACCTGATACCGGTTATCTCAATATCCGGTTTTTCTCTCCGCTCGACGTCAGTCCGAAAGTCGATCACCGTATCTGTAAGCGAAGCAAACATATCTCTGTCGTTTTCAGATAACTCCGAAAGATTGCCGCAACGCACAAGCCTGCCCTCTACGATGCTTCGTCCGTCAGCAGCTTTCATTCCACCCAGATCCCGTATGTTATGAAGTTTTTCAAAAGATAATAATTTACTTATATTCATAGTGCTATAAACCCTATATGGCCGAACAGCTGCGCAGGCAGCTGCACGCCCGCGTCAGCAGACCCTCTTGGACGAGTCGTTCACAGGCCCGATGGGAACGGGACCGGGCTTTGTCGCATCGTACACGCCGTTATCGTCTGCGGCGGGAAGTGCCTTCTTCCAGCGAAGCTTCCCCACCGGCTGTGTCGCGTAAGGGATGCCCTTCCAGATGATCAGCTCGTCTGCCACCTTGCCGACGAAGGTACCGTTGTTGCACCTGACTGCTTTTGCCTCTTCCAAAATCTTGTTCTCGTCAGAGTTACTCATTGTTTTTCACCTTTCCATCTATCTGTTTTTCCCACGGAATCAGAATATAAAATACTTTGTCAGTGGAAATGTTCTCTCCGGGTCAATAATTCCGTGATCTGTCATATATTGATCATTATGCAACTGATTTTCCCATCTTATTGCAGGTCATTCAAGAGTTTTACAAAATGTCATACTTTCTTCGCTGAGCAGCCATAAAGATGCTTCCGGTGACAGCTGCCATAAGTTCAGCGAAAATAACAGAATACCATATGCCTTCCACGCCAAATAATACCGGCAGCAGTAATACGGCACCAAGTTCAAAAACAAATGTTCGTAAAAAGGATATCAATGCCGATACCTGTCCGTTGTTCAAAGCCGTGAAAATTTCCTGTATGTAAAATGCTCTGACAGATGAATCCGTGATCTCATGTTCTATTAAATCTCTGTGCTCCTGATGTTATGTTTTTTCAAAGGTAAATGAAGCAGCCCGGTATCTTCCGCGCTGCCCCGTAATACTTTGTCAATTTTCTTTCTTTCCTGTTCTCTGGCGCACATAGTATTTGGTCATAAAGCAGGCTGCTGCTAATGTCACTATTTAGGGTAATTATAATCTGTCACATTCCGGTCTCAGAATTACCTTATTTTGAAATATGATACCCTCCGTCCGCATAAAGCAATGACCCGGTCATATAACCTGAAGCATCCGACAACAAAAACATCACTACTCCCGCTATATCCTCCGGTGTTCCAATACGTCCCTGTGGTATTAATGCTTCTGAAGATTTTCTGATCTCACTGTTATCAAAAGACGCTGCCGTCATTCCTGTATATATGAAGCCGGGGGCGACAGCATTCACCTGAATATTGTATGGTGCAAGGTCTAATGCCATAGCGGATGTCATCGATGCCACAGCGCCCTTCGATGCGGCATAATCTGCCATATTGTTCTTAAATACGGTTGACCTTATACATGATATATTGACTATTTTGCCCCGGTTATTCGGGATCATCAGCTTCGCCGCCTGTTTTGAAGCCAGAAAAGAACCTGTTGTGTTGATATTTATTACCTTGTCCCACTCATCTTTTGTTAACTCATAAAACGGCTTATTATTCGCAAATATTCCCGCAGCGTTAACCAGGCCATCTATTCTCAAAAAACTTTCTTTTACCTTTGAAAAAGCATTTTCAACACTTTTTTCATCCGATACATCCATAAGTTCATGGGAGTAGCTGCTCTCCGTGACTGTTGGCGGATTTATATCCATCCCGATCACGGCGGCTCCGCAGCTTATCAACTGTTCTGAACAGCATTTCCCCATTCCGGATGAAGCACCTGTGACGATATAAACTTTACCCTGAAAATTGTAATCAACCATAGCTGTCATCTTTTTAAGCTTCAGATTTATCCGCTATAAAACGGACATCTGCCCTTAATACATTGTTTGTTCTCTGATGAAAACCCGCATGTCTGCTTTTCATATTCCAAACTGACCCCATAATGCCGGTTTACATATTCTATGCCATGCTTAAAAGCGATCATGGCGTCTCTTTTACAGCACCTGGGACCATTGATCTTTCCAAGCTCACACGCTGCACAGGATGTGAATTCCATGTGGTCACCCCAGGTACCATCGTCCGAAAGAGGACCTGTTCCGTCTATAATGGAAAGGGCTGCTCCTATTGATGTTACAGCCCCGCAGATTCCCCACGATCCGCACATTGCTCCCGGCATTCTCAACCCTTCAAAAAGCATCTTCTTAAGTCCCTCATCAATATCCACTTTACCTCCGGCGTTATGATATGCCATAAGCAGACACGCCCCGTCAAGGACATGGTGCTCCGGCCCGTGAATACTGATGAACTCCTTTCGAGCGAGATTCCTGAACATCTTTACAGGATCAGTGCCCTTTTCACCTCTAATATCCTCTATTATTCTGCGGGCTTTTTCTTCTGTATCCAAAACGTTTCCCTCCTCAGGCCGGATTTGTCACAGTCTCTCATACTGAATATATATTTCGGTTTTCTTTACATCAGCCCACAGGTCAGAACTCAACAACAACATCCGAGACAGCTACCAGTGCAGCCGCCCCACTTATGCTTATTCGTCCATTCCCAAGCAATCTGCAGTACAGATGTCCGCCTCTTTTTGACGCCTGGTATGCATGAATGGTGTTTTTCCCCAGCACTCCGGACCAGTAATCCGCTATCTGGCAATGAGCGGAACCGCAAACGGGATCTTCAGGAACCATAAGTTCAGGAAAAAAGCTCCGGGACACGCAATCTACATCCGTTCCCGGTGCTGTGACATTCTGGCCGCGCCCCGGAAGATGAGCCAATTTAATCTGATCAGGATTCATTCCGCGAATCTGATCTTCAGACTCAAATATGCAGACCAGATCTGTTCCAAGGATGGCCTTTACCGGTCTTATGCCAAAAGCGCTCTCCATCTCATCTGTCACCGGAACCTCATGCTGCTCGTGCACAGGAAAATTCATCTCATATAGATTCTCTTTTCTTACGACCGTCAGTTTTCCACTTCGTGTGTCAAACTCAAGAACATCCTTATCCTGCTCAAAAAAATTGAATATCACAAAAGAAGAGGCTAAAGTTGCATGACCGCACAAATCTACCTCGGAAGCCGGTGTAAACCACCTAAGATGATATCCATGCTCTTCCTTAACTATGAAAGCAGTCTCACTCAGATTATTCTCCATGGCAAGCTTCATCATTAACTCTTCTTCCGGCCATTTATCCATCACGCAAACTGCCGCCGGATTACCTGAAAATGGCTTATCTGTGAAAGCGTCAACAATATACTGTTTCATCCTGTTACCCTACCAACTTAAATATCTTTACAATTAAGAGCCATTTCGGTAAGCTCCTCTTCAGTCAGCTCATTAGCTGCATAATATTCATCTATAATTCTTCTCGCCGGATCCGCATTATCCCGTGAAACAAAAACATCCGTTCCAAAAGGACTGCCCCAGCCAAGAACCCGTAAATACTGCCCGGGAGCATATGCATCCTTAAGAAAGCAGGAAATCCCTTCGCTTTCGAGATATCCCTTTAAAAGCTCCGCTTCAACCATATCAGATACGTTTGCCACCTTAATAAGGTCATCATCTTCAGTAATTTTATTCATCATGCTCTTCACTTCCCATATTCTGTTATTTGTGCTTTATCATATATTCGACCGTTCTTTACAGGGTTTCCATATGCATAAGCTTATCCGGATTGCCTGAAAGCTCCAGCCCGTAATGCCTGTTTGTTTTCATCCGGTCCGTTGCATCCGGGGCAGGGATCCGCCGCAAAAAGCGCCTGTGAACAAAAATTCTTCTTTTCATTGTCTCCATCCCGGTAAAGCCCCGGCCCGGCCTTTCATGGCTCCTTATTGGATACTGTTACGAAAACTGTTCTGTCCGGTATGCCATCGCGTCTGAGATATTCTCCATTCCGTTCAGAAACGCGGCCTGCCCGGACAGATATATCGACACCCTTTCCTTTAACTGCGCCATATTGATATCCCTGGTAAGGTTAACCGAAAAAAAGCTGTCCCCGCTGTTCTTTATAAAAGCATAAAGCCTGTCCTCGTGAAACACCAGACAGAACGGCTCTTTTGAAACTTCTTTAAGGCGAAGGATCTGTCCGGTCACCGGCCCGGTGAGCAGCTGCCTTGCAGCATCCGGATCTTCGGAATGTACTTTCATGCTCCTGTCAAAAAGATCCGAACCGATCCTGACATTACCCTTTAAGCCGTTACTCAGTTTTGCGGCAAAGACAAAAATGTCTGAAGACACCCGTCCTGCAAGAGGGATGCAGTACAGATAGCCCTGAAATACCGTAGTGTATATATCCCTCCTGTTAAGATCATCGTCCTCATACTCTTCAACCGTCTGCAGGCAAAGCTCACAGCTTCGAAAACGGACCAAACCCTGATCACCCTCGATATAATGAGAACCAGCGTATCTATCGTAACCCACAAAGCTGACCGATCCTACCTCTTCCTTACTGAACCCCCTGGAATCATCGTACACGACATTTGCAAAGCGCTAGTTGGCCTCGGCACGGACCACCTGGTCCCAGAAGGATTTGTCAAAGCTGTTATTCATCGGGTAGATCTTCTTAATATAAATGATCACGCCTGTGACAAGCACCAGAAAGAACCCGATCCAGGTTCCAAGGTAGGCGGCGATGACCGCAAGGATTATCCCGGCAACCCAGAAGATGACATTGACCATCTGTCGTTTTCCGCGGTCTTTTTCCAGTCCGGCCAGATTCGGGTCGTTCTGGGATATGTCATCGTAGGATTTTTTGTTAGAGATGGCGCTTCCCGCGATCCCCGCGGCGGCTCCGATCCCTCCGACAGCGATCACAACCGGGAAGCCCACCACTAACATCGCAAGGATCACAACCGTGATCGGGATCCCGATGATCACCGCCGGTATGCAGAGCAAAACAAACAAAACGATGACCGCGATCAGGGCAAAGCGGGCCGCTCTGCTTGTTTTCAAAGCATTTGTAAATTTTTTGAACATAACTTCTCCTTTTCCGCGATGGGGCGGTCACGAAAGGAACCGCATCCCGTCCATGGA
>JAIKXO010000162.1 GCA_024684065.1 Lachnospiraceae bacterium
TAATGAAAGGTGCATTGCGGAGTTAAAAAAGCGCCTCCCCGAATATTTCGCATTCGATAATGCAGTAAGCGATACGGACAGTTATATAGCCACCCATTCAGTGCTCGGGATGGAGCTTGCTGAAAGGGAGAGGGTAAAGACCTTAAATACGCTGGCGTCCCGTTTTAATACAGTGCTTTATACAAGGAGCGACACCGGGGCATTAGAAGGCGTACTTACAAGAGGCGGCGTACTGACTCATACCGAAATGCCGAAGATTTTTAACCTGAGCAGGATAAATCTCAATATTACGATACGGCCCATAGAGACGGGACTGCCGTTAAGGATATTCGATATAATGGGATGTAAGGGCTTCGTGCTTTCCAATTATCAGGATGAGATCGGGAGTCTTTTCAACATAGGTGAGGATATTGAAGTCTATTCTGATTATGAGGAGCTTGTCTCCAAATGCGCATATTATCTTGAACATGAGGATGAAAGAAAGAGGATAGCCGAGAACGGTTATAAAAAGGTGTCGGAAAACTATACATATGAAAACCGGATTATGACAATGTTTAATGTTATCCTTGGAGACGGTGAGTGAACAATGCCGATTAAAGATAACCATTCCTGATTATTGTTGATATAAAGAGGTCAAAATCAAAGTGTGTTTATGATAACCGATGATTAACGGAGACAACCGATGAATGAATTTGACAGCCTGATAGTTACCACAGCTAAAGACTACGACCGTGTGTGCAGGAACTATCCGCGTCTCGTAAGATGCCTTCCGGGAAGGGATATTATCTTTATCGGAAGCGGGGAGGTGGAAGAGCGGTTAAAGAGGGATGCCCTGGGGGAGAGAGTCAGGTTCTTAAATGAGAATGATGTCATACCCTTTGATGAGATAGACAGCCTTATGCGGGAGCTTACCGGAGCCGACGAGGTTCCGAGGGGCATGAGCGGCTGGTACTATCAGCAGTTTCTGAAAATGAGTTATTCATATCTCTGCGATGATGGATATTACATGACCTGGGACGGAGATACGATTCCCTGTAAAGGGTTCTCTATGTTTGTGAAAGAAGGCCCCGAAGACAGCTATGCAGAACAGGAGGCCCCGCTCTTTGACCTGAAGCAGGAGTATTGTGAGTATTATTTCACGACACTTGAAAAGCTTTTTCCGGGAATGAGGAAATGCATTCCAAAATCCTTTATTTCAGAACATATGTTATTTAAAAAGGAATATATGATTGAGATGATCGAGGGCATTGAGGTAAACGGTACTCTGGAGGGAGAGAAGTATTATGAGAAGATACTTCGTGTGATTGGACGTGACAGGCTGAAATACCCGAGTTTTTCCGAATTTGAGACCTATGGTACCTATACCTGCCTGCGACATATGGGCAGCTACAGGATGAGGAACTGGCATTCCTTCAGATATTGCGGGAATTTCTTTGATCCCGATACGATAAACGAAGAGGACTACGAATGGCTCGGCCGTGATTTTGACGCCGTCTCCTTTGAAAAACGGGCGGAGCGTACTCCGGAAAGCATGGAGATCTTTTCAAAAAAGGAGTACCGCGAGAAACTGTCCGCAAGGCAGATCCTTGAAATAGTACAGGAAGAGTCGGAAGGGTATAAAGAAGAGTGGTAGTGGTTTATAAGATAGTGCTCTGTTTTGAAACAGATAGTTATACTCATTAATGAAACGGTATGCCATTTAGTTAATGAGTATAATACAGCCGGAAGTCTGGAGTAATGGATAATAAAGAGATGAACTATATTGTAATCGGAGTGCCAACCTACGGCCATCCTGAGGTTGTGGAGGATGTGCTCAAAAACTGCTGTGAGATATATAAAGCCTGTTCTTTAAGCGTTTATTATTATGACTCCAGTAGGGATAACGAAACGGAAAAGGTTGTAAAGAGCTATACAGACAAAGGCTATGATTTCCTTCACTATCTCCGCCTTCCCTCAGAGATGGGAAGCGCCAAAAAGGCCGAGCTGTTCTTCTCAGGCTATGGAATAGAAAAGAAATATGATTATTACTGGCTTATGAAGGACAGGGTCATGGTTGAAAGCCCGCTTCTTTTAACGCTTTACCAGAGCGTTATGTTGGATAAGCCGGATATCGTGCTTTTGGATGGCTATGGAGAGCATGCGGCCGGATCATCTGAGATGATCTATGATCCCGTGGATTTCTACAGGAGATGGGGGTGGGAGGTTACCTCCATGGATACGACGCTTCTTAAGAAGGATACTCTTCTTGACGGTTTTGAAGCTTCGGATTATGATTATCCTGAGACGGAGGCCATATCCTATTTCTTACATTATGACACCGTTTTCAGACGGCTTTCCAAGATGGAGGAGCCTAAAATTAATGTTTTAAGCGAGCCGCATATAAAGCTTTATTCTTCTCCGAAGGGCGGGCCCGGCTGGATGAATAAGCTGTTTGATATCTGGGCCAAGCACTGGATTACGGAGAACGAAGCCCTGCCTTCCTGCTATGATGAAT
>JAIKXO010000168.1 GCA_024684065.1 Lachnospiraceae bacterium
TGTATCTGCTGAAAGCGGTATGAGATTTGATGATGAATTGTTAATAAGGAATAAAGATGAACTGCTTATATGCAGGAGAAATGAGCTCGTACCTGAGAATCCTCGGGTACAGAGAAACGGTATCGAAGGATTGTTGGAATATCGGTTAAATGATAATAGAAGACATCCCGACTGCATATATCAGAGATATGATGAGACAGAGCATAAGTACTGTGGAAAGTCAAGAACGGCAGAGTATTTTGAAACACTCTACGGGATTGATCCTTTTGCGATAGGAGGCAGCGATACGATCTTTAACTGCTGGTCATTTTTGAGCAGGTTCATAAGAGGTATGTCGAGAGAACGCCGGGCAGATGAGGAGTATGCATTGGAAAATCTTGATGAGATATTTGACGGATATGAAGATATCAGGAGAAAACTTGATAAACTGGCGGATTATCATCACTGCCTTGCCAATCTGATGCCTGCACCCGTTGGATTTAATGGAAGCAGATTTCATGACGGTAAAGGAAGATACAACAGAGATAATGATATGCCGGACATATACTATAAGAGAGCTGAAAAAGATTTTCCGCAAATGTACAGGTGGATCAATGAAAACATGGAGGCCTTCTCGCTGCAGATATTCAGGGAATATGAGTCATATAGCGAAGATGGTCACGCCAATATTCCGGTGACAGATGATCCCGTCGAGCTTTTGCCGTTTGAATGGAGTATAGAAAATGCAATAACGTGTATAGAATGGAGATCCATGAAGCTGTTTAATAGGACTTGCAACAGAATCAAACAGACCACGGATACATAGTTTGAATAGACAAAAATGAATAAAAAAGCATCTAAAAAGACACGAACAAATGTTCTTCAAATTATAGACAGAGACACTCGGAAATGGTATACTATCGAAGTGTACCATTTTTGATTTTTGTTGACTTCTCGGGCTTTTTTAGGATTTATGGAATTCAAATTACATTCAGAATATCAGCCTACAGGCGATCAGCCGCAGGCAATAAAAGAATTAGTAGAAGGTTTCAAACAGGGTAACCAGTTTGAAACCTTACTTGGCGTTACGGGATCAGGTAAGACCTTCACGATGGCTAACGTGATAGCCGCTCTGAACAAACCGACACTGATCATCAGTCATAACAAAACACTCGCCGGACAGCTGTATGGAGAAATGAAAGAGTATTTCCCGGAAAACGCGGTTGAGTATTTTGTGTCCTACTATGATTATTACCAGCCGGAGGCCTATGTCCCTTCCACGGATACCTATATTGAAAAGGATTCGGATGTTAATGACGAGATAGACAGGCTCAGGCTTTCCGCGACCGCTTCTCTTTCGGAGCGAAGGGACGTGATCGTAGTCGCGAGCGTATCGTGTATATATGGAATTGGAAGCCCCTCCGACTACATCAACATGATCGTTTCCTTAAGACCGGGGATGACAAAGGACAGGGATGAGGTAATAAAAGAGCTTATCGGCATAAACTATGAACGCAATCAGATGGATTTCGGACGGGGCAAATTCAGGGTCAGGGGCGATACGATCGACGTTTTTCCCGCCTGGGATGCGGAGACCGCGGTCAGGATAGAGTTCTTCGGGGACGAGATAGACAGGATAGTCCAGATAGATCCCCTGACAGGATCTGTCAAGGCTGCGATGACACATTTTGCGGTATTTCCCGCCTCTCATTATGTGATACCTCCGGAAAAGATCGAAATGGCGATAAAGACCATAGAGGCTGAGCTTAAGGAGCGGATCAAATATTTCGAGGATGAAGGCAGGCTTCTGGAAGCCCAGAGGATAGCGGAGCGCACAAGATATGATGTCGAGATGCTCAGGGAAACAGGGTTCTGCTCTGGAATAGAGAATTATTCCAGGCACATGTACGGCAATCCTCCGGGAGCGACTCCCTATACCCTTATGAACTATTTTCCGGATGATTATCTCATAATCGTTGACGAGTCCCATATGACCATTCCGCAGATAGGGGGTATGTATGCAGGGGACCGTTCCAGGAAGACCACGCTTGTGGATTTCGGCTTCAGGCTGCCCTCTGCCCTTGACAACAGACCCTTGAACTTTACAGAGTTTGAGAGTAAAATAGATCAGATGATGTTTGTTTCGGCCACCCCCGCAAAGTACGAGGAGGAGCATGAGCTTTTAAGGGCCGAGCAGATAATCAGGCCGACAGGCCTCCTTGATCCGGAGGTTTCCGTACGTCCTACGGAGGGTCAGATCGATGACCTTATTTCCGAAATAAGAAAGACCGTAAAGAACAAGGGCAAGGTCCTTGTGACAACACTTACTAAGCGTATGGCGGAGGATCTCACGGATTACCTCAAGGAAGCCGGGATCAGGGTAAAGTACCTGCATTCTGACATTGATACCCTTGAAAGGTCGGAGATCATCAGGGACATGCGCCTTGACGTGTTCGATGTTTTGGTCGGCATCAACCTGTTAAGGGAAGGCCTTGACATACCGGAGGTTTCCCTTGTTGCCATTCTGGATGCGGATAAGGAGGGGTTCTTACGTTCAGAGACTTCGCTCATCCAGACTATCGGAAGGGCGGCCAGAAATTCCGAGGGCCATGTCGTCATGTATGCCGACAGCATGACCGATTCAATGGACAGGGCTATCTCTGAAACAAAACGGAGACGCAAGCTCCAGCAGGCCTATAACGAGGAGCATGGGATCACCCCCACTACCATAAAAAAGGCCGTCAGAGACTTAATAAGCATAACTAAGGAAATAGCGAAGGAAGACTTAAAGCTTAAAAAGGATCCTGAGTCCATGGACAGAAAGGAACTTGAAAAGCTTATTAAAAAGATCGAGGATAAGATGCGAAAGGCTGCGGCGGAGCTGGATTTCGAGACTGCGGCGATGCTCAGGGATGAGATGCTGAGGCTCAAAGAAAGCCTGAACGAAAGCTGAGGCAGGGGAATGCCATGGGGGGTATGGAGTAAGGATGAAGACGATTTCAATCGTGGTTCCCACTTTTAATGAAGCGGAAAATGTGGGCAATCTTGTAAACCAGATAGATTATGCGCTGAAAGGGATCCCGTATGAGATCATTTTTGTGGATGATTCAAACGATGAGACACCCGATAAGATCCGCGATATCATAGATGAAATGGGCGATATGATAAGACTTCGGCACAGAGAGGGAGAAACAGGCCTTGCCACTGCGGTTTTAGAGGGGTTCTCTCTTGCGGAAGGAGATTTTATCGCCGTTATGGACGCCGATCTCCAACACCCGCCAAGGATCTTAAGGTCTATGTATGTCGCTCTTCTCCGTGATGCGGAGGTGTGTATTCCGAGCAGGTTTATACCCGGCGGTTCGGACGGAGGGCTTGGGCCTTACCGGAAGCTGGTGTCGGGAGTTGCAAGATATATCGGAAAGATATTCCTTCCCTGTCTTAAGAAGATCTCAGATCCTACGAGCGGGCTTTTCATGTTCAGGAGAGAGATCATAGAGGGGGCAGACTTAGAGCCCATAGGGTGGAAGATCCTCGTTGAAGTGCTGGCTATGGGAAACTATACAAGGGTCATAGAGATCCCGTATAAGTTCCAGGCGAGGCCTGCCGGAGAGTCAAAGCTTTCCTCAAAGGTCACCCTTCAGTATCTTGAACAGATAAAGGGGCTTATGAAGAGGGCTCCCAAACATAAAAATACAAAGGTCGTAAGGTGGACCCCCGAAAGATTAAAGGCAATGGAAACGGAGATGGGATATGGTATTTAGTTCCGTAATATTTCTGTGCTTTTTCCTGCCTGTTATGATAATAGGTTATTATATCCTTCCCCGAAAGCTTTCAAACCTGTTTCTTGTGCTTGGAAGCTTGTTTTTCTATGCATGGGGAGGACCGGATTATATCTTTATCATGCTTGCATCGATCGCCGGAAATTATATCTTCGGTCTTCTTATCGACCGGTTCGGGTCTTTGCGGAACCCTGCAGCCACATCCGGTGAACACGGAGGTTCGGATGACAAAGAGGTTCTTTCCTCTTCAAATAAAGCCGCAAAGGCTGTTCTTGTTATATCGGTCCTTTATAATCTTGGCATTCTTTTTTATTTCAAATATTACACCTTTGTCCTTACGACGATACATGATATCTCGGGAAAGGATTTCTTCATACCCGAGATAGTCCTCCCGATCGGTATTTCCTTTTATACCTTCCAGGGGATGTCCTATGTGATAGATGTATACAGAAGCACAAAAGAGCCTTCCGAAGAGGGATCTCTCGTCCAGAAAAATCCCCTGAACCTGGCCCTTTACATTTCCATGTTTCCCCAGCTGATAGCAGGTCCCATCGTCAGGTACACTGATATAAAGGACAGGCTTCCCGCCGCAAACAGAAGGACAGACTTAACCTCTTTTGCGGGAGGAATTGAGAGGTTTATCGTCGGGCTTGCGAAAAAAGCGATCTTAGCCAATTCCATCGGGGAGGTCGCGGATAAGATATTTACGGCCGATGTTCAGTACCTTGGAGTGCCGATCGCCTGGTTTGGAGCGATCTGCTATACGCTTCAGATATATTATGATTTTTCCGGTTATTCGGATATGGCGATAGGCCTTGGAAGGATCTTCGGCTTTAAGTTTATGGAAAACTTCAATTATCCCTATATCTCAAAGTCGGTCAGGGAATTCTGGAGAAGATGGCACATCTCTCTTTCGACCTGGTTCAGGGATTATCTTTATATTCCTCTGGGAGGGAACAGGAGGGGAAATGTCTACCTGCACCTTCTTATCGTTTTCATAGCTACGGGTATCTGGCACGGGGCGGCCTGGGGATTTCTTATATGGGGACTGTGGCATGGCCTTTTCCAGATCATTGAAAGGATCATCGGGAATAAGGCGCCGGGATTCAAGCTTCCGAAAGTTTTCGGATGGATGTATACAATGCTTGTGGTAGTGCTTGGATGGGTTCTCTTCAAGCTTGAAGAGCTGGAGCCGGCGCTTTCATATATAGGTGCCATGTTCGGGCTTGACGGGGAGAGCTTTGTGGGCTTTTCATTAAGGTTTTATCTTGATAACAGGATGATATTCATTATGGCGGCCGCGATCCTTGCCGCGATCCCCTGGAGAGAGGTCCTTCCCGAAAATATAAGAGGGCGCATGGCGGGTTTTTCAGTAACGGGCGCCGGAATCCTGACAAAGAGGATTCTACTTATTATCCTGCTTCTGGTTTCGTTAATGTTTGTGGTGAACAGTACATATAATCCGTTCATTTATTTCAGATTTTGACAATTGTGACCTTAAACGGGCTTTTATGGCGGTTTGGGTATTTCATAGAACATGAAGGAAAAACTATCAAATATCATCTTTATAGCGGTTTTTCTGGCCGCGCTGATCGTTCCCGCTCTTTTCATAAACAGGGAACCTTTACAGATATCGGAAATAGACAACGAGCTTCTGACTGAATGGCCGGGGCTCGATTTTACGATGTCTAATGTCGAGGAGCTGGAAAATTACGTGGATGACCGTATAGGCTTCAGGGAGCAGGTCGTATCAGCCTATATTTATCTTAACGACAGGCTGTTTCATGTTATGACCCATCCTCTTTTCATGTATGGAGAGGAGGGACATATCTATTATAAGGATCCGTCATATATTACCGCGTACCAGCGCCTGAATACGAACGAGAAGTGGATCGACGGTTTTGTGGAGTTCCTTTCCCAGACCAATGACTATCTGAAGAGCAAGAATATTGATTTCCTTTATTACCTCTGCCCCGATAAGAAAACGATATATCCGGAATTTTTCCCTAAAAGCGTGAATGTAAACACGAAAAATAAGACCGTCCCGGGATATATCGAAGAAAAGCTTAAGGAAACCGACATAGATTATATTATACCTATAGAGGAGCTTACCGAGGCTAAAAAGGAAAAGGTTGTCTATAATAAGCTGTATGATGCAACCCACTGGAATGAGGACGGGGCTTTTTTAGGACATAAGCTTATTGATGAGAAGGTGCAGTCGGAATATGAGGATGTGCCTATCCTTTCGGAAGAGAGCTTCGACAGGCAGATGAGGCTTCAGGAAACCCTGGATATTGCGAGGTTCCCTATCCATGAAGAGGTTCCGATCTATGTCCCGAAAAATGATACCGCAAATAATATGACGACTTACATGCTTCCGGTGATCGATTGCTATACTCCTACGTTTTATGCGCACTTTACCGATGAGACCTGCGGAAACAACAGGATACTTCTGATCTTTACCGACAGTTATTTTGCAACCTATCTCAAGTTCTACCAGAACAGGTTCTCGGAAGTATACTTTGTGCACAGGCAGAATTTTGAATATATTCAGTATTATATCAACCTTCTCTTCCCTGATATGGTTATCTTTGAAACGGCGGAGAGGAGCGTAAGCGGTGAAATGATGGAACAGGCCGCCTTTTCGGACCGGTATGTCGGAAACCTGATCCTTCAGACACCTGAGGACATCGGCGGTGAACCGCTCAGCAACTATTCATTGTATGAGGCTCCGTTTGACGGGGATCTTTCAGAGCTTAAAACAGACGGCGGACCGGAGTACATCATCTCCGGTGTAAAGGGGGTTAAGCTTTCGGAAGATGAGGATGGAAAAAGACTCCTTCTTAACGTGAATGAAGGGGAGAGCATAGTAAGCCTTACCGGATATGTGAGAGGAGAAGGAAGGGATTACGATATTTACGCACAGATCGGGGACGAAGCTATTGTAGAGACCGATTATCTCGCGTTAAGGCACAGGAATGAGGATCCTTCCCTTAAAGCGTTCTCCGTCAATGTGCAGAGACGGTATCTGAGCGAAATGGACATAAAGCTGTTTGCCGTAGATACGCAGACGGACGAAAGCTATCTGCTGGATACCTTTAAGGTGCGGTATGCACAGTAAGCAGTCTTTGTTAAACTCAGATATCAGGCTTCTGCTATGAGTGGGATTTATATGAATACGGAAGAAAAAGATTTCAGAAAATATATAAAGATCAGGGGCGCAAACGTCAATAACCTGAAGCATATCTCATTAGATATTCCCAGAAATGAAATGGTGGTTGTTACCGGTTTGAGCGGCTCGGGAAAATCATCTCTGGCTTTTGACACTATCTATGCCGAAGGACAGAGGCGGTATATGGAGTCTCTGTCTTCGTATGCCAGGCAGTTCCTCGGGCAGATGGACAAACCGGAGGTCGACAGCATTGAAGGGCTTCCCCCGGCAATTTCCATAGACCAGAAATCGACCAACAGAAACCCACGTTCCACGGTCGGGACTGTTACCGAGATCTATGACTATTTCAGGCTCCTTTTTGCAAGGATCGGTATCCCACACTGCCCGAACTGCGGCAAGGAGATAGTGAAGCAGTCCGTTGACCAGATGGTGGACAGGATAATGTCTTATCCGGAGGGAACAAAGCTTCAGCTCCTTGCGCCTATCGTAAGGGGCAGGAAGGGAAGGCATGAGAAGGTGCTGGAAAGCGCCCTGAAAAGCGGGTACGTAAGGGTCCGGATCGACGGAGAGATGTACGAGCTTTCAGATGAGATCACTCTGGAAAAAAACAACAAGCATAACATAGAAATAGTGGTGGACAGGCTGGTTGTAAAGGAAGGGCTTGAGAAGAGACTGACGGATTCTCTTGAGCAGGCTCTTAATATTGCGAACGGACTGGCGTATGCGGATATCATCGGCGGGGAAACGCTGATGTTTTCCGAACATTTTGCCTGTCCCGACTGCAACATAAGCATAGATGAGATAGAGCCGAGGACCTTTTCCTTCAATAATCCTTTCGGAGCCTGTCCTGTCTGTGCGGGGCTCGGGTATAAGATGGAATTTGATATTGACCTTATGATCCCCGACACTTCCTTAAGCATTTCACAGGGCGCCATAAAGGTCATAGGCTGGCAGAGCTGTACCGATAAGGGAAGCTTTACCTATGCTACGTTAAAGGCTCTGATGGATGAATATGATTTTGATCTCGATACGCCTTTTAAAGATTATCCCGATAAGATAAAAGAGGTTCTTGTAAACGGAACCGGCGGGAAAGAGGTCAAGGTCCGCTACAGAGGTCAGAGGGGAGAAGGCGTTTATGATGTCGCTTTTGAAGGGCTTGTAAAAAACGTGGAGCGGCGGTATCGTGAGACGGCTTCTGAAACCATGAGGGCTGAATACGAATCCTTTATGCAGATCACTCCCTGCAGCGAATGCAACGGTATGAGGCTTAAGAAGGATGCCCTTTCCGTAACTGTCGGTGGAAGGAATATATATGAGCTTACCACTCTTGCCATAAAAGAACTTAAGGGTTTTATGGACAATATCGGGCTCACTGAACAGCAGAGGCTTATAGGACGGCAGATCCTTAAAGAAATAAGCTCGCGTCTCGGCTTTCTGGTGGAGGTAGGGCTTGATTACCTTACCCTTTCAAGAGCCGCGGCTTCCCTTTCCGGAGGAGAAGCTCAGCGGATAAGGCTTGCTACCCAGATAGGCTCAGGACTTGTTGGGGTTGCATATATACTTGACGAGCCAAGCATCGGTCTTCATCAGAGAGATAACGACAAGCTTCTGGGAGCCCTTAAGAATCTCAGGGATATGGGGAATTCCCTGATCGTAGTGGAGCATGACGAAGATACCATGCGCTCTGCCGACTGCCTTATAGACATAGGCCCCGGAGCAGGAGCGGAGGGCGGTATGGTTGTCGCCCAGGGTACTGTTAAGGATATAATGGATAATCCCGATTCCATTACCGGACAATATCTTTCCGGAAAGCTTTTCATCCCGATCCCCAAAAAAAGGCGTAAACCCAAGGCTTTCTTAAAAGTAAGGGGAGCTAAGGAAAACAATTTAAAGGATCTTGATGTTGATATCCCCCTGGGGGTGTTTACCTGTGTCACCGGGGTTTCCGGGTCCGGGAAAAGCTCTCTTATAAACGAGATAGTATATAAATTCCTTGCGAGGAAGCTGAACAGGGCGATAACGAGCCCCGGAAAGCATAAATCCATCACGGGTTATGAAAATCTTGATAAAGTGATAGATATAGACCAGTCTCCGATAGGACGCACACCGAGGTCGAATCCTGCCACCTATACGGGGCTCTTTGATGATATCAGGGACCTTTTTGCACAGACGGCCGAAGCGAGAGCAAGAGGGTACAGCAAGGGCAGATTTTCCTTTAATGTAAAGGGCGGCAGGTGCGAGGCCTGCTCGGGTGACGGTATTATCAAGATAGAAATGCATTTTCTTCCGGATGTCTACGTACCCTGCGAGGTCTGCCATGGAAAACGGTATAACAGGGAGACCCTGGAAGTCAGATATAAAGATAAAAATATCGCGGATGTGCTTAATATGACGGTTGAGGAGGCTCTCCCTTATTTTGAGAATATCCCGAGGATAAGAGACAAGATAAAGACCCTTAATGATGTGGGACTTTCATATATCAAGCTCGGGCAGCCTTCAACGACTCTTTCGGGAGGAGAGGCTCAGAGGATAAAGCTTGCGACGGAGCTGTGCCGCAGAAGCACGGGAAAGACGATATATATCCTGGATGAGCCGACGACAGGCCTTCATTTTGCGGATATCCACAAGCTTATCGATATCCTGCAGAGGCTTACCGACGGAGGGAACACTGTGGTTGTGATAGAACATAATCTGGATGTGATAAAGACCGCGGACTACATAATAGACCTTGGCCCCGAAGGCGGCGACGGAGGCGGGACGCTTATCGCCAAAGGGACTCCCGAGGAGGTCGCAAAGTCTGAAAGATCATACACAGGACATTATGTCAAAATGATGCTTGATAAGTGACCGGCCTTTCGGGAATGCCTTGCAGCAGAAGGATAATAAGCCATACGCGAAAAAACGTAATAATCTGTTAAGTAATCAAAAATATCTGCCGATATAAATTGTGGACAGGGAAGTAAACGGGACAGGATTTATGATGCAGACCCGCTGTTGACGAAATTTGCGGACTGCACAGGTTCAGGTCCCGGGGTTTTCAGGAGAAAACTCTGTAAGCAGGGAGGCACTGAACAGACAGGAAGGAACTATGTCTGAAAGGTGCTCCTTTTATATAATAAGCTTTATTAAAAAACTATGATATTTTAAATATCCCTCTTTGCAAAGATTATCGGTTGCATTATAATGGTTTTTGGAATTTTATGTAAATCACCGAAAATCAGACGATGTATCAATATAGATGATAAGAGGAGCACAAAGGGGGAAGTTAAATGCTTTATACGGATATAGGGATAGATCTGGGAACAGCGAGTATTCTCGTTTATATAAGAGGAAAGGGAGTTGTTTTAAAAGAGCCCAGTGTTGTGGCTTTTGACAGGGATACAAACAAGATAAAGGCCATAGGAGAGGAAGCCAGGCTTATGCTTGGAAGGACCCCCGGAAACATCGTTGCCGTAAGGCCTCTCAGGCAGGGAGTTATTTCGGATTATACCGTTACCGAGAAGATGCTTAAGTATTTCATGCAGAAGGCCATGGGTAAAAAGACCTTCAGAAAGCCAAGGATAAGTGTCTGCGTGCCCAGCGGGGTGACCGAGGTTGAAAAGAAGGCCGTAGAGGATGCCACCTATCAGGCGGGGGCAAGAGAGGTAGCAATCATAGAGGAGCCCATCGCCGCCGCGATAGGAGCCGGGATAGACATAGGAAAGCCCTGCGGAAACATGATCGTTGATATAGGGGGCGGAACCTCGGATATAGCGGTGATCTCCTTAGGCGGCACGGTGGTAAGCACTTCCATAAAGGTTGCCGGAGATGACTTTGACGAAGCCATAGTCAGATATATGAGAAAAAAGCATAATCTTCTTATCGGAGAGCGTACCGCGGAGGAAATCAAGATAAAGATCGGAACCGCGTATAAACTCCCGGAGGTTGATTATCTTGAGGTTAAGGGAAGGAACCTTGTTACCGGCCTTCCGAGAACGGTTAAGGTATCTTCGGAGGATACGGAGGAGGCTTTAAGGGAGACCGCTTCCCAGATAGTAGAAGCCATCCACAGCGTGCTTGAGAGGACTCCTCCGGAGCTTGCGGCCGATATTGCCGACAGAGGGATCGTTCTGACAGGCGGCGGGTCGCTGTTAAGAGGGCTTGAAGATCTCATAGCATACAAGACGGGTATAAATACCGTTACGGCAGAGGATCCCATGACGGCCGTGGCGATCGGCACCGGAAAGTTTGTGGAATTCCTTGCCGAATATAACGGGGATGTGGAATAACGGGTTTTCATTATAAGGAGATCGATCTATGCTGAAGGGTCTGTACATCGCGAGCACGGGAATGCTCAATGAGCAGAGGAGAGTGGATACCATGTCGAATAACCTGGCGAATTCCACTACTACCGGTTTTAAAAAGGAAGGCACTACTGCCGAGGCTTTCCACGATGTGCTTGCTTTAAAGATAAAAGATACCTCGGAGCCCGGTATTGCAAGGCGTCTCGGATATATGAACATGGGAGTCAAGATCGGGGAGAATTATACCGATTACAGCCAGGGTCCGTTCCATGAGACGATGAATAAGTTTGACCTGGCGATCTCGGGAGACGGTTTTTTTACCGTGGAGTTTACCAACAAAGCCGGGGAAACGTCTACCAAATATACAAGAGACGGTGCTTTTACACTGAACCTTAAGGGAGAGCTGGTTAACAAGAACGGTGATTATCTCCTTGATGTTAACGGAAACCATATAGTTATTGATCCGACTCAGGATTACACTATCGACAGGCTGGGGAACATAACCCAGGCAAACGGAAACGCGGTCCTTGCACGGATAAACGTGGTCGATTTTGCGGATTATGATTATCTTGAAAAATATGGCGAGACCTATTTCCAGCCGGTAGACGGCGCGGAGTTTGCCGAAACCGACGCCCAGATCTATTCGGGATACATAGAGACATCCAATGTACAGACAGTTCATGAAATGGTGGATCTGATAGCCTTTCAGAGGGCCTATGAGTCGAATCAGAAGATCATACAGGCATATGATGAGAGTCTCGGCATTGCCGTTGAACAGCTTGGACGGGTACAGGGCTAATGCAGAAAGGGGTATGATATGGTAAGAACACTTTGGACAGCGGCAACAGGAATGATCGGTCAGCAGACCAACGTTGATACTATCGCAAACAATCTTGCCAATGTAAATACCGTGGGATACAAAACCGAGACCAACGAATTCAAGTCTCTTCTGTATCAGACGATCCAGACAAAGACTACGTCTGCCAACGGAGATCAGAAGCCGGTGGGTGCCCAGGTCGGTCTTGGTGTAAGGAATTCTGCCATTGTATCACAGTTTACCCAGGGCGCATATCTGGAGTCGGAGAGTCCTACCGCCTTTGCGATAGGCGGAAAGGGCCTGTTCGGGGTTCACGGAAATGACGGTAAGACGTATTATACCAGAAACGGCGACCTCAGGTTTGCTGTCGGAGGCAATAATACGATGGTCCTTACGACCAGTGACGGAAATCCCGTCCTTAATTCGAACGGCGGCGAGATCAGGATCCCCAATACATATATTACGACAAGGATCGAAGTCGATGCCGACGGATACCTCATGTATCCGAACGCGCAGAATAATATGCAGAGGATACCCGGAATGCAGATCGGCCTCTGGCAGTTCCAGAATCCTTCCGGTCTTGATAAGGAGGGAGATTCCCTCTACAGCGTAACGGCTGCTTCCGGTCCCGCTCTCAATGAAGCTACGAATCAGAACCTTGAGAAGAGCGAGATCAGGCAGGGCTATCTGGAGGGCAGTAATGTCCAGGTAGCGGATGAGATGGTAAACCTGATCGTCGCGCAGAGGGCTTATGAGCTTAATTCCAAGGCCATCCAGACAGCGGATACCATGATGCAGGAAGCAAATGAGCTGAAGAGATAAAAAATTATTCTAATAACATTGCCGAAAACATGTAAAAAACACATGTTTTCGGTCCCAAAATTTTTTATAAGGATAAAAATTTTTAATAAGGACAGGATTTACCAAGGTAAATCCCTTATTGCCGAAAACATGTAAAAAACACATGTTTTCGGTCCCAAAAAAATTTTTAAAGGACAAAAATTTTTTTGTATGGATATCAATTCGATTAATAACAATTATCTTAATAGTGTTTTAAATAACGCTTCGGACTATTCGTCTGCAGCCGGGCTTGAAGAGAAGCTTAACAGTTTTAAGGATATTCTGGATGCAAAGACGGCAGAGAGTACTGATGCTTCCGGTGAAGCCGGAAAAGAGGAGGCTGCCGAGAGGGATAAGAAGCTGATGGACGCCTGCAAGCAGTTTGAGGCGTATTTCTTCGAGCAGGTATTCAAAGAGATGAAGAAGTCCGTAAACCTTACGCAGTCCGAGGATAATGCCACGAAGCAGATGCTGGATTATTATGAAGATAATCTTACGGGCGAGTATGCAAAAATGGCTGCGGATCAGCAGGAAAACGGTCTTGCGCAGATGCTCTACGAGCAAATGAAGAGAAATCTGGGATCTTAACTATTCTATGGAAATCATTTCCGGCTATGTCAGCCACATTATTTTCAGAAATGATGAAAACGGATATACGGTTTTTGAACTGACAGACGATGGAAGATCGCCTGATGTGGATGGGGTGCGCTCAAAACCGGACGGACAATACCCTTCTTCATCAGGGGAAGAAATTGTCTGCGTCGGTTCTGTTCGTGTTATAAACGAAGGGGAGTCGGTTAAGCTCAGCGGAGAGTATACCGAGCATCAGATCTACGGAGAGCAGTTCCTTGTGAGGACCTATGAGGCGAAGGCGCCCGAAGGCGAGGAGGCGTTTATCAGGTATCTCGGTTCGGGGGCTGTAAAGGGAGTCGGGCCTAAGCTTGCCGCAAAAATAGTCGACAGGTTTAAAGAGGATACCTTCAGGATCATCGAGGAGGAGCCTGAAAGGCTGGCTGAGATAAAGGGAATAAGCCTTAAGAAAGCCAGGGATATCGCCGTTCAGATAGTGGAAAAGCAGGATCTCAGGAGGGCCATGATCTTCCTTCAGAAGTACGGGCTTAGCGACGCGCTTTCCACAAAGGTGTACAAAAGATACGGTGAAGGCGTATACAGTATCCTTTCCGAAAATCCTTACAGGCTGGCCGAGGATATCGAAGGGGTAGGATTTAAGACTGCGGATGAGATAGCGCAAAAGATCGGTGTCATACCCGATTCGGACCAGAGGATCAGATGCGGCACCCTCTATGTTTTAAGGGAGGCCCTTTCGGAAGGGTACTGCTATCTGCCAAAGGATCTTCTGATCGACAGGGCTTCGGATTTACTTCAGGCAGACAGGGAGACTGTCTGGATCCAGATAAAGAACCTGGCGATCGATAAAAAGGCAGTGATCAGGGAGCAGAATGATGAGATCTGCGTCTATGACGGCCATTTTTACTTCCTGGAGCTTTTATGCGCGAAAAGGCTTTTTGACCTTAACGTGGCCTGTGAGACGGATGAGGACATGATAGAGGGAAGGATAAGATGCCTTGAAAAAAGAGAGAAGATAGTTCTTGATGATATTCAGCGGACAGCCGTTATAAAGGCCGTGATGAACGGAGTCACCGTCATAACCGGCGGGCCCGGGACCGGAAAGACCACGATAATCAACATGATCCTGAAGTACTTTATAGACATGGGCAATGACATCCTGTTATGCGCTCCTACCGGAAGAGCCGCAAAGAGGATGAGTGAGGCTACTGGCTATGAAGCCGGGACTATACAGAGGCTTTTGCATCTTACTCCAAACAGCGGGGGCCAGGGTTTTTATTACGGGAAAAACGAGGATGAACCACTGGAAGCCGATCTGGTAATCGTGGATGAGATGTCGATGGTGGACATATCATTATTTTCTTCGTTGTTAAAGGCGCTGCTTCCGGGAACAAGGCTGATACTTGTAGGGGATACGGATCAGCTCCCCAGCGTCGGGCCGGGAGCGGTGCTTAATGATATAATCAGCTCTGGAACATTTTCCGGGTCTACGGTTATTCTTAAAAAGATCTTCAGGCAGGCCGGAGAAAGCGATATTATTGTAAATGCGCATAAGATAAACAACGGCGAGCATATCAGCTTAGACAATAAGAGCAGGGATTTTTTCTTCCTTGAGAGAAATGATATCAGTCAGATTTTAAATAACATAGTTATTCTTGTCAGGGACAAGCTGCCAAGGTATATAAATGCATCTCCATTTGACGTCCAGGTGCTTACGCCCATGAAGAAAGGGGCCCTGGGAGTTGAGTCTTTAAATCCTGTGCTTCAGAGGTACCTGAACCCTCCCGGGGACGGTAAAAAGGAAAAGGAGACCGGGTCCGGGGTCATATTCCGCGAGGGTGATAAGGTGATGCAGCTTAAGAATAACTATCAGCTCGCATGGGAGGTAAAAAGCAGAAATGGGATCGTTGTTGACAGCGGAACCGGGATTTTTAACGGTGATATGGGGATAGTTAAGGAAATCAGCGACTTTTCCGAAACCGTCACGGTAGAGTATGACGGATCAAGGCTTGTCAGGTATCCCTATGGCGAGCTTGATGAGCTTTCGCTTGCTTACGCGGTTACAGTTCATAAATCGCAGGGGAGCGAATATCCCGCAGTGGTGATGCCGCTTTTTAACGGACCGATGCTCCTCTTCTACCGGAATCTTTTATATACGGGAGTGACAAGGGCCATGAAATGCGTGGTTCTTATAGGCAGCAGGCAGCGGATAGAGCAGATGATAGATAATGCGGATAAACACCATCGCTATACGGGGCTCGATTGCAGGCTCAAAGAGCTTATTGCACCGATCTGCTAAGGCCGAATCATTACCTTACTGCACCGATCCGCTGAGGCAGATCGAAATTACTGCTTTTAAACAACCGACGGGAGGATGTTATAAGTACCATCAACATTTTAAAAAGAATAGCGGAGGGATTCACAGATGCGCTCTACCCAAGGAGATGCCCGGTCTGCGGGGATATCGTGGTTCCTAAAGGCAGGCGTATCTGTTACGATTGCGAGGGAGTATTAAACTATGTAAGGGAACCCTATTGCCTTAAATGCGGCGCCCCGTTAATGGAGTCCTCGTCGGAATACTGTCCTGACTGCCTTTTGCGGAAACATTCATTTGAATATGGGAGGGCGGTTTTCATTTATGACGATGTGCTCAGCCTGAGTATTTACGGTTTCAAATATAATGGAAGGCAGGAATACGCCTCATTTTATTCGGAGGAGATAATAAAGCGGTTCGGGAGGCTTATCAAAGAGATCGATCCGGATGCGTTAGTTCCGATACCGCTTCATAAGAAGCGGCTGAGAAAGAGGGGATACAATCAGGCAGGACTCATAGCCTCGGAGCTTTCAAAAAGGCTTTCCATCCCTTTGGCAGACGATCTTCTTCTCAGGGAAAAGAATACAAAGCCCCAGAAGAACCTTGATGGCAGACAAAGGGAAAATAATATGAAAAGGGCTTTCAAAATAGGCAGAAATGATGTATCATTAAAAACAGTCATATTGATTGACGATATCTATACCACCGGCAGCACTATCGACTCGGCCGCCGCATGTCTTAAGGAAAACGGAGTCGAAGGGGTCTATTTTATTGTTCTAAGTAAAGCCAGTACGCTGTAACAGGTTCTGAAACTCAGAAAAGCGGGAACGGAAAAGGATTTACGGATGTAGGTCCGTTATTGCCGGAAACATGTAAAAGCCTCTGTTTCCGGTCCCAAAGAAAAAAGCGATTGCTTTGAAAAGGAGGAAACAAATGAACGTTAGAAACTGTAAGAGGTGCGGGAATATCTTTAACTATGTGACCGGTCAGCCGATCTGTCCGAAATGCCGTCAGGAGCTTGAAGAAGTCTTTCAGAAGGTAAAGGATTATATCAATGAGCACGGCGGCGCGTCCGTAAAGGAAGTTGCAAAGGAGTGCGAGGTTGAAGAGAACCAGATCAGGCAGTGGGTCAGAGAGGAAAGGCTTGTTTTTTCCGAGCCTACGGCTGCGGGAATACTGTGCGAGAATTGCGGTACTCCGATCGCTACCGGAAGATTCTGTGAAAAGTGCAAGGCAAACACCCTTAATTCCTTAAACGGTCTTCTCCCCAAGAAGGAAGCCAATACACCGGTTCCCAAGAAGAAAGACAGTGCAAGGATGAGGTTCCTTGACAAATAAGAAATGTTAAATGAACAAAGAATAAGGCTTATGACGCATATGGCCGGCTATGAGAAGGGAGCCGGAAAGCGTGATATTTCTATAAATGAGTATTTCAGAGGCGATTATCTCAGTTTCCAGCTATGGAAATCGGCAATTTATGGGATAATCGGCTTTGTTATAATTGTTGTCTTGAATGTGCTCTATGACTTCAGCACATTTCTGACTGACTTTTATAAAATGGATATACTTGAATACTTTAAGGATCTGGCTGTAAAATTCGGAGTCTTTATAGCCATTTATGTTGTTGTGACTTATTTTATCTACGCATACAGATATTATAAGGTAAAAAAACATCTGGATACTTATATAAAGCTGTTAAACGAATTGTATTCAATGTATTCCAATGAATAAAGGCAGTAAAGTACGGGGATCCGGTCCCTGTATTTTGTGCCGTAGATTTTTGTAAGGAAAGAGTAACCCGTATGGAAACCTTATTGATGGTAAAAAGCCAGATAATAAGAATATATGCACGTTATGAAAGCTATATACTGTCGGTCCTGAAATTTATCCTCGTGCTCATTTCAGTCCTCATGATAAACGGGAACATAGGCTATATGTCGAGGCTTAAAAATCCTGCCATTGCGCTTATTGTAGCGCTTTTGGGATCATTCCTGCCTCTCAATGCGACGGTGCTTTTAATGGGAGGCATGATCGTTGCCCATGTTTATGAACTGTCACTGGAATGCGCGGTGGTCGTGCTGTGCGTTTTTATACTGATGTTTATAGTATATTTCAGGTTTTCACCGACAGACAGTGCGGCTGTAGTGCTCACTCCTTTGCTGTTTTCATTTAACCTGCCGTATATCATTCCTATCGCGTTAGGTCTTTTAGGTTCGCCTCTTTCGTGCGTATCCGTGGTCTGCGGGGTAGTGGCATACTATGTCATGGAGTATGTGAAGCTAAACGCGGATCAGCTGGCAAGCGTCGCTGTCGATGCCGAGAGCAGGCTCAACGGGTTTAAATACGTCATAGACGGGATGCTTAAGAACGATACCATGTTTCTTATGGCTCTGGCTTTAGCGGTTACTACGATCCTGGTATTTCTGATCAGCAGGCTTTCATTACCTTATTGCTGGAAGATAGCCATCGGCCTGGGATCTATAGTTGAGCTCATAGTGCTGCTTGTCGGAAGCCTTTCATTCGATGCTGAGATATCAGTAGGGTTTGCTATTCTGGGAATTATCCTTGGCGTTATTATCGGGATCATTATCGAATTTTTTGCTTTCAATGTGGATTACGGACGGACAGAAAATGTCCAGTTTCAGGATGATGAATATTATTATTATGTCAAGGCAATTCCAAAGGTTACGCTTGATACGCCCCAGCATAAGGTAAAAAGGATAAACAGAGAGTAAACGAAGCTTAATGGCACAGATTGTTGACCGTATTTCATCATACCTGGGAAGATATTTCAGCTGGATATCCATTCCCAGGATAATGTGGACAGATATAGTAGAGATCTTAGTAATAGCCTTCCTTTTATACCATGTTCTCGTATGGATCAAAAATACAAGAGCATGGTCATTAATGAGAGGGCTGTTAATCATTTTTATCTTTGTTTTCATTGCGGCTCTTCTTAACATGACGACTATCCTCTGGATAGCCAGGAATTTCTTTTCCGTGGCACTTGTTGCCGCTGTGATCGTTTTTCAGCCTGAGTTACGACGTGCGCTTGAGCAGATAGGACGATCCAATTTTTTTTCTTCCCTGTTCAGTTTTGACAATACGAGAGTGACCGGAGAGCTCTTCAGCGATAACACGATAGCTGAGGTAGTAAGGGCAAGCTTTGTCATGGGGCGTGAGAGGACAGGCGCGCTCATAGTCATTGAAAACAGCGACAGCCTCGCGGAGTATGAGAGGACGGGGATAGTGATCGATTCCGTTGTCTCCAGCCAGCTTCTTATCAATATTTTTGAACACAATACTCCTCTTCATGACGGAGCGGTGATCATCCGTGGAAACAGGATCACATCCGCCACCTGTTACCTTCCGCTCTCGGACAACATGGAACTTTCGAAGGAGCTTGGAACGAGGCACAGGGCGGGCGTCGGCATTTCAGAGGCCACCGATTCGCTTACTATAATAGTTTCCGAAGAAACCGGAAGAGTATCCGTGGCGTTTAACGGAGAGCTTCAAAGAAACCTGAGCGCGGAGGATCTTAAGAAGAGACTTGAAGTTTTGCAGAATAAGGTTATCGAGGAAAGAAAGTTCATAAGATGGAAAGGCAGGTCGAAGAATGAAGAACCGTCTGACAAATAATCTCGGCCTGAAGATAATCTCTCTGCTTGCAGCCTTCATCTTATGGATGATAGTGGTAAATACCGATGACCCGATGATCACGAGAACCTATTCGGGCATACCGGTCGAGGTTATTAATACGGAAGAGATAATAAGCCAGGGAAAAACCTTTGAGATCCTTGACAATACCGATACTATTTCCGTGATAGTGCATGCTAAGCGTTCCATTATAGAGGACATGAGCAGGGACTATATCAGGGCGGCTGCCGATATGAGGGAGATATCCGCATCCAATACGATACCCATTGAGGTCCGCTCAACCAGATTTTCGGACAGGATCGAATCCCTTACCCCGGTCACAAGGAATGTCCGGGTTGAGATAGAGGATATGGGGACTAAGAGGTTAAGGATATCCGTTGATGCTTCCGGAAAACCCGAGGAAGGATATGTTGCAGGTGATGCTGTTCCTTCCGTAAATATCATGACGGTCTCGGGACCGGCATCGATAGTCGACAGGATAGCATATGCAAGGGCTATAGTGGATGTATCCGGACTGAAGAGCGACGTGTCCACAAGCGCAAAGATAAATCTGTATGATGAAGACTGGGATATCATTCCGGACGGCATGCTCGATCTCAGCGTTTCAGAGGTTCATGTCGACGTAAAGATACTGGAGACCAAAACGGTAACGATAAATTATGGCCATATTACCGGACTTCCGGCTGAGGGCTATCAGACGACGGGGGCTGTAAGTATTGTCCCTGAGGTCGTGCAGGTAGCCGGAAGCGGAGATGAATTCAATAAGATGGAATTCCTTACGATCCCGGATGATGTGATCTCCGTTGCCGGAGCGGCCGGAAACGCCGTCATGCAGATAGACATGGACAGGTATCTGCCTGAAGGAGTTATATTCGCGGATCCGGACTATGACGGAGTTGTCACTGTAACGGTCTATATCGGGAATAATGCAAGCCGAGAAATAAACATTCCTTCGGTAAATATAAGCATTACCAATGTTCCCGAGGGATATTCGGCAATATTTGCGGATATGGGCGGATACAGGACCGCGACAGTATACGGCCTTTCAGATAAGGTAAGCCAGGTCGACGGGAATACGGTGACGGGATCCGTCAATGCCACTTCGGCCATCCCGCCTGAGCTGATAGCTCAGGGAGTGTCGCTTCACGGCTCCTACAGCGGGCAGGTTCAGCTCAACCTTCCAAGCGGAGTAAGCGTGGTTGAACCGGTGTATATTGATTTCATCCTGAATCCGATATCCGCCAGCATACCCGGGGGCGAGATGTTTATTGAGGATAATTCCGCCGAACCGCAGGAAACGGTTCTTCCGGATATAAATAACGAGATCACGCAGGATATTGAAGAACAGCCGGTTGAAACTCCCGAAGTGACCATTACGGAAGGCGAACAATAGTGAATTGTCCTCTCATTGTGAAAAATCTATAAAAAATTCGTAAAAATCATCAATTTACTTGTGATTCTGCATATAAAATGATATACTGTTTAAGTCTGTATTTCAATTAATGTTGAATATGGCACTTATCGTAAAAAGGTTTCACAGATTTGCTTACGATAGGATAATGTATAGTTGAAAGAAAGGCTGGTTGAAATTATGGTCAGTCAGAAAATCGTCATCAAGAATCCGACAGGACTGCACTTAAGGCCTGCAGGCATTCTCTGTAAAAGGGCGATGCAGTATAAGTCACATGTCACGTTTAATTATAAAGACGGTACGGCAAATGCAAAAAGCGTATTGAGCGTGTTGGGCGCCTGCGTGAAATGCGGAGATGAGGTAGAGTTTATAGTTGAGGGAGATGACGAGGACGAAGCCCTTGAAGGTGTGATCGAAGCCGTAGAAAGCGGATTGGGAGAATGATGAAAAGTAATAAGCCGAAGCTGAGCCTTCGGCTTATTGCTTTTTTTTTTGCAAAGGGGTATAGTTATGTGGATTGCCAAGACCCAAATGTCCTGTATCGGAGGGCATAATATCTTAACAAGAGGAGAAATGAAAAAATGCTGAACTACAGAAGGTACAGAAAAAATCCTGTTATATCACTTCCCGGGAGGGAATGGCCTGACAGGGAGATAGAAAAAGCTCCCGCGTGGGTTAGCGTTGACCTTCGGGACGGTAACCAGGCTCTGATCGATCCAATGATAGTAGAGGAAAAGATAGAGTTTTTCGAGCTCCTGTTAAAACTGGGATTTAAGGAAATAGAGATAGGCTTTCCGGCGGCTTCCCAGATCGAATACGATTTCCTGCGTCAGCTTGTGGACAGAAAGCTGATCCCCGACGACGTATGGGTCCAGGTCCTGACCCAGTGCAGGGAGGAGCAGATAGAGAGAACCTTTGAGGCAATAGAGGGCATAAAGAATGTTATAGTCCACATCTATAATTCCACTTCCACACTCCAGAGGGATGTGGTCTTCAATATGGAAAAAGAAGGCATAATAGGCATCGCAATAAACGGGACCAGGTGGGTCAGGGAGAGAGAAAAGGACTTCCCCGGAAATATCAGGCTTGAGTACAGTCCCGAAAGCTTTACCGGTACCGAGGTCGATTTTGCGCTTGAAATATGTACCGCGGTCCAGAGGGAGTGGGGAGCGACTAAAGACAGGCCTGTCATCATAAACCTTCCCGCTACGGTTGAGCTTAATACTCCCAATGTATATGCCGATCAGATCGAGTGGATGAATAAGCATTTCGAAAACAGGGAGAGCATTATCTTAAGCGTCCATCCGCATAATGACAGGGGAACCGGGATCGCCGCGACCGAACTTGCCATGCTTGCAGGTGCCGAAAGGGTTGAGGGAACGCTTTTCGGCAACGGAGAGCGTACGGGTAATGTGGACATCCTCAACATAGCCTATAATATGTTCTCCCAGGGGGTGGATCCCAATCTCAATATTGAGAATATCAATGAGATAATCGAAGCCTATGAGCGGCTTATCAAGATGCCGATAGACGACAGGCATCCCTATGCCGGAAAGCTTGTGTTCACAGCCTTTTCGGGTTCCCATCAGGATGCGATCAATAAGGGGGTAAAGGCCATGAAGGAAAGGGATTCCCAGATCTGGGCGGTTCCTTATCTTCCGATAGACCCCTCTGACATAGGGAGGATGTACGAGCCGATAGTACGTATAAATTCCCAGTCAGGGAAAGGCGGGGTCGCCTTTATCATGGATACTTATTTCGGCTTCAAGCTTCCCAAGGGAATGCACAAGGAGTTTGCAAAGGTTATCCAGGATATTTCGGAAAAACAGGGAGAGGTGTCGCCTGACCAGATCATGGACGCCTTCAGGGAGAGCTATATAGACAGGAAGGAACCGCTTCACTTCAGAAAGATAAGGATAGACGACCGCTCGGATTACCTGGATTCGGAATTCGATACTTCGGTGGTGCTGAGTTATACGTTAAACGGCGTGGAAGGAAGCTTTACAGCTGTAGGAAACGGTCCTATCGACGCTGTGATAAGGGGACTCAGGGAAACCTTCGATATCAATGTGAAGGTATTGGATTATGAGGAACATGCTTTGCAGGGAGGCGCGAATGCGCAGGCGGCAGCCTATATCCATCTGCTTTTTGCGGACGACGGAAGGGTTACCTATGGCGTCGGCGTAAGCTCCAACATCACAAGGGCTTCGGTAAGGGCTATGTTCTCGGCGATCAACCGGCTTGAGCTGGTAGGTAAGTGAAAAACTGAAAGGATCGGGTTTAGAGCCCCGGCGCAAACTTAAGCCCATGCCGATTCAGGCCTGGTTTACAAGGCCGGATGATCACCCTGTTTAAAGATAAAAACAGTGAACAGCGTTTGGATGATGCTGTTCACTGTTTTTTTGAGATACAGAAATTCAGCAAAGGTAATCTCTTATCGCATCCTTCCAGTCAGCGAACGCAAAGTCCGTGGTAAGCTTAAACATATAGTTTTCGAGGACGGAATATTTTGGGCGGTCTGCCGACTTGGGGTTCAGAATCTTGTATTCCTCGCTCGTAACGGGGATGACTCTTGTTGATTTTCCGGAAAGCCTGAATATTTCCTTTGTGAAATCGGCCCAGCTGCATATTCCCTCACAGGTGCCGTGGAATAATCCGTAGTTGTCGGTAGGCAGCAGGTGTTTTATCGCCTTTGCAAGCTCTGACGCGGAGGTCGGAGAACCTATCTGGTCATCGACCACCGTTATCTCGTCATGGCTCTCGGAAAGCCTGAGCATGGTCTTTACGAAATTTTTCCCATCCCCGTAAAGCCAGGCGGTACGTATGATAAAATAATTATCCGCAAATTCCTTTACGAAATTTTCCCCTGCCAGCTTGCTCGCCCCGTACATCGATTTCGGTCCCGTCGGGTCGAATTCGGTATACGGTTTGTTTCCGTCACCGGCAAAGACGTAATCGGTAGATACATGCACAAGCTTTGTTCCCGTTTCGGCGGTGGCTATGCTTAAGTTCCTGGGACCTATGGCATTTATTTTCATAGCCATGTCTCTTTGTACTTCACATGCGTCCACAGCAGTCATTGCGGCACAGTTGATCAGCGCGTAAGGCTTTTCGGCACGCATTATTTCAAGGACCTCGGAAAGATCTGTGATGTCTAAGCTTTTTATCCCCTCGATCCCGAAATCGGTATTGATAAGCTCATAATCCTTTTCGTTTTCATATAAGCTGTTTATTGCGCGTCCGAGCTGGCCGTTACAGCCTGTTATCAGAATCTTCTTCATTTTGCTCCTCCTCTTAACGATAACGTGTGCCCTGCTATCCTTAGTTACAAAGTTTGTAATTTATAGTATACTTACAAAGATGATCAGGGCGTCAAAAGCACATGACACATGATCATACTATAACATAATAACGATTGCCGGTCAAAAGACCGTTATTTTTGAGTGATGGTACGGATAAGGAAATGAAAGATAAAAAAATAATATTAGTGACGGCAGCGGCGGTCATTCATTTGCTGGTGACCTTTTATACTGACAGATTTATATTTACGGCAGCGCCGGATGAGAACCCGGTTGATTATGTGATATGCAAGGTGATCACTTTTTGCGTTCTTTTTGCGTTTTACTACGGATTGTATCTGATGCTCTTTATAAAAAAGGAAAAAGAGGTTTCGCATTTAAAGGCGGAAGGCGCACGGGACGAACGCGAAATATCCCTTTACAGAAGGGCGGACAGGCTCAGAGGAGTTATTAAGTGCGCGGCCCCGTATATCATAGTTGCAGCTTTGATATCCGTATTTAAGTTAAGGGGTGGATATCTCAGCAACGATGAAACTCTCATCTGCCAGAATGCCCTGACGCTTACGCATTATACCTGGTTCTATTATATAACTACTTATTTTTACATCGTGTCATTCATGCTGATCCCGCATATTTACGGGCCTATATTTATCAAGCTTGTTATTGAGCTTTTAGTGGTCGGTTATGTTGCGTTCAGGATACGCACTTTCCTCGGAAAAGGCTATGGTTACGCCTCTTACCTTCTTTTTCTTTTATATCCCGTGCTCGCATATACTACCAGTGCCCACAGGCTTCCGGTATATTTTCTTGTTTACCTGTATTTTATGACGGTTCTTCTTTTTGATAAGCTGGAAGGAGGGACCGGCATATCCCGGAGAAAGATTCTCTGGCTTGTATTCCTGTCGGCTGTCCTTACCCAATGGAGGACCGAGGGGATCTATTTTGCCGTGATTTCGGTAATCCTCATGCTTTTTGCCTATACAGGGCTCCGGAATGGGAAAAATGCGGCGGCCCTTATCGTAACGGCGCTTATCGTGCAGTATGCGGTTTCGATACCGCAGAACGGACTTACCGCATCGGAGCTTTCCGCAAAGGCTGATGACAGGATGAAACCCTTCTATGCGTATACGGTCACGAATATGTTCAGAAACGGTCTCGACCGCGAAAAAAACAAAGAGGATATAGAGATAATAGACAGATACCTGTCGGTTGAGACGATCGATGCGATAAATGAATATTACGGGGATATCAATTACGAGGACGTGCTCATCCTGTATGCGGACGGCTTTGTCGGGACCAGGGAGGAAGCGTCCGTGGAGGATTTTTTCAACTATGCCGATGCCTGCAAACGGCTGTTTGTCAATAACGCTGACGTATTGATAAGGACCAGATGGGGCGCTTTCTGCTACGCGGCTCTTCCCTATCACATAGAATATACAGGAACGGGCTTAAGAGAGCTTTTTTCCTTCGGGCTCAGCGTGGTAAAGACCGTGTCCTATAATCTGTTTATTCCGGTAATGATCGTGGTCCTGCTCTGTTTATATTCCCTTATCAGAAGGCGGTGGTATACCTTTTTTGTGACGGGAGGGCTGATCGCGCATCTCTTTATCGTGTTTGTCCTGGCACCGGCTTCGTATTTTAAATATTATTTCCCTGTATATATTATGGCGTATTTTTATGTCATGCTGATAATAATGCAGATCATTTACGATCGCAGGAATGAGAGAAAGGTTGATTTTATCCTGTGATCCGGCATAGAGTGAAGGCGGGTATCCCGTACTGCGCCGATCTGCCGGGCAGATCATGTGCTCAGGCGCAAACTTCAGTCTGCGCCGATCCGGCCTGATCTACAGGCCGGATCATTTCCTTAAATACCGGGTACGCGCCTTTACTTATGTTTTCAGGGATACGTGTTTCAGCCGTATGATATGATATCAGGGTCAAAAGCCTGAACCCACGGCAAGCTTGCTTGCCAGTGGGTGAAAGGTTTTATGACCCGCCACAATATGAGCAAGAAGTGGGGAGGGGGCCCCACGGATTGCGAATATTGGGGAGCGTGGTGGAAGT
>JAIKXO010000183.1 GCA_024684065.1 Lachnospiraceae bacterium
AGGTGTTATTCTGCCTCAATCCTTCCTTTTATTCCTTTGCTCTAGCTGAAGATATATCAGACATTGCGGAACATTGCAAGAACATTGCGAAACATTTCGATAACATTGCAACCATGCTAAAAATCTATATTTGACAAAAATTTGTTATATTCATTCTCAACCTCAACATTATGGAACATTACGATCTTTGCAATGTTTTCTTAGGCATAAGATGTTAATGAAAAGCGGAATTGATATTTCTCAACTTCCTGTAATTTTTAACCCTCAACGCCTCTTTCGTGGCGTTTTTCTTCTTTTCGGCGTCTCGCTTGGTTGTATGAATTCTATGATCTCATCAACTGTTTTGTCTCCCAAATGATATGCTTCGAGAAGTTTCTTATCGTCCATCTCCTTACGCTTTGTCACAAGCCTCTCAAGGTCATCCAATGCAGCATCGTATTTTTCTTTTGCCACCCTTACATTCTTTTCAGCTTTTTCTATTCTTTCATCCAATGTAATTCTTCGTCCTGCCATTTATTCGCCCTCCTTATCGTCTGATATTATCTCTGCCGCTGCTTCTGCAGCCTCAATCCTTATCCTTGCAAGGTCCGAACTTATTCCCCTTGCCTGCTTCTCTACATTCTCAGACGTCATATCAAAGGCGTTCAATATGGCTTTTTGCGTGGCCGTTATGGCATAGTCAAGATTGTATTCGTTGTCTCCACCTTTCAGAAGTTCTATCTTTTCCAATTCCTTTAGTGCCGCCGGAACTGTCATATAATTCTGCTTTTTGTCCATCCGTCTGCTCTCATCCTTGAGCATTGTATATATCTTGCTCCTGATGATGGTTGCGACAAAACCGATGAATATTTTCGTATCTATTGATTCGTTGCTGTATACCCGCTCACAATGCGCGCCGAGATAAGACTTATCCCCGCGGAATGTTTTCTCTGATCCATCCCTGCTCTTATAAAGGGTCAGGGCTTCCTCTGCTGTCATCTTTTCGGAAGTGACTATCGCAAAATAGCCGCATAACTGTATCTCTCTGTTGATGACCTCGGTGCGCTCTACCCCGGTCATGAACTTTTCGTCCTCCTGTCCCGGATGCCAGAACACAAGATCAAAGTACTTCTGATAATCTCCGCCCGGACGGATAGGTTCACCCATACATTCCTTGAGTTTCTTTGCCATCCGGTCGATCTTATACTCAAACTTTTCCCGCTCTGCCGCTTTCTTCCCGTCATCGTAGTAGATATGAAAGTAGCGTTCTTTTTTGTCTGTCGCAAAAAGTTTTCTTTTTACAGTTGTTCCACTTACTTTATATGATCTTATGCTGTTTCTGCGGTTGTTCTCAAAGGTTCCCTGTACCTGAAGTATCAGGTCGCTGACCAGGCTCTTCATCCCCTTCACCATGATCACGAATCCATATCCGTTCTCATCCATGAAGCTGATGTTTTCCTTACAGAAATATCCCCGATCAAGTATAAATCCTATATGTTCATATCCATAGCTCCTTGCCTTTTTCAGTGTGAACTGGAGCTGTGATACATCTACTATGCTCCCGGGATACGCCTCATAAAACAGCGGTTTCCTGTTGTTGCGGTCATATGCTATTGAGTAGTTGAATATATCTCTTTCTATTCCTTCTTTGGCATGTCCTAGCTCAATCAGGTCGATGTCTCCGGCCTGACTGATCTTGTTGGTTGAATCGTATGATATATATATCTTTTCCCTATGATCCCTCTTCGCGTTCCATTCATTCAGAAAGCGGATCCTCTGGTCAACTGTTACTTCCTGAAGAAAATCTGACACTTTGGAGTCACTGTATATCTTCATGTTATCCGTAAACAGCGCATGATTGTATGCGTAGTCCGGATAATACTGTCCGGCATTATCCTCTGTTATTATGGAGTATGCCGCCAGGTCTATGAACAGTCCGGCATCTTTCCCGATGATCCTTGCAATCATTTCGTCCAGACGATAATCCGATACTATCTTTCGGATCACCAGATATGCTCCTATATGGAGACATCCGCTTCTACACGGCCCATCCTTTTCTGACGGAAGAAGCTCACGCGGAAAATACTTCAAGAACTTCTCGTTCGGATACAGGAAAGCTGGCTGTTCCGGGTCACGTTTTCCTATACAGGTTCTTTTCGGTTCGCTGTATTTTTTATTTTTGTTATATACACGCGCATACTCATAATAAACATATGGCGTTCCACCAATCGTCTTGGAGGTGATTTTACCTCCTGTGTCAGGAATCTTTACTCGGCAGTTCAGATACATTTGCGACGCTCCTTTTTGAGGGTTAATTATCCCTCTATTATTCTATCGCAAATGTCCCCGAATTGCAACCCCAAATCCGCTGTTTTCGCGGTTTTCTGTCATTTCTTACCGAGGGATAATACCTTGAGGGTTAAATATCCCGGAAGTTAAGAATATTGTGTCAAAAAAATGGTATGCTAAACGTAGCTACAGAAAGGTAATACAGTATGATATTTACATGGGATGATACCAAGGACGAGATAAACTATAGCATCCATGGCATTCATTTAAGTTCAGCCGCATATGTTTTTAACGATCCTAGCAGAATTGAGCGTCCGGATGTGTCTGCAAATAACAACACGCTTGATATCAGCAAGAATCGCTACCGCGCGGGAAAGGAGAATTTACAATGGCTACAGTAACAATGAAACTGAACCCTGGGGATCAGCCTACTAAAGATCAGCTTGAAGAAATAAAAGCTGCTTCAAAAAAACCGGTAA
>JAIKXO010000184.1 GCA_024684065.1 Lachnospiraceae bacterium
GCATCCGGAATTGAGACCCAAATATGCGGATAGACATTTCTGGGCAAGAGGATATTATGTAGTGACTGTGGGAAACGTCAACGAAGAGACAATCCGGCAGTACATCAAAGAACAAGAAGAGAACGATAAATTAGAGGACGGGATGAAATAAAAGGGCCTTCCATGGAAGGCTGACAGTAAGAAGGTGTCTGCGAACCCGCCCATGGCGGCACCAGCATCATACCCTGGAGGGGTTAAAACTAAACCCCCATTTGAAATGGGGGTTGCTAACTTAAAATAGTAAAAGCTGGTTTATTAGGCGTAGACCGAGCTCAGATGGAGTACGATTGAGTATAGAATCTTTTTCGGAAATCTGTTAAGATGAAGCAGTAACTCATACTGTATATTTGTTTTTTAAAGGAGGCGGCATGGAAGCATTAGAGGCGATCCTTACAAGAAGAAGCACAAGAAAATACAAGGAAGAGATGCCTGAAAAAGATCTTGTAGAAAGGATCATAGAAGCTGGGAGATATGCGCCGAGCGGCTCAAATAGCCAGACCACGCATTTTATTGTGTTTACAGATAAGGGTATTCTTGCTGAGATGGCAGAGCTTGTCAAAGAGGAGTTTTCAAGGATGGAAGCCGGTCAGGACACGTATGTTTCTTTGAGAAATTCAATCAATGCAGCCAAAACCGGAAATTATGTTTTTCATTATGGAGCGCCGGTCTTCATTGTTGTTGCCAATAAAAAAGGATATGGAAATGCGATGGCAGACAGCGCCTGTGCTCTGGAAAACATGATGATCGCTGCAAACGCCCTTGATCTGGGGTCATGCTGGATAAACCAGCTGCACTGGCTGGACGGAAATGAAAGAATACGGGCTTTCATGGGCTCATATGGCCTTGAAGATGACGAGGCAATTACCGGTGGGCTTATAGTAGGATATCCTGATGCGGGACTGCCTGACAGGAAACCGCTTGAAAGAAAAGGGAACCCGGTGACATGGGTATAACGATTAGCGAAAAAAGGGGAATCTTATGGAATATAAATCCAATTTGATCAAAGACACTACAAAAGAACAAAGGGAAAAGATCATTGCGGATTCGATTGGGAACATCAATGGCGCATGTGATGGCTGCATGGCTGGATTAGCGGATATGTATCAGGATTATATAGACGGAAAAAGAGAGATCAGGGATATAAACATGTCTTTCAGGGCTCAATATGAGTCCGGGGATGAAGTACCAGAGAGGACAGGATGCGGATACAATAAATAGTTTTTAGGATCTTAAAAATGTTGGATGACGAAAGACTTATACAAGACACAAAAGACTATATTGCAGAATTATTTAAGAACAATGTGGGAGGGCACGATGCGGCACATTCCTTGCGTGTATATAAAAATGCTTTATTGATCGCCGAAAAGGAACCGTCATGTAATCTCATGGTAGTTTCGCTCGCGGCACTTCTGCATGATGCAGATGATCACAAGCTTTTTGATACGGAAGGCAATGCAAATGCGCGTGCATTTCTGGAGAAAAATAATATTCCAGATAAATTTATAGAGGAGATTTGCGAAGCCATTAATACAGTTTCATTCAGCAGGAACAGGGGAAAGCATCCTAAGACCATTGAAGGAATGATCGTACAGGATGCGGATCGGCTGGATGCATTGGGTGCTATCGGGATTGCCAGAACCTTCTCCTATGGCGGGGAACACGGCAGGAGCCTGGAGGATTCCATACGGCATTTTTACGAAAAGCTGCTTCTTATAAAAGATGGGTTAAATACTGACACAGCAAAGGAGATTGCCTTGAAACGCCACTCTATTCTGGAAACCTTTCTGGAAGAGTATAAAGCGGAATTGGACGAGAGAGCTTAGTTTTCTGGAAGGATGTTATATGTGTAATGAACGTGAATGCGGGAAAGCATCTTTTACACAGGAACGACGGCATTATCGCATTTAAGCGATATTATAGCCATAATAGATGAGCTTGTGGCTTGAGAAGGAATATCAATGATTTCACTAAATGATTATTTATACTCAGGGGATACTGTTTTAAAGATACTTCTGCGGTATTCGTCGGATCTGAAAAAAGAGGCGCTGGAAACACAGAATTCCATTGATCTTGCACACAGCAATTTTCTCATACAGATCATAGAGCTTTTGGAGCATACGGACTTCCTTACATCACAGTCCCAGAGGATAAAGGGGTTCTACCTATATATGACGAAGAAGTATCCGTTTCTAGCTTTTACGTTCAAGGGGAGGATCAAGTCCCTGATAAGAGCCGAGGAGAAGTTCAACGGATACATTCTTGAGTTTATTCTTGGTTATTTTCAGAAAAACGGAAAATATCCCAGCGAGACCGAGATCAAGAACAGCCTGAACTGCTTCAGGGATCTGATCGCTTACCGGATCGTGATATCCCTGCCCCTGTGCCATGTTTCGGATGACGATGACCTCGAAGAACGTGAGCTGAAATATCTTTATGAGATAGCCGATGTCCTGCCAGGATTTCTGGAGGAAAGGGGATTCACGCCGGAATTGTCAGGCCGCGCGGAAGATGAGGCTTCTGAGGTCTTGGATGCAAACGTCCGCCCGTATTACAGGGATTACATTCATACGCCCCGTCCATCGGGATATAGATCCCTGCACATAACCTTTTATGATAATCATGCAAGATGCTTCACGGAGGTCCAGCTCCGCACAAAGGATATGGACGACTATGCGGAGATCGGGGCGGCCAACCATTTCGGGTATGAGAAGAGCCAGGAGGAGGACCGTTCAAGAAGGGATATCATTCCGCCCGGAGAGTGCAGATTCTTTGATGAAGCATATGAGAGATTAAAAAAGCTGCTTAAACTGGAGCTTGCCGATATTAATGTAAACATGTTCAAGGCTTTCAACAACCAGCTGATCAATGACGGATGCGGGCTGTTCAGGGGGCGGCAGATCCTTCCGTTTGAGCATCTTTCGAGGTTCCAGTATGATGAGATAGGTTGAGGAAGCAGAACTCATGCTGTATTGCCTTTTTTGAGGCTCTATGCTATGATAAACAAACATAAAGGAAGCAATGGCGTTTCATCTTTATCAGATGGAGCGCCTTTTTCTATTACAAGGATTTCCTCTGAGTTTGATGGATCAACTCAGAGTAAGGAGGGTTGCTATGGCGGCGTTTGAAAGAGTAAAGAGCGGGATACCGGAAATGGATGCGGCGCTTGACAACATACGGCTCGGCGATAACGTGGTATGGCGCGTGTCTGAGCTGTCACAGTTCAAGATGTTCATGGAGCCGTATATAAGGCAGGCAAAGGAGGACGGGCGCAATATCATATACTTTAGGTTTGCAAGCCATGAGCCTCTGATAGAGGACTGCCCCGAGATAAAGACGGTAAATGTCCCGCTTTCCCATCGGTTTGAAAACTTCACGGTGGACATCCATAATGAGATCGAGAAGGAGGGGAAGGATGCGTTTTATGTGTTTGACTGCCTTTCCGAGCTGCAGACGGCATGGGCGACAGACCTTATGATGGGGAATTTCTTCCGGGTGACTTGCCCGTTCCTTTTCATCCTTGATACTGTCGCCTTCTTTCCGATCATAAGGGGGAAGCATTCGGTACAGGCGGTCAACAAGATCCTTAATACCACGCAGCTTTTCTTTGACGTATATTCGGATAAGAAGAATATCTATGTCAGGCCGGAGAAGGTCTGGAACAGGAATTCCGACACGATGTTCCTTCCGCATACCTATGATCCGGAAAGCGGGGAGTTCCGGCCGATCCTTGATGGGGTGAAATCCAGCCGGTTCTACCAGACGTTGGGACTTGCGCAGCGCTCTGCAGAGGAGCAGTATTCAGATTCCTGGGACAGATTTTTTAACCGCGTAAAGCTCCTGCATGAAAACGGCATGGACATAACGGACGACTGCTCGCAGATGTGCGATATCATGATGACCCGTGACGAAAAGATGCGGGAGATGGTAAAGAAGCATTTCACGCCGGAGGATTATTTTGCCGTGAGGGACCATATGGTCGGCACCGGAATGATAGGAGGCAAGGCCTGTGGGATGCTACTTGCAAGGGCGATCATAAGGAATAAGGAAGAGGATATAGGAGAGGTGCTTGAGCCCCATGATTCCTTCTATGCCGGCTCGGATCTGTATTATACATACATCGTGGACAACGGCCTCTGGGATATCAGGATAAAGCAGAGGACAGATGAGGGGTACTTTACACTCGCAGGGGAATTTGCGCAAAAGATCATGGAGGGCTCCTTTTCCGAGGCGATGCGGGAGCAGTTTGTCAGGATCATAGAGTATTACGGCCAGGATCCCTATATCGTAAGGTCAAGCAGCATCCTGGAGGACGGCTTCGGAAATGCCTTTGCGGGGAAATATGAGTCGGTCTTTTGTGTGAACAGGGGTAGCCTTGAAGAACGCCTTGGGGAATTCGAGCATGCGATCAAGGTCGTATATGCAAGCTCCATGAGCCTTTCTGCGCTGGATTACCGGAAACGCAGGGGTCTTGACAAGCGGGACGAGCAGATGGCTCTCCTCATTCAGCGCGTGTCCGGATCCTATTACGGTTCCAAATATATGCCCTGCGCCGCGGGGGTAGGCTACTCCTACAGCCCGTACCGGATCATGAAGGACAGCGACCCGGCGGCCGGGATGCTGCGGCTTGTCATGGGGCTCGGAACCTCTGCCGTGGACAGGACGGAGGGCTCCTATCCGAGGATCGTCAACCTTGATATGCCGGAGAAGACCTCTTATTCATCATCAGCCGACAAGCATAAATTCTCCCAGGGGAAAGCGGAAGTCATAGACATGGCGGAACAGGCGCTTAAGAAATATTCTCTTGATGATATGGCGGCAGAAATCCCGAGGTATCTTGACAGGATCCTGTTCGAGCATGATCTCGATGCGGAGTACAGGCTCAGGGAAATGGGAAGGGACAGGGACGTGAAGTTCATTTCCTGCAAAGGCCTTGTCACGAATAAGACCCTTATGGAGCAGATGAGACGAATGCTTCATTGCATCCAGGAGGAATACGAGTATCCTGTGGATACGGAATTCACGATCAACATTTCTGAAAGCGGGGAATACTCAGTCGATCTCCTGCAATGCAGGCCCCTCCAGGTTCAGAAGGGCAGATCGGGGACAGTGATCCCGCCGGATATCCCGGGGGATAATATCCTGCTTGAAAGCAGGGGAGCTTCCATGGGGATGTCGAAGGCGTTATCGCTTGACCTGATCGTATATGTGGATCCTGTGAAATACTATAACATGCCCTATAAGGAAAAGGATCTGGTGGCGAAGCTTGTCGGAAAGATAAACTGGCATTACCGGGACATGAACAAGCATATGATGCTGATCGTTCCGGGGAGGGTGGGGACGAGTTCGCCCGAGCTGGGCGTGCCTACTGCGTTTTCGGATATAAGCGCTTATGAGATCATATGCGAGACGGAGGAATCAAAGGCTGGGTATAATCCGGAGCTGTCCTACGGAAGCCATATCTTCCAGGATCTCGTTGAGGCGGAGATCCTGTATACGGCCGTATTCAATAATGAGAAAACGATACATTTCTGCCCGGAAAAGCTTGCGTCGTCAAAAGACATTATTTCGGAATTCGAGCAGCGCAGTGACCTGGCGGATATTGTGCATGTATATGATGTGAGTGGCAGGAAATGTGAAGTATATAATGATGTGGCGGATGAGCACCTGCTCATTACCTGTTAGGAGAAATCATATGGGAAAACCTGTTGTAGGTGTAATGCCTTTGTGGGATGACGAGAAGGACAGCATGTGGATGCTTCCCGGCTATTTTGACGGGATAAGCCAGGCAGGAGGGATTCCGGTCATGCTTCCGCTTTTAGCGGATAAAGAGGAGCTCGGCCAGCTTGCAGATATGTGCGACGGGTTTTTGTTTACCGGAGGGCATGATGTCTCGCCTGATATATATCATGAGGAAACGTTGGGGGACATAGTGGGATGCTGTAGAACGAGGGATGAGATGGAGGCGGTCATCCTTGATAAAGCTCTCGAAACTGATAAGCCTGTTCTCGGCATCTGCCGTGGGATCCAGTTCATAAACGCGGCGCTTGGAGGCTCGTTATACCAGGATCTTCCGTCGCAGCATCCGTCGAGCATAGAGCACCACCAAAGCCCGCCGTATGATGTGCCGATACATGCCGTAAAAGTGGAGGAGGGCTCGCCGCTTTACAACTGCCTCCGGGCCAAACAGATATATGTCAACAGCTATCATCATCAGGCCATAAAGGATGTCTCCCCGCACCTTGAGGTTATGGCTTACTCACCGGACGGGCTGGCGGAGGCTGTGTATATGCCGGAGCACCGGTTCCTGTGGGCGGTACAATGGCATCCAGAATTTTCCTATCTATCAGACGTGAACAGCCGAAGGATCTTTAAGGCTTTTGTGGACGCCATGGAAGAACGCCAAGACAAGGAAACAGAATGAATTGAAGGTTGATATAGCTTGGAGAGGAAACCGATAATGAAGTATTATAAGGATGAGATACATGAGGAATGTGGGGTCTTCGGCCTGTATTCTCCGGAGGGTTTTCAGGTATCAGAGGATATATACTATGGCCTGATCGCATTACAGCACAGAGGCCAGGAGTCTGCGGGGATATCCGTTTCGGATACGAAGGGAGACCGGGGAAACCTTATTACGAAAAAAGGTATGGGCCTTGTCCGCGAAGTGTTTTCCAAAAGAGATTTAGAAGGGCTTAAAGGGAATATCGGAGTGGGGCATGTCCGGTATTCCACAACGGGCGGCAGCCTGCCTGAAAACGCCCAACCGATCGCGATGAACTATATTAAAGGGAGCCTTGCCCTTGTACATAACGGGAATATTACAAATGTAAGGGAACTGAAGGAGGTGCAGATGAGCAGGGGGCAGGCCCACTATACATCTTCCGATTCAGAAGTGTTAGCCTATGAGGTGATAAGCGCACGGGTAAAGACAAATTCTGTAGAGGAAGCCGTAAAACAAGCCGGCACACGGCTTAAGGGAGGGTATGCCTGTATCTTTATGAGCCCGAGAAAGCTGATAGGGATGAGGGATCCTCTTGGCCTGAAGCCTCTGGTTTTAGGCAGTAAGGGGAATTATTATATTATGGCGTCAGAGAGCGCGGCGATCAAGGCTGTCGGCGGAATGCTTATCCGGGACATTGAGCCCGGGGAAATACTGACGATCACGGAAAAAGGCATGAAAAGCGACAGGATGCCGCCTGCAGGCAAGGAAGCACATTGTATTTTCGAGTATATTTATTTTGCCAGGGTGGATTCAGTCATAGACGGGATTTCGGTGCATGATGCCCGTATCTGCGCAGGACGGGCGCTGGCAAGGAGGCATATGGTAAAGGCGGATGTCGTCGCAGGGGTGCCGGATTCAGGGCTTGCGGCGGCGCAGGGGTATTCCCTTGAGTCGGGAATCCCTTTTGTCCTTGCTTTCCATAAGAACAGCTATGTCGGCAGAAGCTTTATCAAGCCGACAGACCAGGAACGGAAAACGGCCGTGCATATGAAGCTTTCCGTGCCGGAGCATATCGTGGAGGGGAAGAAGGTGGTTTTGATCGATGATTCGATCGTAAGGGGGACCACTATGGGCCAGATCATTCAGATGCTTCGGGAGGCGGGAGCTTCGGAGGTGCATGTCAGGATCAGCTCGCCGCCGTTTCTGCACCCCTGTTATTATGGCACAGATGTTCCGACATCAGGACAGCTCATTGCCTCGGATCATTCGACTGAAGAGGTATGCAGGAAGATAGGAGCAGATTCGCTTGGGTATCTTGGCTTGAATGATTTTGTTCTTATGGTGGGCGAGCTTCCGCTTTGCAGGGCCTGCTTTGACGGAAAATATCCGGTTTGAATAAGGGAAATTCAATGCGAGATGCTTTCATCCGAGAAATCCAAAGCGGGTTCACCTTCCATATCCTGTTTATGCTCTGGTTTGGGTTCTGCTGTCTTTTCTGAAGCAGGGCCTTCTTCGTTGAAGAGCGGGCCGCGGGTGAATTTGGGGCTGTCCGCAAGGTCGATGTAGCTTTTCAGGCGGCAGAGGTTTTTGTACTCGTTCTTGAGTTCTATCATCTGCTTTTGCAGGGCGATGAGGCTCTGCTGCTTAGATTCATGCTGTGCCAGATATACGGAGGCCTGTTCCGGCGTGATGCCGTAGGACGCAAGAGCATTAAGGAGATCCCTGTATAAGTATGAAAGCTATGATGCTATTACAGTAAGACCTAAAGAGATATTTTTTTGACTATTTGCACGAGAGGTCTTGATTTTAGCACAAACAAATGTTATTATATTATGGTTAGCGATGGCTAACTAATATAATATCACATAAGCAGGAAATTATAACTCCGCACAAAAAGCGGAGTATATGTTTAACGAGCGGTTAGCGACGACTAACCAACATTGCGGCGTTATGCAAAGAGTACGGATATAAAGAGATCAATCCGGTACTTTGCAATATAGATTTCATAACGATGTCCATGATGCATTCAAGACTGATCAGGAAACATACGGTAGCTGAAGGAGCGGGTATCTGCGATTACTGGACGGTAGGTAATAAGATAGCGGATCCGCAGTAATGGAAG
>JAIKXO010000219.1 GCA_024684065.1 Lachnospiraceae bacterium
CAGACGCAAATCAAGAAGGTGGTGGATATCTGAGGAGATGAGCAGACTGACATACTGCTATGCTCAGTGTTACAACCTTTGGAAAGCAGAGTACAAGGCTCTAGGCGGCCTTACCCAGAAAGAGCCTGATTCCGAAGAGGCGCAGTCTATCGCAGAGCGTAACGGGATCCAACGTGAAGAGCTTTCCCGGAAGCTTACCTTAATCGAGGAAACCTTGATCGATACAGACAAATATCTTTATCGATGGCTTTTTATGGCTGTGACAAACAGGGGCATGACTTATGATGAGCTATTAGCAAAAGGAATGCCCTGTTCCGACAAAACCTTTTATGATCGCCGAAGGAAGTTCTATTATCTTCTTAGTAAAAAAATATAAAATGGTCGGTTATGGATACAAAAAGAATGATATTATGATAGCGGATAATTTTATATTATCCCCATTGGCAATGCCTCCCAAGCAAAACGCCCCATATGATAGGCAGGGAATCAAACACTCCCTGCTTTTTGTATGGGGTATGTTTGGCATGGGAAGGTAAATGGAGGGGGGCAAAAAAACCCATGGCAAAAGACTGGGCGAAAAGTTTTTATAACTCAACAGAATGGAAACGCATGCGGAAAAGTATACTGTCCCGTGACAAGTACCGCTGCCAGTCCAAAGGATGTTTTTCTTCTGCTGAAGAAGTTCATCACATTATTGAACTAAATGAATCAAACATAAAAGATAAAAATGTTTCCTTGAATCCTAAGAACTTGATCAGCTTGTGCTCTGACTGCCACAAGCGCATCACTAAGGAACAGAAACGGATCGAGCGAGGCGGCAAGCCCTTGCCTCCTGCTCTTGTATTTGATGAGAACGGCCAGCCTTCCCTCCTTCCCGAGGTACTCCCCCCGGGGGGCTAGAGAGCTCCCCCCGCCCCCCGAAAGACCGACGGCGCCCATATACATACCCGGTTCAGGGGTGTTGAGGGAGGGTGTAGAAAAAAACAGGTGGAAAATGGACGAAAACAAAGGGATATACTCCGAAAAGGAAAGAGACAAGTTAATAAAGGCGGAACTGAGAAGGCTTAACGGGATCTTTGAGGATATAGACGAAAGAAGAAGAAAAACCGTATCAAAACTGATTGAAAATGCCGCATTTCTGGCAATGGCGCTGGATGAGCTCCAGAAAATCATAAAAAGGGATGGGTATATCGAGAGTTATCAGAACGGGGCGAACCAGAAAGGATTAAAAAAATCTTCTGCAGTGGATACTTACGACAGATATCTGAGTTCATATTCGAAAATCGTTAAACAATTATGCGACCTGCTGCCACAGGACGTTTCAAAAGAAGATCCCGCTGAAGATATCTTGAAATATATAAAGGCGTCCTGATGAACTGGGCGAAAGTATATCATGCGGCTATAAAGTCAGGAGATGAAGTCGTTTCTGAAAAAGTGAAAGCTGTATATGAAAGGGAGTGCTCATGGATGGATTATCCACCTGAGGGCTTCCCTTTTTATTTTGACGAAGAGATGGGCAACCGTCATATCAATTTTATCGAGAAGTTCTGCAAGCATTCCAAGGGTGATTTTGCCGGCAAGAACTTGCAGCTTGAATTGTTCCAGAAGGCAAAGCTTATGCTTGTGTTCGGATGGCGGGAAAAGGAAACGGGATACAGACGCTTTCGGGAAGTCGTTGATATCAGGGGGCGCAAATGCGGGAAATCCACGGAAACGGCCGGGGTCGAATGGGATATAGCGGTAAACGACAACGAGGCAGGCGGCGAGATTTACTGCACAGCCAACAAAAAAGAGCAGGCTTCTTTGATATTTACGGAATGCGTGAACATGCGGACGCAGAGCCCGGCATTAAAGGCTATATCGAAAAAGCGCAAAACGGACATAAGCATCGATATGTTCATGACGATCATAAAGGCGCTGGCGGCTGACACATCCACCCTTGACGGACTGAATGCAAATTTTTTCTCCCTGGATGAATTTCATGAGCAGAAGAACTCAAAGCTTTATGACGTTATGGTTCAGTCACAGGCTATGCGGAATCAGCCTCTTGCATGGCTCATAAGTACGAACGGCTTTGTCAGGGAAGGATTTTTTGACAATAAATATAACTATGCTTCGTCAGTTGCGACTTGGGAGCCGGGATTTGATGACTATAGGCTCCTTCCGCTGATCTATGAATTGAACCGCAGGGAGGACTGGCAGAATCCGAGCGCATGGGCGCAAGCCAATCCGGGGCTTGGGAAGATAAAAAAGATACAGACCCTTACGGAAAACGTGAAGAAAGCCCAGCGTGATCCCATGTTCCTTCCTACGCTGCTTACAAAGGATTTTAACGTTCCGGAGAATTCAGCGGACGCATGGCTTACGCAAGAAGATACCCAGAATCCTATAGTCGCAGATATGGAATATTTGCGGAATTCTTATGCTATAGGAGGATGTGACCTTTCAGCGACTACGGACCTGACATGTGCAACGCTCCTGATCAAGAAGCCGAACGATGAGAATTTTTATGTTCTTCAGAAATATTTCCTGCCGCAGGCAAGAGTGGACGCAGTAGACCAGAACGATAAAGGGGAAGCTCCGTACCGTATCTGGGAAAAGAATAAATGGCTTGAAGTCAATGAAGGGGCAACCGTAGATTATGCCAACGTGACAAGCTGGTTCAATCATATGGTCACGGATTACAATATCAGGCCATTGTGGATAGGTTACGACAGGGCGCTTGCTGGTTACTGGGTTAAGGAAATGGAGCAGTACGGATACGACATGGACAAGATAGCCCAAGGCCCGATCACATGGACATATCCTTTTAAGGAGCTCCGGGGGCTGTTCGAGGAAAAGCGGATCATATTTCAAAATAATCCGATGCTCCGATGGTGCTTGCTGAACACTGGAGTGAAAAGCCTTAACAAGGACGGAATCGAAAGCCAACAGCCTGTCAAGGTATCTGCGGCAAGACGCATAGACGGCACGGTATCATTATTGAACGCATATACATGCTACAAAAAGAATGAGGATATATACCTGAAGTATATAAAGTAGGTGCAAAATGGGAATATTTAGCGATTTTTTCAAAAAAATAAAAATAAGATACTCCCCATCGTATTTTGGATATATGGCGCAGTCATCGCCATGGAACCTTGAAGCATGGGAACATGATATATTCCGAAGCGCTGTGGACACGATCGCAACCTATACGGCGAAAGGCATGGCAAAGCATGTCGTTACGGATTCGTCCGGGCGGGTAAAAGAGACCAGGTACAGCAGCCGGGAATCGAGGCTGATCAATGAAAAGCCTAATGCTTTTATGTCAGGGTATGATCTGAAATACAGATTGATAAGCCAGCTTGAAACAAAGACTACGGCTATCGCCTATCTGGATTACAAAGACGGAAAGCTTCAGGGTATTTATCCTCTGGATTATCAGAATTTTGAATTCCGCAAAGTTTTGGGAGAAAAAAGATATGCCATAGAATATACAGATATCGAGGGTGAGACGGGATATGTAAACCTTGAAGACTGCATTGTGATGCGAAAGTTTTACCTGAACAATCAAGTGGCGGGAGATGGTAATGCTCCGATATACAAAGTCCTTGATATGGCTAAGGCTTCAGACGAGGGACTTGTAGAGGCCCTTGCGGTATCTAACAAGGTCAGGGGACTTGTAAAAAACACGAAAGCCATGCTTGATCCGGAAGATATAAAGAAGAGCCAGGCGGAATTTGCTGAACGCTTTGCTAAGGCGGCAAAGAACGGCGGGATTCTTGCAATAGATTCCATGGAAGACTTTAAAGAATTGTATGCAAACACCCTGACAATGAATGCTGCCCAGATGAAGGAGATATCGAACCGAATCTACAGTTACATGCGGATATCGGAAAAGATAATCCAGAACACTTATACCGAGACTGAGGGGCTTGCCTTCATGGAAGGACGGATAGAGCCGTTATGGCAGCAGCTTGCCGAAGCTTTCACTAATGCCTTATTTACTAAGCATGAACGTGAATGCGGGAATAAAATCATATTCTCAGGAGGGATAATGACAGGAACAAGCATCCAAACAAGGGTACAGGTGCTTGCAGCAACTAAGGAAACAGGGGAGCTTTCCACCAATGAAAGAAGGGAGCTTCTTGGCTTTGCCCCGGTTGAAGACGGGGACAACAGGCAGATATCTTTGAACTATGTCAAAGATGTAGACCAGAGCGGTTACCAGACAGGAAAACAGACAGAAGTTGAAAATCCGAACGAAACAGGAGGGGACAGTGATGTCGAATAGAACCGGAAGAATTACAAGGGATTTCATGGTACAGCCCATTGAATCCGGGAACGAGGAAAACAGAGAGCTATGGCTTGAGGGGTATGCTGCAAGATTTAATTCCCCGACAGTACTTTTCGAGCTTGATAACACAGAATATAAAGAGCAGATCGACAGGGACGCATTGCAGGAATGCCGGATGGATGACGTGATCTTTAATTACAACCATGCCGGAAAAGTTATGGCAAGGACAAGAAATAAAACCCTTCAGCTCGAAGTCAGGGAAGATGGTTTATTTATGCGGGCTCGTGTTGATGGCACAGATGAGGGACGCAAGCTCTATGATGAAGTGAGAGGCGGATATATAGACCGTATGTCTTTTGCTTTTACTATAGGCGATGAAGACTATGATAAGGAAAATCATACCTGGACGGTAAAGCGCATCAAACGTCTGTATGACGTAAGCGCTGTTTCGATCCCAGCTTATGATGATACATCAATCGAAGCGAGAAAGAACTTTATCCTGGAGGCGGATGCTCAGGACAAAAGAGAACGTGAAGCGGCGGCTGATCTTTCGAAGCGGAAGTTGAGCATGAAGTTAAAACTTACCCAGAAAATTTAAAAGGAGAATGATTATGTACACAAAAAGATTAATGGAAATTGCCGAGGAAAGGAAAGCTTTCCTTGAGGAATTGAACGGCGAAGTAACTGAAGAGAGAATGGCAGAGATTGAGGCAAGGAATACCGAGCTCGACAAGGAAGAAAAGCAGATCAGAATGAAGATGGATCTGGAGGGCAACCTTGATGTTCCTGAAGACAAGCCTGAAGAACGTGGCAATGATGCGGAAAAGGTATACAGGGATGCAAAAGAGAGTGGACACCTTGAGATCAGAGCGGCTGAAGTTAAAGCGGCTATTGAGACAAGATCGACCCTTATTGCCACTGATTCCCTTGCAAAGCCTACCAGAGTAGGGACAGATATCCATGATACCCTTCAGAGCGTATCATCGATCATAGATCAGGTTTCCATCGTGGATCTGACAGGATGCCAGGCTTTTGAAGAGCCTTACGTCAAGACTGAGATGTCTGCCGGAACAAGGGATGACGGGGCTGCAAATGGAAGTCCTTCTGATCCTGTATTCAGGGTTGCAAGGCTCAATCCTTATCTGGTAAATGTTACCAGCTATGTATCCAAGAATATTGAAAGGCTGACCCCGATCAACTATTACGCAAAGGTCAGGGAGCTTGCCCTTAAGGCTCTTCGTGTGAAAGTTACCGACCTGATCGTAAACGGCGCTGGCGGAACTTTCTTCGGAATCAAGATTGCGAAGAATACTAAAAACGAGGCAATCTGCAAGAAGCTTGAGCTCAGCAGCGCATCCTTTGCCCCTTCGCTTCTGAATGATATAGTGTTCAGCTATGGTGGCGATGATTCCCTTGGCGGCAATGCAAGGCTGTTCTTAACAAAGGAAGACCTTCAGGCGTTCGGAAACATCCGTGGTACTAACGAGAAAAAGAAGCTCTTCGAGATCATCCCGGATCCTTCAAATCCGAATACCGGGACTATCAAGGACGGTGGCATGATCGTGCCTTATACGATCTGCTCAAAGCTTACTTCCCTCAGCACTGCGGTGGCAGGTGATACTGAAATCCCTACCATGATCTACGGCGATCCCAGAAATTTCGAGCTTGGTCTTTTCGGACCTTATAATGTTGAGGTTTCAAAGGATTACAAGTTTGCAGAAGGCTTGCTGACTATCATGGGCGAGCTCATGGCCGGTGGTAACGTCATCGTTCATGAGGGCTTCGTGATCGTCACTCTTAAGTCTACCTTGTCAATCTAAGGAGGCTGTAAATGAGCGTAAGCGGTGTGACAAAAACGAGCGTTATAAATGCCCTGCGGTTGTCGGCCGCATCTGCGATCGCCCTTGACACGGAGATTGACAGGAATATCTTCACGGCCCGTGCGGAACTTAAGCGTGCGGGCTGTACGGATGAGATTGCGGAAAGCGAAAACGAGCTTGTCATAAGCGCAATCGTAGCCTACTGTCAGATGAACATGGGAAGCAATGACCGCCACCAGCGGTATCTTGATGCATGGCTCTGGCAAGTGGAGAATATCAGGAAGTCAACGATAGAGGTGGAGCATGAAGAATGAGCTGATTACGTTGATCGTTGAAACGAACCGGTCTAATGACAGGGGATTTACGGAAACGGTAGAAAAAAGGTTCGAGGGCGTTTTTGCAAAGATCTCTGATGTGAAATTTACGGAATTCTATGCGGCGGCTTCGGCAAACATCAGGGTAAGCCTGATTGCCACGGTCAATACCGAGGATATGGCGAACAGCTATGTCGAGCAGGATTCCAAGAAGGTGTACCCTTCCATGGTGGAATATGAGGGCATAAAGTATGAGATCATAAGGAGATACCGCAGGGACGAGGTTACTACGGATTTAAGCCTGAAAGAGGTGGAATAATGGCGGGGTTCAGTATTTATGATGATGATTTTGCGATGAAGCTGGACAGGTTATCCTCTGGCTTCGACATCATAGCAGAAACAGCACTCAATAAAGCATCGCCGTACCTGAAGGAGTCTTTAAAGCGGGAAGCCCGTAATGCAGTGCGCCATGAAGGCGATTCTGAGATGGTGAATTCCATAAAGGCTAAGAAGGCGAAAAAATCAAAGAACGGCGCATGGATTGCCAATGTCATTCCAACGGGCTATTCAAGCCATACTTTTACACGCACAAAAGGTAAGAAGGTGCGGAAATACAAGGTCACGAATGCGGCCAAGATGATATGGCTCGAATACGGCAACAGGGGCGGCAAACAGCCCGCAAGGCCGTTCATAAAAAAGGCTACGAATGATGCGGAGGCGAAGGTTCTGGAAACGATCCAGAACGAGCTCGACAGGAAGGTGGATAGTTTGTAATGGATGTAAACGGCATAATTAAGGGGCTTGAACAAGTCACCGGGCTTGAAGTCGTACAGGATATTTATGAGGGGAAGAAAAAGCAGTATATAGTTTTTTCATACCAGGATGAGCGTCCTGCTTTGATGGGCGATGATATGGTGATATTCGACAGATGCGATATATACGTCCACCTTTATACTGAGCCCCAGTATGATTACCACGCCATGAAGCATGCGATCCGGGATTACCTCGAAGGGCACGGTTTTTATGTAACTATACAGTCATGGATTGAGGATCTGGATGAGCAATCCGTGAAAAAAATAAGGGATACGACTTTTGATTGCGAGTATTCCGATTTCAGAAATACATTATCAATATGACAGGAGGAACAAAATAATGGCAAATATTGGTTTGATAAAGCCGTTGATAGCCAAATTGGTGGATGAAGCTACAAAAGCTTACACAGGCGGTTTTTATTGCGGGCATGCGATCCAGGTCGATGTTACCCCGAACTATTCCGAGGGAAATCTTTACGGCGATGATATGCTTGTAGAGTATGATAAGGAATTCAAGGACGGCGATGTTTCCTTGAACACGACACATCTTCCGATTGCTTCTGCCTCTACCATGTTCGGGCATACCGTATCAGGGCAGCAGGTTGTTTATAAGAGCAGCGACGAGGCTAACTATGTAGGCGTAGGCTTCCTGACCAAAAAGAAAGTTGACGGCGTTACTTCTTACGTGGGTAACGTTATCTACAAGGCGAAGTTTACGGAAGGACAGGAGACCCACAACACCAAGGGTGATAATATCGAGTACGGCACGCCTACGATCTCCGGAAAGATTGCCCCGCTTTCAACTACGAGCGAGTGGAAAGCTACGAAGGAGTTCGATAATCAGGGTGATGCAATAGCCTGGTATGAGGGCATACTCAATTATTCCGCAACTTCGACATATTCTGTAATATTCAACAGCATGGGCGGATCAGCTGTTGAAACGCAGAGAGTTGCTGCAGGTGAAAAGGTTATAGAACCCGATGATCCCACAAAGGAAGGATCCACCTTTGCAGGATGGTATTCCGATCTTGACTGCACCGATGCATGGACATTCGCTACCGATACGGTAACCAGTGATCTTATGCTCTATGCAAAGTGGACATCATAAAAAATAAGTTTCATGCCGGGGGGGTTGATTCCTCTCCGGCTTATTACTGGGAGGCAGAATGTACGATACTTTTACGAAGATTGAAATAGGCGGAGGAAACCACCCTATCAAGTGCAATATTGAGGTGATGGCAGCGCTTCAGGATAAATTCGGGAGTCTCAACGCTTTTGAGAAAGCTATCATAGGGCTCCAGGATGTGTACGATGATGACGGAAAGCCTAAAAGGGACGAAGAGGGAAAACAGTTATTTATAGCGGGGGAACCGTCTATAAAAGCAATACTCGAAGCACTCCCGATAATGCTCAAAGCTGGCTATGATGACGCTATCGAGCAGGGAGAAGCTTCGGAGCGTCCTGATTTAAGAAGGGCTATAAAAGAGGCTGATTTTAATTATATCAAGGTAGCTAATGCTATCCATGATGAGTTCAAACGCTGTTACGAAAGAAAAAACCGGACAACCCCGCCGAAGCGGGGAGGGAAGGCGAGGAAAGCCTGATAGACTTCTGGCGGATCATAGGCTTGGGCTTGCAATGCGGGCTCAGCAAGCGGGAGACTGAACGCCTGAGGCTTGTTGAATGGGAAACGATCATTGACGTGTTTAAAGTCCGTCATAACATGCTTGTGTCACGTCAAAAGTATAAAATGCCCGAGCCGGTTGTATCACTTTCGGACTTGTAAATTGTATGGAAAGTGATACAATAAGGGTGGAGGCAGAAGGCTATGATCACTTATATGATAATAAAAATCTTGAGCGATATGCCGTTCATTCTTGCTATTGCGTTATTAAGTGCCTTAATAACCTTTATTGTCTTGTGTATTTGCTTCTACGCAAAGGGATACAGGATTTCAAAACAAACATTGACTAACGCTACAGATAAGCTTTTGGAAAACCAGACGAGCAAGCTTGAAAAGAAAGAAGCTTGGAGAGCTTATTACAAGAAGCATAAACCGCATCCTTGGAGTGTATGGCGGGAATGATAAAAATAGACAGTTTTTTAAGAAGAGAGGTTAACGCCTCTCTTTTTTATTTCCGGAGGATGGAATGTCTGATTATAAGAGAATAGGCGCTAAGATCGTCATTGACGGGGAAAAAGAATATCAAAAAGCGTTAAGCAATGCCAAGGCGGCAACTACGCAATTTAAAAGCGAACTTTCAAAGCTTGCCACAGAATTTGCCGGAAATGAGAAGTCGATTGACGCTCTCAGGAGCAAGCAGGAGGCTTACCGCAAAACTCAGGAATCTTTAGAAAAGACTACCCAAATACTATCAACAAGGCTTCAAGAAGCAAGCGAAGTCAGGACAAAAGAATCCGCTGTTCTTGAGAAGAACAAGAACGAACTGGAAGGGCTCAGAAAAGAGCTTGATAAAACCAAGTCGATTTACGGTGAGAACAGCAAGGAGGTTCAGGAGCTCTCAAAGCAGATCGAGGTTTCCGAAAAGAATATCAAGCAGCAGGAGTCTGCTCTTGTCACCCTTGACACACAGATATCCCGATATAATACAGAGCTAAATAAAACGGAGACGGAGCTTGTAAAGGTATCAAGGGAGCTCGATGATACCACAAAGGAGCTGAAAGAAGCAGACGGCGGTTTCAAAATTGGGAAAAATACTCTTGAACTTTTCCAGAAGGGAGCTGAATCTGCCGGGAACACGCTGAAAGGCTTTAATGAGAGTTTCAAAAATTTTGTGACTATGGCGGCGGCGAATCTTGCATCAGATGCGATCCGGAGCATAGGCAGAGGGCTTGCCGATATGGCTACAAATGCTATAGGAGTGGGCGCAGCTTTTGAATCCTCTATGAGCACGGTGGCAGCTACAATGTCTTTATCGGAGAAGGAGATAGCTACTGCATCAGGGAGATACAAAATCCTTGAGGATTCCGCAAGGAAAATGGGAGCCACTACAAAATATACAGCTTCCGAGGCGGCCGAGGCGTTAAATTATCTGGCTTTAGCTGGATACAATGCGGAAAAAGCCGCCCAGGCTCTCCCCACGGTCCTTAATCTTGCTGCTGCAGGAGCCATGGATCTGGGATATACCTCTGATCTGGTTACTGATTCCATGTCGGCTCTTTCCATCGGTATGAATGAGCTTGAAGGCTTCACCGATCAGATGGCGGTCACGGCGCAGAAAAGCAATACTAATGTCGCACAGCTGGGCGAAGCAATCCTCGTAGTGGGAGGAACGGCGAAACAGCTTGCTGGAGGCACGGTCGAGCTAAATACGGCTCTTGGAATCCTTGCTGATAATGGCATAAAGGGCGCAGAAGGCGGAACAGCTCTCAGGAACGTGCTGAAAAATCTCCTTACTCCGACGGAAAAAGCCCAGGATGCAATGGATGCCCTGAATTTCAGCGCCTACAACGCAGACGGGAGCATAAGGCCTCTGAACGAGACTATGCTGGAGCTCTCCGGGAAACTGGACGGATTAAGCGATAAAAAAAGAAATGAGATCCTTAGCCAGATATTTGATGTAAGGAATCTTAAATCAGCTGAAGCCTTAATGTCTAATGCCGGGAAACGGTTTGACGAGCTGTCTGGTTATATTTCAAATGCTGAAGGCGCAGCGGCGAGGATGGCTTATACCATGTCAAACAACCTCACCGGGAAGATGAAGACCTTCCAGAGCGCTTCCGAGGAGCTGGGGATCTCGATCTATAAGAAGCTTGAAGAGCCTTTGAAGAGCGCGGTCGATTCAGGGATTAACGGGATCGGGATGCTTACCAACGAAGTAAACAGCGGGAAATTGGGCGCATCCCTTGATCAGTTGGGATATACGATAGAGGGTCTTGCGGAAAAAGGCGTTGAGATTGCTACAGAGATGCTCCCCAAGCTTATCGACGGATCCGCATGGCTAGTTGATAATCTGGATTTGGTAGTTACCGGGGTCGAAGCTTTGATAACGGCTTATGTAGCATATGAAGCAGCAAGCACAGCGGCAACGATAGCGACGGAGTTGTTCGGCACTACGCTGAGCGCTACCCCGATAGGGCTTGCGGCAGGGGCTATAGCCGGGCTTGTAGTAGTATTGTCTAATCTTGATCAAGAGATGGATAATACAGCAAAGAAAACTAAAGATCATGCAGACGTTTTGGATACCGTCACAGGCAATCTGGACTCCGTTGTAGAATCAGGGGATAAACTCCTAGGCAATATTGAGGCTCAGAAAGCTTTGACTAACGATCTGATACAAGAGCTGGATGAGCTGAACAAAAAGGAAGAGCTTAACGACTTTGAGAAAAGAAGGATCCGTGATATAGTCCGAATCCTTAATGGACAGTATCAGGGCCTTAATCTCCTTATCGACGAGAACACAGGCAAGACCATAGAAAACTCGGATGCCATAAGGGGAAGCGTAGAGGAGATACGAAAGCTTGAGCTTTCGCAGAAAATCTATGAAGAGATAGTCAAAGCCCATGACAAAGAGACGGATGCCCTTATTTCAATGAAGGAGGCTGAGATACAGCTTCAGAAGGCTCAGGAAGAACGGACTGCTCTGCAGGAAAAGATAGTCGTAGCCCAGGACGAATATAACCAGAAGATGATTGAGACCAACGGGCTTGCCTATGAGGAAGAGCAGGCTATTTATGATCTTACCGATCAGGAATACCAGCTGAGCGAGCAGATCAAAACTCTCAGCACTTCTCTGGACGAATGCAACAGCAAATATGACGAAGCCCATAACCATACCGAACTGCTTAAGGAAGTAATGGAAGAAGAAACCAATGTTACGTTTGACCAGGTAGAGGCAGAGAACCAGCTTGCAGACAGTATGAGTGCTACTGCATATATGTCCGAAGAATTATCCGGGGAAATTGACGGCCTTGGAAACGAAGTAGATGACTTAGCATCATCTACAGATAATGCGAAAGAAGCTTTCAGTCAATTTATAGATGATTATACAAATAGTCTGGAAAGCGGACTAAAAAAGAATTCGGATATTTTCAGTGAATTTAAAGGGGCGCAAGAAGTAGACCTTAATGAAATGTGGTCAAATATGCGCAGCAATATAGATGGAGTGGACGAATGGGGAAAATCCTATGAAACATTAGCCAGTAAGATCGGGACTTCTGCTGATGAAGCATTACTATTTCTTGGAGAAATGGGCGTTGAGGGTAAAAGCCTTATAGATCAAATGCTTACTCTATCTGATGAAGAGCTCGGAATGTTCATAGCGGACATGCAGACAGCCTTAACGCTTCCTGATAACGTCACTGCTGATCTTGTAAATGATTATATAGACGTTGCGGATTCAATTGTTACCGGGCTTACTGGGTCGCTCCAGGAAGAAGCCAAGGCAACGGGAAGAATAGACGTAGCGACCACCCAGGTAGCCGACAGGGTCACAAAGACAATAGAAGAACAGCTTCAGATCCATAATTACAGATCAGGCGTACTTTATGATCAAGGCTTTGTCATCCCGAAAAAGATTGCAACAGGAATGGAAGACAACAAAGGGGAAACGGAGAATGCAGCACAGGATGTAGCGGACACAATAGAGCGCACGTCAAGAAATGAGCTTTCAACATCGACCTTTGAAAACATAGGCGAACAGGTGGATTATGGGCTTGCGAACGGCATATTGTACAACGATGGCATGGTTTATGATGCAATCCGCAGGGTATGCGACAGGGCTGTTGACGAGGCTTATAGGCGGCTTGAAATAAATTCTCCCTCGAAAGTATTTGAAGAAATCGGAGAATATACCGGGGAAGGTTTCGTAAAAGGCTGGGATTCAAAAGCTGACGAAATGGTCGGATCCATCAATTCAGTGCTCGGGGATGCAGTCCCTAATGCAGCAAGAAACGAAGTGAGCAACCATAACGTATCCGTAGGCGCTCCTGTGATCAATGTTTACGGAGCCCAGGGGCAGGATATAAACCAGCTTGCAGATATCATCGGGAACAGATGGAACTTATGGATGCATCAGGCAGCAGGGGTATGGAGATAATGAGGCAGTATTTCACATATAATGGAAAATCAAGCAAAGATTTCGAAGTGTGGATATCGGGATCCGGCGTATATAATTCCCCCGGAAGAGATATAGATACCATAGCCGTACCGGGAAGGAATGGCGATCTTACGATAGACAATGGAAGGTTTTTTAACATTGATATAGTCTATCCGGCTTTCATATTTGAATCCTTTTTAAGCAATTTTAGTGCATTTAAGGCATATATGGCTTCGATCAGGGGATACAAGAGGCTTGAGGATACTTACCATCCAGATCATTACAGGCTTGCAAGGTTCAAAAGTGAGTTACAACCAGAAATGAACGTCCATAATAAGATAGGGAGCTTTGATCTGGTATTTGATTGCGACCCGAGGCGCTTCCTGAAGACAGGGGAAGTTCCTTTTATGCTTACGTCTGCCGGCACGATCAAGAATCCCACGCAGTTTGACAGCCTCCCTTTAATCCGGGCATACGGGACAGGGACGCTTACCATAGGGGATTGTTCCGTGGTGATATCGACAGCAAATGTATATACAGATATCGATTGCGAGGCTCAGGAAGCCTACAAAGGGAGCACAAACTGCAATAACAATATCATCCTGGGCAATGGCGAGTTCCCGAAGCTTTCGCCGGGGAATAATTCCATTTCCTTCACAGGGCTGACACAGGTAGATATAACTCCGAGGTGGTGGACTGTATGAAGCCTATTCTTTTTGATAATAATTCTATATCGTTTACGACAAACGGGATTGGACGGTTGTCAGATGCAATATCCTGCGTGGTTACGGAAGAACGCAATGGCTTGTATGAGCTTGAAATGCAATATCCGATAACAGGGGCGCATTACAACGACATAGGGATACAGTCCATTTTAGCTGTGATTCCTTGTGATGGCGGGACTATGCAAGCATTCCGGGTTTATCTGATATCCAAGCCGATCAATGGAGTGGTTACGATCAATGCAAGCCATATCAGTTCACAGCTTTCGCACATCCCGACCATGCCTTTCAGTATAGAAGCTTCTTCAGAAGCCTGTGCAAGCACTCTGGCAGCTTTAAAGGAAAATGCAACGGAAGACTGCCCTTTTACCTTCTGGACAGACCTTACCACGATAGCTCCTTATGTGCAGAAACAGCCCGCTTCTATAAGATCGAGGCTTGGCGGGATTGAGGGTTCTGTCCTTGATCAGTTCGGCGGGGAGTATGAATGGGATAACTTTACTGTAAAGCTCCATAAGCAGAGGGGCACGCTTGCAGAAAATAACGGCATTACCCTCAGATATGGAAAGAATATAACGGACATTACACAGGAAGAAAACATAGCGGAAACGGTTACAGGTGTTGTGCCGTTCTGGTCCGACATGGATGGGACTGAGGTTGTCACTCTCCCCGAGCATGCTGTTTATTCGCAGTATGCCGATAACTATCCATTCCACCTTACAGAAGTACTGGATTTATCGGGGAACTGGGAAGAAAAGCCAAGCGTAAGCTCATTAAGGACGGCAGCACAGGCTTTCGTGAACAAAACAGGGCTTGGCTTGCCGAAAGTCAGTATCGAAGTATCGTTTGTGGCTTTGTGGCAGACAGAGGAATATAAAGATGTTGCTCCTTTGCAGCGGGTGAAACTCTGTGATGAAGTGACTGTAGAGTTCGAAAAGCTTGGAATAAGCCAGATAGCGAAGGTTGTAAAGACTGTTTATGACGTGCTTGCTGAAAGGTATCAGAGCATACAGATAGGCAGTCTGAGGTCAACGCTGGTAACTACGCTTAATGATCAGAATGCCAATACTATCCAGAAGATAGACGCAAGCATGGTAAGGGTCGGGGATGCCATAAACAAAGCGACTGCATGGCTCACAGGATCAAACGGATATATCATGGCTGTACAAAATCAGGACGGTTCATGGAAAGAGCTTCTGGCCATGGACACGAACGATCCTTCAACCGCTATAAAAGTCCTACGCATGAACGAGAACGGTATTGGCGGTTCGAGCTCTGGAATTGATGGTCCTTACCTTTCCGCTCTGCTTTCAGATGGCTCTGTGGTAGCCTCGAGAATAAATACCGGAATCCTTGCCGATACAAATAATAATTTTGTACTTGATCTTGATAATGGTACGTTGACAATCGGCGGTAATGCAAGCATGAACGGAACGACCTTGTCTGCCATGCTTACTAAAATAACGACTACCGAGGAAGGATTGACATCCGAAGTTACAAGGGCGACTAATGTTGAAAATTCATTGAATAGTAATTATTTCGGTGGATATATTCCTATGAATACTAATGCTCCTGCAAACGCATGGACTACTGACGAAATTAGAGAAAAACACAGGAACGATACATTTATTAACTACTCAAATAATAATACTTATGTATACACATATTTTGACGGTGGAGTTTACTTAACTTTTGATAGCCGTAGTGAAACAGAAAGTACAAATTTTGATTATTTACAAGTTTATTTTTGGGATGAATCAATTAACAAGTATAGGGTTACAAAAAAATACGGTGGAGAAGGAAATAACAACAATATATCAGGATTGAGTTTATTTGTTCCAGCAAGTAAATTTTATGTGTATTGGAAATCAGATAGTGTTGCAACAAGGTGGGGATTTAAAATAACCGCAGCCACTGCAGGTAGTAGAACAAATTATATGTCTGGGTTATATCCAAACACAGCGGATAGTCTACCATCAGCCTCAACACACACATCACTTACTGGTATTACAACTATGCCGGAAACGGCTCATCCTCATGGAAATAACGAATCTGTGTTGTGGACGTGGGACACGCAAATCGATATTTCAAGTCGATTTATGTATGATTGGATGAAGGCGGCAGATGTCGCAACTGCTTATTCAAGGATACAACAGACGGCTGATCAGATAGCTTTAAAAGTATCAAAAGGTGATGTATCATCACAGCTTTCGGTTGAGACAGGGCAGATTACTCTTTCCACAGGAAGACTGATTATATCATCAGGCAATTTTCAGCTTGATGCAAATGGAACAATGACTTGTGAAGGTGCAATAATTAAAGGGACAATCAAAATTGGAGGTAGTGGAGCAAATTATGATTATTTGGGAAAACTTCAAATTTATGGTTTAGATAATACAAGTGTTGTAGGAGAATTTTATGGCAATTATGGATTATTAAAAATACCTTTATATTTTGGAAGTACGGGACAGAGCTATCCATTAGTTATAATAAATGATTCAAATATGGTTTTTGGTAAAAGTGCAGGTGTGTATCGAGGAATAGAATGGAACAATGGAAATGTAAGGTTAGATGTTGATACTGCACAAATATGGGGTGGTATAACAATTTATGGTTCATCTGGAACGGCAGGAGAAACACCAACTTTTCATTCAGGAGTAAGTACGGCATTTTATGATAGTGGAGGAGTTCGTCATCGAGTTGTAAATGGCATAATGGTAAGTTAAAGGAGAAAGTAATGGAGAAATCATTGGAACAGCGGATATTTGAATTGCAGGAAACTATAAAGGTTGTAATATCACAGTCACAGCTTAATGTATCGATTGTGGCTCTAATAATGGAAAATCTTACTTCAAATATTCAACTGCTTGCAAAACAACAGCTTGAACAAAGCCTTGCGAAGGTGAATGCTGAAAAAGCACAGAAGGAGGAGAAAGAAAATGGCGATAACACAGCAGTTTGATTTAAACATGATCCCCGATTCGGCTCCTGTGGTGGTGCATGTAGACCAGTACGATGAGGGCGAGGGGAGGCTCGTTGCGAAGCTTTATAAAAACAGCGTCCCTTATACTCCGACAACA
>JAIKXO010000230.1 GCA_024684065.1 Lachnospiraceae bacterium
CTGAAATATAATCACTCAACAAGATGTCGATCCATAAAGATTTATAATAACATATCAAGTGTATTTCTTCCAGTATTCAAGCCAAAAAAGAGCCCCGGTACCACCGCCGGGGCTCCTGATTATCTTTCGATATTCTGTTCAGATTACTTTGAACATCTCCGGATCCGAACAAACATAAGGAATTTTAAGCGTGACAGGATAACTTGTACGGGTTTCTTTACTGACTATACCGTCCTGATCATTCCGGAAATATTTTGTCAGAACCAACATAAAACGAATCATGTGGTTCAAGTTTTGAATATATTTCGGGACATCTGTTTTCGATTATCTTTCTTGCAAGCAGCATTCCACAGGCTTTTCCACCGATCATACCGGTTCCGATCATCCGCTTCCTGACCGCAAGATAATCATATGGTCTGAAATTAGCCTTTATCATCTTTCTTAAGCGTTCATCCCTGGACATCATTATGTTGCACATCCGATGACATGATTCCGTTACATCCATTCCGTTCTCATACATCATTTCAGTCATGTTAAAAAATCTGTCCCAACTGTCCATATTTTCATGATCCGGGGAAGATGAATTATCTCCGAGCACCTGGTAGAAATGACTTGCCATAACACCCTCAAGTATAGGTTTAAACTCTCCCGCCCCCGGTACATACAGATGCGGAAGGTACATAGTCTCGGAATAACGGTTCCATACTTTATCCGGACGCACATACACATTTTCTTTATCCGCATAAACATCCAAAAACAGCTGTGCAGTATCCCTGATCCTGGCTATGGCCTGAAAAGAGTGTTTCCCCCTTATAAGAGGAAAGAATGCAACAGTATCAAGAATAAAAAGATAAGGGCATGTTACCCGGAAGAAATTTCCCATCATCAGATCTGTTGCCCATGCTGTCTGAAGATCTGACAGACAGTCAAATACATAGAACGCATCCTTTCCTTCGTTTGTGATATGCTCACGTATCTCAACAGTAAAATTCTCAAATCTGTGATTGAGTTCCACTTCTATTATCTTTAAACCTTCCTGAGGCTTTAACAAAGGCTCATGCGATGCGAATCGAAAGTATATAAGGTTTCTTTTATCAGCTATCGCCTGCTTAACATATGGTTCCATAAAGAGTTTGAAATGGTCAAGGTCATCAACTCTCCAGACCACATTGTCACCTAAACGTATGTTGTCAAAACAATCATCCATCTGTGGAATCCCTGACATTATCCTGTCAAATGCTGCCATCATGAACCTCCTTTACTGCCGATAACAAAAGAAAAAGGCAAAAGCTGCCAAAACGGCGCCTTTGCCCTGTGCTTATCATATCATATATACACTCTGCATTACCAGTGTTTTTTGAAATCCACCGCTATCCTTATAGCCCGGTTTTCTTTACTCACAGTAATCCTCATTTACAGGGATAACCACAAAAGTAACTGTCTCTCAACCTCTAAACGCATTGAACCATGCTCTTTCTTCAAAATCTTTTTTCTTCGGGGCGACAGGTTCATTTTCAGCTACTCCCACCGGCAGGATACATACAACCTCATAATCATCCGTTACGGAAAGAATTTCGGCGATCTTATCGCATATTCTGTCATCATCCGTGATATGGCCTTCATACCAGCAGCTTTGATATCCAAGTTCCACAATTGTCAGTAACATGTTCTCGATCGCTGCAGAGTAATCCTGAACAGCAAAACATCTGTCACGATATGCATTTATTCTTTGCGTCAGTACTACAATGATCGCCGGCGCAGTTTCGCATACGGGAGGATCTATAACCTCTTTTATCCTCTTCAAAACCTCCGCTTCATCAACTGCGATAAAACCAGTCGTTTGCTTATTACAGCCGGATGGCGCAGCAATCCCCGCTTCCATTATCTTTACCAGATCGTTATGAGGAACAGGTTTGGAAAGATATTTTCCTCTATAGCTGTGCCTTTTGTTAATCGCTTCCATTACATTCATTCACAAGCTCCTTCCCCATTTCAAATATCTTCCTGCACTCCTCTGGAAATACGGTCTCGTGGCGCTTATGCTTACTCTCGGGATCAAATATGGACCATTCCCAGTCCAGCTTGCTGTAATCAGATACCTGCAGCGTATCCCCGCTCACAAATATCTTTGTCGGACCTACAAAAGAATTGAGCGTCTGCTGATAATTACCCAATAGTCCCTTATACATGGTATCCGGTGCATTACTGGTCATAACAAGGATCACGGGAACCGGATGTTCATTGCAACATGGAGTTTCCCTGTTATATGTCAGGTTCTGGAATATCAGTCTCTCGTAAACAGCCCTGAAAGATGCGGTCATCTCAGACAGATAATTCGGTGAACCGATGATGAGGCCGTCGGATTCTCTTATCGCATCAAGCACCGGTGTCAGTCCGTCGCGGCATATACAATGCCCTTTGAACTTTTCCCTCTTACATCCAAAACAAGAGATACACCCCGTATATTTCTCAAGTTTAAACAGATCAAAACGGATGATCTCTGCTCCGGCACTTTCTGCACCCTTAGCAGCTTCCGTAAGCAAAGTGTCCGTATTCCAGCCTGTCCTTGGACCGGCATTTACCACTACAATCTTCTTTCCCATATCACAAACCTCTTACATTACGCTCTGTTGAACTTTTCCTTTGGCTGTTTACATCTCTCACACTTCCAGTCATCCGGAAGGTCTTCGAAAGCTACTCCGTCATGTTCTGCAGGATCATATACATAACCGCATACGGAACATACATACCTTCCGCTGGCCTGCTGCGCAGAAAAGTCAGCATCCGCAAACACCGTCGGTACGGGATCATTCAGATCCATCACTCTCTTTGCTTCAAGATTCTCGTAGCCCTGCGGAGTATGGGTTCCCATATAGACCGTAGGATGATTTCTTATGAACTCCCGTATCCGGTTCTGTGTCTCCCTTGCTGCGCTAAGATCATCATATACCACCGACAGCTTATCCTCATACAGTGCTTCATCAACATATGTGATATCTCCGTGGATCATATAGAACAGTCCGTCCAGCTCCACGATAACAATACTGTTTCCGTTCGTATGTCCCTTTGCCCTGATGTAATAGATCCCGTCGCCTATCTTCTGGCTATCCGGGAAGTTAAAATAAGCCCCGTCCGTAAATCTCACAGGTTCGATATTGTTTAACCCCTTAAGTTCGTCAGCAGATACCTCCTCAGCGTTCACATAGATCTTTGCATCCGGAAAAGACCTGAGTTCCCCTGAGTGATCGGAATGCCTGTGCGTAAGAAGGATCTTTGTCACCTGTTCCGGCTTGTACCCAAGCGCAGCAAAAGCCTCCATATATGAACAAATATCCTTGCCGGTAAATAACATGCTGTTCTCATCCGGCACCTCTTCCGGCGTTCCTGCCGGAAGTCCGGTATCAACAAGGATCACCTCTTCCCCGGTATCTATCAGATAATTCTGCAGACTACCCCGATATCTGACGTTTTTGTCGAATTCGTCCGGTCCTTCTTCTCCGCCGAATGCAAATGGCTGTGAATAAAACCCGTCTTTTCTGAACTTAACCGCTTTGATAACCATCCTGGCACCTCCTTTTGGGATATTTCCCTTTATTATATCATTTCATAAGGGGCATGGCATCAAATTACGGGTATTTATTGACAAAAGAACTTACTGACATTTGGCTGTGAACAGCAGCCTCAGGCTTGCGCCTTATAGTTGAACATACAGGCGAACTTATCAATCTCTCAGCTGCCCGCCTGTTTCAGTATCTCAATGACGCGGTCGTAATCATCCAGCCGTTTTCTCAGATGCTTCAGCCACTCTTCCGTTTCTACTTTTTTCTTCTGCTCTGAAACAGCTTCCAAAGGAGTCTGATCATTCATATCCCGAAGCGAAACGTCCGCCCCCTGAGACAAAAGATACTCTACCGCCTGCACATCTGCACTGTATGCTGCATAGCCAAGCGGTGTATCTCCCGTCGTATGCCCGGTCTTTTTGTCAGGTTCGGGATTGACCGGGTAGCCCTCTTTGATCAGAAACTTTACTACTGGAAGGCCGCATGTTCCTGCCGCTTTAGCAAGAAGTCCGGGATATGCATCCACCATCGGTACATCCGTTACAGCCTCGTTCATCTCATATACCGTGCGAAACACATCCAGCTGCTCCTGACAGATCGCCTCGTCTTCCTTCTCTTCGGCATCCAATGACATCATGTCCGTAAGAGCTCTGAGAGCATTTTCACTGTTTGTACAGTCGGCGCCCGCATCTACGAGATACTTGCTGATCAAAAAGCGATCCCTGTTATTTACTCTGTTATTCGCATACCACAGCGGATTGCCCCATATGTAACTGCGATACGGCATGTTTACATCCGCTCCTGCTTCAACCAGCATGCGGACTGCCTGAAGATCACCGACATCACATGCATATTGGAGGGGTGTCAGGTTTTCGATATCCAACAGCCTGTACAGGAACTCATTTCCCCTCGGTTTGTTGAGCTTTTCAGGTTTGGTTTTTTTTAAGATCCGTTCCAGTTCTTCATGGTCTCCTGCCTGGATGGCATCATAGATGCTGGCACCTGGTTTTTTTGCGCCGCTCAGGGGGGCGATGCCCAGCATCACAAATATGATTCCAAAAAAGAAATACCTCATCCCAAATCCTCCTTTTTATGTCCATTTGGCTTTTCCGCAAACCTCATTCATATCTTTTTACCGGACAATTATGGCTCTCTGTCAGTCAATGCCCTGGCTTCGGCCTTCATCTCATCAAACCTGTTTTTATCATTAATTCAACCGGCAATATCTATACCCCATTGTAAAGGTTTAATCCGCCATTCCAAACAACTGATCAAAGCCCGTCACTTTCAGAATATCTTTTATGCTGTCCGAATAATTTATAATATGGAAGTCTGCCATGTTGGGAAGTGTCTTGCACATAGACAGCAGCACCCTTAAGCCGGCTGACGAAATATACTCTGTTTCCGTCATGTCTACGGTTATCTCTGTGATATCATCCGTCCTGTTTTCCCGAAAACCGGTAAGCAGATCGGCAGCCGTGATCGTATCCAGTCTGCCGCTCACTTCACAGAAAAGCCTGCTTCCATCCACGGAAAACTCCGCTTTGAATGCTTTCCCTTTTTTATTATCGGAAGCACTGCTTTTTTTAACAGTCATTATCCATATCCTGATACTCTTATACGCTTCCCTGAGCTTTGCCATATCCTCAGGCGAATCCTTAAGACACAGAAGATCAGGCATCTTATCAGCATAGGAAAGCTCCCTGATCTCAAAACCATAATCGGAAAAAAACTTTTTTCCTTCTTCCGGAGTTCCATCCTGTATCACGGTGTGATTCACAGCAATATCGGCAACTTTGGCCCCGCCCTTTGACATCATTTCTTTTATGGCCGTTCCGTCAGAGTCAGTCAGCACGCTAAACGTCACAGCACCGACTTCCCGTGAAAACTTGTCTGCCGTGATCCAGCAGCCGCCGTATTCTGCAAGGAGCCTGTTGATGTTTTTACATACGGAATCAAGCTCCGGTTCGTTAAAATATCCAAGCAGCCCATCCGTCAGTATACATATATTCCCTTTTACATCCGAAAGCGCTGATTTCATGGAATCATAATTTGTGGCATCTACCGCACGGAAATTAAGATACTCCTTCTGCTCTTTCGAAGCTATCTTTCTGATTACGGGTTCTACCTCCTCTATGACAGCAGGCAGGTCAAAGCCATAAAACGTTTTTTTCATATCTGCTATCACAAGCCCTCTGGGAACATATCCGCAGGGCAGATCCACTATCACGTCACATCCTGATTCTTCGGCCAGTATATTTCCAATATGATATCTTGCCTCATTTGAAACCATATATGCCCTTCCGACATCCGGCGGAGTATTCGATGCCCCGCTTACTGTTGTGTCGATTTCCTGTGCGAGCTGTACAGCCTCTTTGATCCCTGTCTCCTTCAAAAGTCCCAGACATCCCTTTGCCGTGGCAAAAACGGGATTGACTGCCAGAAACATTTCATATCTGTCCATAATTTTCTCCTTATAAGATTTTTTATACTCATTAACGAAATAGCCTGCCTTTTCGTTAATGAGCCCGGGATTATATCATATTACTGAATTGAGTCTGAAATGCTGAATATTGAGTCGAATCCTGTCTGTCCGAGTATCTCCTTCACTGTCTCGTTGACCGATCTCAAAACAACTCCCCTTTCGCATGCCTTATGCATTATCAGGAGAACACGCAGACCCGCGGAAGAGATATAATCCAATGCTCCGCAGTCGGCTTCGACTTCATTTATCGTATTCTCACCGGCTGTCTTTTCATAAAATGCAAGCAGCCCCGGCGCGGTCAGTGTATCAAGCCTTCCAAACAGCCTGATCGTCAGTTTTTCACCTGTAATATCCGCCTTCAGATCAAAATTCTCGCCCCCTGCTTCGGAAGCATCTATCGATCTTCCCTCCAAAGGGGTGACCTTCCAATAGGCAAATTTAGTTAAAGCCTGGCCGACCGCCTCCTTCTGCTGATCCGATAACCTTTCCATGCTTTTCAGATCGGGTATATTTTCTGAAACGATCATCCTCTCCGCTTTCAGTCCATGCCGGGCAAGAAATCCCATCGCATTACGGATTCCCTCCTCTCCGCTTCGCGGATTAGCGACAAGTGTCCTGGAAACAACCGGAACATCCGATTTGTCCTCAGCCCTTTTCTGGCCCCTGAGCATAATCTCCATAAAACTGTCTCCATAGATCGCCTGTGATGAAAGTACATATTGTACAGCCGTCTCCGGATCTGCCGTGATCCAGCACCCGCCGTGCTTGTCCAGAAGGCGCCGGATATTATCGCAAAGCTGGCCGGCCTCTGAATCTGTAAAATACATAAGCAAACCCTCTGTTGTGATACACAGTTCACCGGGGATCCCGTCAAGAGCTTTTTCCAGTGATTCATAATTTGTTGCATCAACGCCCTCAAAGCGGACGAGCTGTTTTTTGTCTTCATCGATCAGCGATGTGATAACAGGCTTAGCCTCGGAAATGGCACCCGGAAGATCGAGCCCGACAAATCCAAGCCCTTTGCGCGAAAACTCAATGGCTCTGGGAGTATAACCACAGGGAAGGTCAACCTCGGTAAATCCTGTCTTCTCCGCTATAGCTCCCATTGTGCGGTAACGGGTCTCCAGAACAAATGCGTTGCATAATAGCTCCGGTTCGGAAACATCTCCCTGGGTGCTCTCCTCCGTCAGGCCCAGCTTATCTGCAATATTCCGCGCGTTTTCATCACCGGTATAAGCGAGCTGGAATAATGTCATTTTTGCAGTGTTGAACACGGGGTTTATACGTTCCAATAAATTCTGATCGACCTCCAGTTGCGAAAGATCCATACCGGTCTCCTTTCTGCTGCCTCTTACAGACAGCCAGCACATTAATTATCCTCTTTTTTATTCCTTATGCCGCCGGGCTCCTGTATCTTTACGAAAAGCAGTGTCCATCAGGTGCCGCAGCCTGATAAGCAGTTCTTCGTCTCCAAAGCCCCCCGATTTACTGATGAGCTGCTTCTTTCTCCCTTCCGAAATGTATGATGAGAGGACAACACCGGGGAACAGCTCCTTTACCGGTCTCAGCTCTCTGCATCCGATGCTCCTCATGCATGCGGAAAGAGTATCTCCTCCGATTATCATTATCGTTCCGTCAAATATCTTCTCCGCCTCTGAAAACATTTGCGCAAGGTATGTCGAAACACCACGGTCCGGATCTGAGTGGCGATCTGAGTGGCAAGGGCTGCATGCCGGGGTATGATTCTTTATGCCGCTGCTGTCTATCATCATCCACTTATCGTTAAATGACAGTCCTTTCTTTTTCCCGCAGAGGTTTTCAGGCAGCGCTTCCGGGCGGATCCTTCTGAATCCCTTTTTTTCGGCATAGTCAAGCTGCCTGAGGGTTACGGGGTTGAGACTTCCGGATATTACGAGCATACTGTTTTTTATATCAGGCATTTCAGACGGAGCTTCTTTTTTAAGATCAAGGAGTTCGGGCAAAAATGCGGCAAACCCCGCGCAGCCTGCTGATACAGATAATGCCCCTGCCCGTTTCAGCTTCAGGCCTGCCTTTCTCAGTTCCCGGTCGCTCCTTGCATCCATCAAAAGTATCCTGCGTAAAGCTTCTGAATCCACATCCCGGTTACCGGGTGAAAAGTCAGCTTCGCATTTCTTTATGACCGGAATCTCTGTCTGTTGTCCTATCAGCTTCTTTATATCCGATTCCTTTACCGGGTTAAAAGGGTCGCTGCCGAATACGCTCTGAGATACCGGCAGCCCATCGATGAACTGGCATCCGTTTATAGTCAGACGGTTCATGGCAGGGTAGGCAGGCAGGAAGGCAAGGGTGGCAGCCCCGCCCGCATCTAAAGCGGCGCCAAGCTCCGCGCCGATATTACCCCTCAGTGCAGAATCGGTCTTTTTGTATACATATTCTATGCCGGCCTGTTTACCCAGGGAAACTGCCCTGTATACGGCTTTATAGGCATCATCCGGGGTAAGGTGCCTTGTTTCGCATACCGCCACAAGGACCTGGGCATTTACCTCCGTCAGGGTTTCCCGAACACAGGCATCCGGATCAACACATACGGAAATACCCTGTTTAGCCAGCTGTACTCCGGAATCAAGGCCCCCGGTAAGGTCATCCGCAACGATCAACAGTTTTGTATTCATCGAAATCTTCCCCATGGTCCGCTATGAATGCAGAAAAACAGATGCATTTCATGACTCATCGGGCTGACCGTCCGGAAATCTTTTGCCTGCAAGCCTTGAGGCATATAAAATGGCATTTTTAAGACTTGAATGATCCGCAGTCCCGAGCCCTGCCTGGTCAAAAGCCGTGCCATGATCGACAGAGACGCGTATGATCGGAAGTCCGAGGGTTATATTGACCCCTTCCACCGATTTCCATCCTCCTGCTTTTTGATCATATACAAAACCTGTCAGTTTAAGAGGGATATGCCCCTGATCGTGGTACATCGCCACGACAATATCATAAAAACCGCCTCTGGCCTTGGAGAACACGGTATCGGGAGGGACGGGGCCGTCTGCGTCTATTCCTTCTGCCATTGCTTCCTTTATCGCAGGGATTATCTCTTCGATCTCCTCCCTTCCGAAGAGGCCGTTTTCACCGCTATGCGGATTCAGGCCCGAAACGCCTATGCGCGGCTTTTCAATGCCAAGATCACGGCAGGTCTGCCAGGCTATGCGGATAACCTTGAGTACCCTGTCTTTTTTTACAAGATCGCAGGCATCCCTGAGAGAAACATGAGTGGAAACATGCACTACTCTGAGATCTCCGTGCGCTAACATCATTGTGTAGTTTTTTGTGTTCGTATATTCAGCGTAAATTTCGGTATGCCCCGCATAATGATGTCCGGCCAGATTGATGGCTTCCTTATTAAGGGCATTGGTGACAGTACCGTCAGCCTTTTCGGCCATTGCCAGATGAATGGCTTTTTCTACATAGCGAAAAGCGGCCTCCCCTGCTTCCCTTGATACTCTGCCGACTGGCAGAGTATTTGGGTCAACGAGCCCCATATCAATAACATCTATCACTCCATATTTATATTCTGCCTCTTCCGGGGAATCTATGCTGTTTATGTTAAGGCCCGGTAAGCCGGTGATCTTTATGGCTTTCTCCAGCATGCACGCATCTCCGACAACAAGGGGCCTGCAGATCTCATAGGTTTCCTTTTCAGCCAGAGCTTTTACGGTGATCTCCGGGCCGATGGAGGCAGGATCGCCCATTGTTATGGCAATAACGGGCTTTTGAGTATCAGATTGTTTCCTGTTCACATTCATTTGTCTCCTTCCTCCGGCAGTTCCCTGGCCAAAAGCTTCCCGATCCGCATCAAATGTTTATTGTAAAATGCAGTATATTATATAAGGCATCATTCGTCAAAGGAAATATGGATTATCATGGATAAGGATACGCGCTCAGAAATGATAAGACAGCTTCAGATTTATTAG
>JAIKXO010000187.1 GCA_024684065.1 Lachnospiraceae bacterium
GACGCAGCTTAAGCGCTTAAAGACCGATCACGTAGATTATTATATCATGCATATGCTTCCCGATAAAAAGACCTGGGACAATCTTATCGCGGCAGGCGCCCTTGACTGGCTTGACCTGCTTAAGAAGGAGGGAAAGATAAGGAATCTCGGGTTTTCATACCACGGAAATACGAAGGATTTTACGGAGCTCATCGAAGCCTATGACTGGGACTTCGCTCAGATCCAGTATAATTACATGGATGAGAATTCCCAGGCCGGACGAAAAGGACTCTATGCCGCTTATGAAAAGGGGATCCCCGTTATAATAATGGAGCCTTTAAGGGGAGGAAGGCTTGTGAATGACCTTCCGAAGGAGGCGATAAGAACTTTTGAGGAGTCCTCAAGGGGCTACAGTCCCGCGGAGTGGGCTTTCAGGTGGCTCTGGGAACAGAAGGAGGTCTCGGTAGTTCTCTCCGGCATGAATTCCATGGAGATGCTTAAGGAGAATATTAGGATAGCCTCGGAGACGGAGGTCGGCTCCTTTACCGATTCCGACAGGGAGGTTATCAAAAGGGTCAGGGAGTCATTTGAAAAGGTGGTCAAGGTTCCCTGTACGGGCTGTTCTTACTGCATGCCCTGTCCTTTCGGGGTTGATATTCCGGGCTGTTTCCGGTGCCTGAACGTCTCCTATTCGGACAGCTTCGCTACAGGGATGAAGGAATATTTCATGTGCACCACCATGAAAAAGGAGCCTTCCAATGCCGGAAACTGCAGAAAATGCGGCAGATGTGAGCAGCACTGCCCTCAGAGCATACCGATAAGGGACAATCTTGAGCGTGTTAAAAAAAGATTCGAAAATCCGATATATAAGATAGGAAAGGCTGTCTTTATGAAAAAATTCATGACAGGCAAAAAGGATGACTGATATTAAAAGGAGTTTTTTTAAACCTATCGCGGTTTTACTGATAACAACGTTATGCATATTTATGCTTTCAGGCTGTGAAGGGCAGAACGGTGACGCCGACGCGGCCCAGGGAGGGACGCCCGCTGATGCCGCAGGCGCGCCTCAGACGGAAGCGAATGACAACCCGATAGATTTTCAGTTTGAGGGTAACGGAGACCAGTATTCGGGGCTTACTTCCCAGGAGCTTTTGAATCTGCCGGTCGGAGACTCACAGAACAGGGACAGCGTTACGGAAAATGTCCCGCAGGGCATAAACGTGGAAAGAGAACCCCCCGCGGTTCCGACGCCGACGAGCGCTCCGAGCGTGCCGAGCTCCACGGATTCCACAGGTGCCGGGAATACGGGAACGACACAGCCTCCGGCGCCTGCTACGGCAAAGGGAATAAGCGTGTATCCGGATCCCGTGATCCTTTATATTGACAAGACCAACCCGACCTTCACCCAGACCAGCGCCCAGCTTACCGCAACGCTCTACGGCGGTACCGGAACTGTGAACTGGACCTGCAGCGACCCTAACGTCGCAATGGTGAACGGCGGCGGGACAGCGGCAACGGTTGACGCGAGGAACGGAGGGAACGCTACTGTCACGGCGACTATAGCAGGCACTGATTATTCGGCGTCCGTTTTAGTCGTTGTCAGGGAAGCCACGCCCCAGTCCTTTTATGTCGATGACTGCCTCGTCCAGAGGGGCGGTGATTATTCGGCCACACAGTGTGATGCGATCATTGCGGCGATCAATAATGCAAGGGCTGATTACAGCATCCCGGCTCTTATAAAGAATACCGGTCTCTGCAAGGTGGCTGACGTGAGAGCCAAGGAGATATCCTATGCCTTTATGAGCACAAGGCCCGACGGGTCGGATTTTACAACGGTGGCTCCAAAGTATTATAAGTCAGAGAATATGGCAGCGCTTCCCAAGGGATCTTCCGCAACGGCCGCTGTTGACGGCCTAAAGAACTATACAACGACCAGAAGGGATATTATGGATGAGAATTTCAAGAACATAGGGGCTTCCTATTATACCTTCGGGGATTACACCTATGTGGTGGTAGCCCTTGGATATTAGGAAAGTCCGAAGATATCATCTCTGGCTGATTCGCAGCCTTATATAAAACCGGTCTCTTACGCCTGCTTCGGCAGGCGTTTTTTAGTACCATAAAAGTGCAGTTGTCAGAGAGTAATTAACTCTGACATCTGCACTTATTTTTTTGTGCGATAAAACAGACAGGCGGCTGGCGTGCTTTTTCAGCTTCAGATCAGCTTCAGCCTTTCAGATCCATATCACCGATAACGTTTAAATAAACAAACAATATAAACGATAATGTTAATATATATTGACATTATAGAATCTTAAGTTTATAATTACAGACGTTGTAGGGAGATTTTATATATATAAATGCCGCAGGCGGTGTGCCGTCCTGTGGCAAATGGATCTTGTCCTTTGATCGGGTGTGATTCGTCTTGGGGCTAAGAATAAGAAAGGACAGGATCTCAGGGGAGTATAAATAAGGGGTTAAAAAGTGCAGAAGGCGGTTAACCTTGATCCGGGCACTTTGCAGATCCTGGCCGATATGGGGGAACAGATAAAATTGGCCAGGCTTCGCAGGAAGCTTCCGGTTGAGGACGTGGCGACTATGGCGGGAATAAGCAGAACCACGGTCTGGGCTATCGAAAAGGGATCCCAGGCTGTTTCTATTGGTGCTTATGCCGCCGTTTTGCATATATTGAACGAAATTGACAGGGATCTTTTGCTGATCGCAAAGGAGGATGCTTACGGACACAGGCTCCAGGATGAGGAGCTCCTTCGAAAGAGAGCGCCCAAAAGAAATAGCAGGAAACCGCAATAGATATTGAAATGAAAAGGGTAAAATGATAAGCTATTTAATTGAGGGAGTCGTTTGACATATCTTTGTATGTTTACCGACAGATCACGTCTTTGTGCAGCATGCGTGATTATGATGCTGTTTTTGAACATTATGTTTTTTATTCAGGAAGGATCACATGATCGATAACGAGGTTTATGAATGGGCCAAAGGTCTTTGCGTTTCCTGCGGGAAAGATAAGGCTTTTTTGGACGAGCTGTGTAACAGGCTCGGGGAATACCCTTCACTTTATGAAGAATTCAGGTATTATTATGAAAATAATGATTTCCTGTGCGATCTGAATGTGTCGGGGATGACGGTTGTTGACATCCTGGTATGGCAGGTTGACAGGTTTAAGGCCGCGCTTGATGAAGGGAAGTTCGGACTTAAATACGACAGGGACGAGATGGTCCTCATGGCCTTTTACACCATGTATGATGTCATTAAGCGCCCGGGAGATTTCTTAGCTCATTTCAGGGAGGAAACGGGAACTGATTACGAAGGAAAGACCGCCTGTTTTCCGGGGTGACCCGGGTATCTGCTTTGCGAAGCGCCCGTTTTTTGGGGATGCAGCCTTTTCAGGCACGGGAGTTTAAAACTCTTAAGAGGCCATACCGGATATTTTAAAGGCAGGGATCCCTTTCAACAGAGGAGTAGATTAATAAAGTGGCAAATGAAATTGAAGTAAAAAAGATCAGGAGACGTAAAAAGAAGCAGCCTGAGGACGTAAAAAGCGTAAAGAGCGCATCGTCGGTGAGTGAGCTGTACCAGAACCATGCTTCCGATGTTCAGAAGATGAAGGAGAACACGAAGGTACTGCCAAAGCCCGAGAATATCCCCGAGAAGCCGAGCGATCTCAGAATGCCCGGGGATACGGGACGCTTAGAGGCTGTAAACGTTTCCGAAACCGCGGATATAGGCGAAGCACTTAAGGATTCCCCCAATACTCAGGCTGTCCCTGATACTCAGACTGCTCAGACTGCTCAGACTGAAACCAAAATCAGGGAGACTGAAAGAGACATAGCCAGACGGAGCGCCTTAAACAATATTTCGACCTTTTCGGAGCTCCATGAAGAACCTGCTCAGAAAAAGAAAAAGGTGGTCGTAAAGGAAAAGCCTTTTCTCAGGAAACCGAAAAGTTCAGCAGAAAATCAGGCCGAACCACAGGGCAACATATACCTGGAGCTTGAAAGACAGGGCGTCGGAAAGCCGGATCCGGATACTTTCCCGGATGAAGAGGAAAACACCGGGGGAAATGCAAATGCCTACGAAAAGGCAGAAAAGTATTCAGAGCCTTACGGACAGGGCAGAGCGGGCGCTATGCCCGAATACAACAGGCAGAACGCGGTCGAGGATTATCAGACCTATAATGAGGAATCCCATAAAAAGAGGATTCGTATCATAAACATCGCGGTCCTTATCGTCGAGGTGATCATCCTCGGGGTGGTTTTATATTATCTCTTCCATTATAAAAACCTGCTGGAAAAAGGTGATTTCGAAGCTCTGGAATCCGAAAATACGGAGTATTCCGGAGAGGGAAACGGAGGCTATGAATCGGTCAATGCCCCTGCCACGATAGATTTCAGCAATGACAAATTCGCCTTAAAATGCACGCGGCTTCAGATTACAAAGGATGTTGACGGAAACCCCGCGGCCCTAATATACTTTACCTTTGTAAATAAGACCGACACCCCGCTTTCCATGACGGAGGTGTTCCCGCCGATGGTGGTGCAGGATGAGATCATGTGTGAGACCTTTGCCCAGATCGAGAGCCCGCCGGACGAGTTCTACAGCAAGGATACGCAGATAGCAAACGGCGAAGGGATCGACTGTGCCTTCTCGGTCAAGCTCCAGAACACGACCGATCCGGTAGAGCTGACGATACATGACAATTATGAGACCTATGAGGATGTGGCATCAACGGTCATAAACCTTCAATAAAGGATATTCTGTGGCTATTTACCAACTCGTGGTTGATATTTATAAATTCCCAAAGCATTTGTGCTCCGGTCTTTTAATGGCATTAGCCTGATGCCTCTACCTGATATGATTCAGGCTACATATATGCATTTAACATCAAACAAGGCTTTTGTTTAGTTTCAGCCTTTACCTTTAAGATTTTACGCTATTCAAGGATGTTTAGACAGC
>JAIKXO010000196.1 GCA_024684065.1 Lachnospiraceae bacterium
CTATTCCCTGCAGCTCTTTACTATATCCGCGGCCTCCTTTGCCTTATCCCGGATCTTATCGAAATCCCCGTCCTCTATCATATCCTTCTTTACCATCCAGCTTCCGCCGCAGCAGAATATCTTTTCGCTCTTTAAGTATTCCTTCACGTTCTCGGCATTGATCCCTCCTGTAGGCATAAACTTAAGCCCCGGAAAAGCGGCTCCGACAGCTTTGATCATCTTAAGCCCGCCGGAATTCTCCGCCGGGAAGAATTTCACGTGATCGAGCCCGAGCTTTACAGCCGCCATCACCTCGCTCGGCGTCTGAACACCGGGACAGACAGGGATGTCCTTCTTAAGGCAATATTTAACTATTTTCTTATCAAAGCCGGGAGCGACAATAAACTTAGCGCCTGCCGCCACTGCCCGATCCACCTGATCGATCGTAAGCACAGTCCCCGCTCCGACCAGCATGTCGGGGAACTTGCTGCTCATTATCCTTATGCTCTCTTCGGCAGCATCCGTCCTGAAGGTCACCTCGGCGGCAGCAAGCCCGCCTTCCATAAGAGCCTTCCCGAGAGCCTCCGCATTTTTAGCATCATTTAAAACAACCACCGGTATGATCCCTATCTCTGAAAGCCTGTTCAAAAGCTTCTCTGTCTTCTCGCTGTTCATAACTGTCTACTCCTTCCGATAAATGCACACTGCTGTTTGGAAAACACAGTGTCTGACTAATGATCCCTGAAACATTATGTTCCTGTTATCTCTTTACCCTTGCTCCCGCGCCGCTCATCACAGCCTCTACCTCTGCCCTGGAAGCCATGGTCGTATCGCCCGGTGTCGTCATTGCAAGCGCTCCGTGAGCCGCCCCATAGTTTACGGCTTTTTCGGGATCGCCTGTTTCCATGAGGCCGAATACAAGACCTGAGGCAAATGAATCTCCGCCGCCTACCCTGTCCATGATCTCCAGTCCTTTATAATCAGCCGCCTTGTATATCTCACCATCAGCCCAGCAGATCGCGCTCCAGTCATTTACTGTCGCCGTCTTTACCGTGCGGAGAGTCGTCGCAACGACCTTAAAGTTAGGATATGTCTTAGCCGCCTCATTGATCATCTTCTTATAACCGTCAAGATTCAGCTCTTTTAAGTTCTCATCATTGCCTTCGATCTCAAAGCCCAGGCAGGCCGTAAAGTCCTCCTCATTTCCGATCATAACATCTACATATTCCGCTATTTCTTTATTTACCTCCTGCGCCTTGGCCTGACCGCCTATCGCGCTCCACATCGAAGGACGGTAATTCAGGTCATAAGAAACGATCGTTCCGTATTTCTTGGCTGTCCTGATCGCCTCGATAACAGTCTTGCAGGACTGCTCCGAAAGCGCCGCATAGATCCCGCCGGTATGAAGCCACCTTACTCCGAGCTCTCCGAAAATATACTCAAAATCAAAATCCTCCGGAGTCGCTTTGGAAATTGCGGTGTTTGCCCTGTCAGAGCATCCGATGGCACCGCGGATCCCGAAGCCCCTTTCGGTAAAATTGATACCGTTTCTGCATATACGGCCGATCCCGTCGGTTTTCATCCACTTGATAAGTGAGGTATCCACTCCGCCCTGTAAAATGAAATCCTCCATGAGCTTTCCAACCTCATTATCCGCAAAGGCCGTGATGACAGCCGTCTTAAGACCGAAACAGCGCCTTAACCCTCTGATGACATTATACTCTCCGCCGCCTTCCCATGCCCTGAAGCTCCTTGCGGTCTTTATCCGTCCCTCTCCGGGATCGAGCCTTAACATTATTTCTCCAAGGCTGACCGCATCAAACGTACATTCCTCTTTTTTCTTAAGATTTAAATCCATTTCCGCCTCCTTAAGGTTTTTATATGCGGGAAATGCTCTGATAAACTTTTCCCTGAAAAAATCAAACATTTTTCATCGTTATTTTACTGATTAAAATATACCACATCGCTCTCTATTACGGAATCACCTTTTTATCGGAAGTAAAAATACAGATAAATCAACCGCATCGTAAAAGCACTTCCGATAATCATAATACGGCGCGTTAAGACGCGCCTTTTATCGGAACCTTGAAAATCAGGTTCCGATAAGATATATTAGATATAAGCAAAAATCAATTCTATTTACACACGGCAAAGCGATCACCGGATGGTTCGGGAATGATCATTTTGCCGGCAGGAAAACATCACTGTAAATATAATTATGGAGGGTTACGACTGATATGAAAGCATTTATGGATAAGGATTTCATGCTTAAGAATGAAACCGCTAAACGGCTTTTCCATGACTATTCGGAAAACCTGCCGCTCATCGACTACCACTGCCATATCTCCCCGAAGGAGATCTATGAAGACCGCCGTTATAACAACATAGCGGAGGTATGGCTCGGCGGAAGGAATGATGACGGAACCTATTTCGGAGACCATTACAAATGGCGCCTGATGCGCTCAAACGGAGCTCCCGAGGAGACTGTCACCGGAAGAGCGGATCCTTACGATAAATTCGTTGAATTTACAAAGGCGCTTGAAATGGCCATAGGCAATCCCATGTATCACTGGTGCAATCTCGAGCTTAAAAAATACTTCGGGATCACCGAACCCCTTACCTTAAACAACGTGAAGGAGGTATGGGATAAGACTTCGGAAATGCTTAAAAACGATCCCAAGCTTTCCGTAAGGGGCATCATAGAACAGTCCAACGTAAAATACATAGGCACGACCGACGATCCCATAGACGATCTTTCCTGGCATGAAAAGATCAGGGCGGATGAGAGCATAAAGTTTATGGTATGCCCTTCCTTCCGGCCCGATAAAGCCATAAACATAAATAAGCCCGGCTTTACGGATTATATTAAAAAGCTCGCAGAAAGCGTCGGCAGGGAGAGCCTTGACAGCGCAAAAGAGGTAATGGACGCTCTCGATAAAAGGGTCGACTTTTTTAAAGCTCACGGATGCAGGGCAACCGATCACGGTCTCGACTATGTTCCCTTCCTTCCCGGCACGGATGAAGAGGTTGAAAGCGCCTTCAAAAAGGCTATGAGCGGCGAAAAGCTTACCCGTGAAGAGACCGATAAGTATCAGACAGCCCTGATGCTCCACCTCGGGCGTAAATATCATAAGGAAGGTTTTGTAATGGAGATCCATTACTCCTGCACGCGAAACGTCAATGAACGGATGTTCAGAAAGGAAGGACCCGATACCGGTTTTGACATGATCGCAAAGAGCAGCTGCGGAGATGAGCTTGCGGCATTTCTTTCCGCGCTCGATGAGACAAACGAGCTTCCGAAGACGATAATCTTCTCTCTGGATCATAACGATTTCAATCTGATAGGGACCTGTATGGGCGCCTTCCAGGCAGAACCGGACGGTCCAAAAAACAGTTCTTCGGAAAACATCCCAAGCCGCATACAGATGGGCGCGGCCTGGTGGTTCCTTGACACAAGGGACGGAATGGAGGAACAGATGCGCTCCTTAGGAAACCTGGGACTTCTTGGAAACTTTGTAGGAATGCTCACAGATTCCCGATCCTTCCTTTCCTATACCCGCCACGATTATTTCCGCCGCATCATGTGCAATCTCATCGGGCAGTGGGTTGAGGATGGCGAATATCCGGACGAAGAAGATTCCCTTAAAAAGATCGTCGAAGGCATAAGCTATTACAATGCCGAGAGATATTTCGGGATATAGGCTGTTTTGCATTATTTTGATACCTGCAGACACTTTCGGACAATGTCTGTTATCGATGCATGACATTGTTCGAACGGCTTAATATGATCATACTCAGGAGGACAAAGTTTAATGGACGGATTAAATTATCAGACTCTTCAAAACCAGGGTTTTAACGAATACCTTTTAAAGGAGGCTCCGGAAAGGGTTCTTCAGTTCGGTGAGGGGAACTTCTTAAGGGCTTTTGTGGATTATTTCTTTGACTGCATGAACGAAAAAGGAAACTTTAACGGAAAGATAGTCGTGACCCAGCCGATAGCGCAGGGGCTGGCTCCGATGCTCAATGAGCAGGAGGGGCTTTATACACTCTTTTTAAGAGGCTCCGAAAACGGTCAGAAGGTCAATAAAAAAAGGGTCATCTCCTCTATCTCCCGCTGCTTAAATCCCTACGAGGATTACGCTTCGCTCTTAAGGTGCGCGGACAATCCGGATCTGAGATTCATCGTTTCAAACACCACGGAAGCCGGGATAACTTTTGATCCTTCCGTAAAAAAGGATGACGCTCCGCCTGCAAGCTTTCCCGGAAAGCTCACGGCTTTTCTCCTTAAGAGATTCGAAAATAAACTCCCGGGCTTCATAATCCTTTCCTGTGAGCTTATCGACCATAACGGCGACGAGCTTAAGAAATGTGTCCATAAATATATAGATCTCTGGGGTCTTTCCGACGAATTCAGGACGTGGGTCGACGCTGAAAATATCTTCTGTTCAACCCTCGTAGACCGCATAGTCCCGGGATATCCCCGTAACGAAGCGGACTCAATCTGTGAAGAACTGGGCTATAAGGATAATCTGATAGACACCGGCGAGGTTTTCGGGTTCTGGGTCATAGAAGGTCCTCAGAGCATAAAGGATGAACTTCCCTTTGAAAAGGCTGACCTTCCCATCATAGTAGTCGATGATGTGACTCCATATAAGCAGAGAAAGGTGCGCATCCTTAACGGCGCCCACACCTCCTTTATCATGGCAGCGTATCTTTCAGGACAGAATATCGTAAGAGACTGCATGAAGGACGAGGTCATACACGGCTTCATGAATAAGACTATCTACGACGAGGTGATCCCCACCCTTGATCTTCCGAAGGACAATCTCATGCAGTTTGCCGCAGACGTTACCGAGAGATTCTCAAACCCCTATGTGGACCATCTGCTTCTTTCGATCTCATTAAACTCGGCCTCCAAATGGAAGGCCCGCTGTATGCCTTCTCTTCTTGAATACTCCAAAAGGAACGGCGGAAAGCTTGCAGCCTGCCTTACGTTCTCTTTTGCGGCTTTCATCGCCTTCTACCATAATGGAACGGAAAAAGGCGAAGCCTGCCTGAAGGCAAAACGGGGAGAAGATATCTATGAGATTAAGGATGATCAATGGGTACTTGATTTCTTCTACGACCACCTCGGGGATTCCGACGAGAAGCTTGCTAAGGCTGTGATCGGAAACGAAAAGATGTGGGACGGGGAGCTTGAAAAGCTTAACGGATTTACGCAGGAGGTCATTAAGGATCTTGCTCTTATACGGGAAAAAGGCATGTATGAGGCATTAAAACAGGTAATTTCTTAGATACTCTAAACGGGTTTGCCAAAAAAGTTTTGAATCCAGAATTTTGAGTTTTACAAAATTTCCTCAAAAACTTTGGAACCGGAAAATTTAGCTTTTTACATGTTGTCGTAAACAGTGAGTTCGTTCCGGCAAACTCTATCCTGTGCAGATTCTTAATTATGTCTGCAAGTACAATTCTTCTGTCTCTGTTACAGGTAATGATCCGGTCTGTAATCAACCCGGATTTATTCGATATTTGATACAGCAAATATCGAATTGGATCGGCATAAACCGAAGTTTATGCCAAAGCACGCGATTTGCTTCGCAAATCGGTGCAGATAAGGATACCGGATTTTTCAACAGCATAAAACGGTGACCAGAATATCAGCGGCAGAAGCAGATCGGGAGCGAAAAATGAATTATATAAAAATCCACCCTTTGGATAACGTTGCGGTTGCGCTTAAGGATATGGAAAAAGGCGCGACGATCTCAGATGGCGGGAGAGATATCATCCTCTCAGAAAAAGTATCCCGGGGACATAAGATCTCTCTTTCCGATATCCCTGCGGGATCGGAAGTAATAAAATACGGAAACCCTATCGCCGTTTCGTCATGTGATATAAAAGCCGGCGAATGGGTACATACCCATAATGCAAAAACAGGGCTCTCCGAAAATGACGAATTTACCTATGATCATAAAATCTATCCCCTTCCTTCCGTTGAGAGAAGAACCTTCATGGGTTACAGGAGAAAGGACGGAAGAGTCGGGATCAGGAATGAAATCTGGATAATCCCCATCGTCGGCTGTGTGAATTCCGTTGCCGGACAGCTTGTAAGGGAAAACCAGGATCTGGTAAAGGGGACGATAGACGGGCTCTATACCTTCCCTCACCCCTTCGGCTGCAGCCAGCTCGGCGATGACCTTAAGCAGACCGGAAAGCTTTTGACCGCCTTGGTCAATCATCCCAATGCAGGAGCAGTGCTGGTTCTCGGACTCGGCTGTGAGAATCTTACTCTCCCGCTCTTTATGGAAGCCCTTGGCGGGTACGATCCCGAAAGGGTAAGATTCCTTATAACCCAGGAGGTAAGCGATGAGATCGCTGAAGGCAGCAGGCTTCTTAAGGAGCTTGCGGATTACGTCTCTCAGTTTAAAAGGGAAGAAACTGATGCGTCCGAGCTTGTGGTCGGAATGAAATGCGGAGGCTCTGACGGTCTTTCAGGGATCACCGCAAATCCGGCTGTAGGAAGATTTTCGGACAGGCTTATCGCAATGGGGGGATCCACGGTTCTTACCGAGGTTCCCGAGATGTTCGGCGCTGAATCCATACTCTTTGAACGCTGCGAAAGCAGGGAGGTCTTTGATAAGGCTGTCAGGATGATAGACGACTTCAAGCACTATTTCACCTCTCACGGCCAGGTTGTCTACGAAAATCCAAGCCCCGGAAATAAGGAAGGCGGAATAACCACCCTGGAAGATAAATCCTGCGGCTGCGTACAGAAAGGCGGAAGCGCCCAGATAGTCGATGTTCTGAATTATGCCGAACCCGTTGTAAGGAAAGGCCTGAACCTCCTTTCAGGTCCGGGCAACGATCTGGTGAGCTCAACAGATCTTACGGCGGCAGGCGCCCATCTCATATTATTCACCACCGGAAGAGGAACCCCTTTCGGCGCGCCCGCCCCTACGATCAAGATCTCCACGAATACCGCCCTCTTTGAGAAAAAGAACGGTTGGATAGATTTTAATGCAGGTACAGCGGCAGAGGGGGAATCCTTAGACCGGACAGCGGAAAGGCTGCTTGACTATGTGCTTGAGGTAGCGGGCGGAAAGAAAACGAAGGCCGAAGAACGAGGCTTTAGGGAGATTTCCATTTTCAAGGACGGAGTAGTGTTATAAGTTTTGTTATAAGTATCGGGCAGGAAAAACTCCCCTGCCCGATAGCCGTACTGTTTATACCAGCCTTATTATTTACTCTTAAAATCCCAGGACGTCATTCACCAGGATCACATGTATACGATCCTTATGCTTTGAATACCTTGTCATAAGGAACTGACAGCATATCGTATCCGGGGATTTGCAGTCCATGCAGGAACCCGTTTTCGAGCAGGGGGTATCAAGTCCAAACCTCTGCGCATTGATAGGTGCCGCAACGTTCCTTGCCCGCTTCATGGCTCCGTCCACATCATCACAGACCTTGTTCATACCGACAATAAACACAACCTTTTTGGGGCCGTAGGCTAAAGCGGAGACCCTGTTTGAATTTCCGTCTATATTTATCATGATTCCGTCTTCCGTTATGGCGTTGGCACTCGAAAGATAAACATCCGCATCATAGGCCTTGAGGACTGCCTCCCTCCTGTCGGTATAGGCTTCCCTGTCTATAAAATCATAATTTCCCTGCTTAAGAGCCTCCACCAGACCGATCTCATGAGCACTCATGGCGCCGCCCATCGTAACGCTGCTCCCCTCGGGGATGAGGCTTAAGGCAAGCTTCTTTGCCTCCTCCTTATTCTCTGCATAGTAGCCGCTCATATTTCTTGATTCAAGACCCTTTATGACCTTTGTGGCAAGCAGTTTGTTCCTTTTTGTAATATTCTCGTTCATATCCGCTCCTTTTGATCTTTTCCCGTCCCTGCAGACAGGATCTGCCTGTGCCCGGATCCGGTGACGGCTTTAAGTAAACTGTCGCTCACAGTTCTCACCATTTCCGGAACAGTTAAATATAGTGCTTCATCCAGTTTCTCGCAAGTCTGATCCATTCCTGGCAATTCTCTTCAAACCCGTTCCCGTCCTTGTCTACCGTATACCAGTCTGCCATGCTCAGTCCGTGTCCGCCCTTTTCAAAAACATGAACCTCTACGGGTATCTTCGCCTTAATGAGCGCATCCGCAAGAAGCATCGTATTCTGGACCGGAACAAGATCATCCTCGTAAGTCGTCCATACAAAGGTTCTCGGAACGCTCTCTGATATCTGGTTCTCAAGGCTCATCTTTGCCCACAGCTCTTTGTCGGAAGCTTTCGTTCCCAAAAGGTTTTCTATAGATTCCACGTGAGCATGCTCGCCGCTTGTCACGACCGGGTATCCGAGGATCAGCCCGTTAGGACGAAGCTCCTCCTTCGTCGCCGAAAGGCGTTCCGCAACAAAAGCCTCCTCCCAGAAACAGCAATAGCTTAGCGCCAGATGTCCGCCGGCGGAAAAACCAACCAAGATGATCTTGTCTGCATCGACATGCCACCTTTTTGCATTTCTTCTTATATGAGCCAGAGAACTTCCTACTTCAAGAAGCGATGCCGGGTACTCATCGGGCGCGACCGAATACCTTAAAATGGCGGTATGGAAACCCATCGCGTTAAACTGTACGGCAACGGGATCCGCCTCCCTGTCGGAGGTATAGCTGTATGCGCCTCCCGGACATACCAGTACAAGCGGCCTGTCCTTAACCGAAAGATTCTCTGAAGCATCCAAGATATACGTACAGAGCATCACATTATTCTGCGCACCGTCAGCGGCAATATCTCTT
>JAIKXO010000275.1 GCA_024684065.1 Lachnospiraceae bacterium
AAATCTTTCGATCCCCAGGGTTTCGGATTCCACTACCAGAACATCGGAGAATTTATCTATCACGATTCCGGGAAGATAGTCCGCCTCCGAAAATATGAGCCTGCAGCTTGAGGTATCGACAACATCCTTTCGGTATTGCCATGCCTCTCTCACCCTTATTTCAAAAAAGGCAGCGTCTATGATCTCGTCCCTTCTTCTCGTGAGCAAACGGATACGGATCTTCGAACGGGAATTGATATAGCCCTTTCCCAGGAAAAAGGAATCAAAATCCCTGACCTCGACTATGTCCCCGTCCGTAAAGCTTCCCATAACACTCTCGATCTCATTGTCATAGATCCAGGCGCCTCCTGCCTTTACAGTACGCCCCTCTCCTTTTTTAAGCACTGCAACTGCCATTTTTACCGAATCCTTCCTTTTCAGATAATGATATCACTCCACTACAGAGTATATCATAGCGATCTTCCAAATGGGAGCCCCCTGCCGGCTTAACGGATCCTCTTTATATTATGAAGCTGTGCGGTTATAATATAAGATAACTAATGCCTGGGGAACACTGATCTGATCTTTTGCAAAAACCGGTATGCAGTCATATAAAGTGAGCATTGCAGCGGCCAAACTGTCAGGCTCATATTTGCTCATCAGGCATATTTTTGTATAAAGGATCAGAATAATACTCAAACGGGAGGTAATACATATACCATGCTGAAACTTGTTATAATCGGCGGCGGGAGCAGTTATACGCCGGAATTGATCGAAGGAGTGATACGGCACCATTCTTCTCTGCCGGTCACTGATATCGTCCTTGCTGACGTGGAAGCGGGGAAGGAAAAGCTTGACATTATCGAGGCTTTCGCTGGCCGTATGCTTAGTCACGCGGGGCTTAATATTTCTCTTTCCGCAACCCTTGAGAGAAGAGAGGCTTTAAAGGATGCGGACTTTGTCATCACGCAGATCCGTGTCGGCGGGCTTTCCGCGAGGGCGAGGGATGAAAGGCTCCCTCTAAAGCACGGCATGATAGGCCAGGAGACCACCGGCATAGGTGGCTGCATGAAGGCTCTCAGAACGATCCCCGTGATCCTTGATATCTGCAGGGATATGGAGGAGCTCTGCCCCGGTGCTTTTCTAATAAACTTTACCAATCCCTCAGGGATCGTTACAGAAGCTGTCCTTAAGCAGACAAAAATCAAGTGTATCGGTCTCTGCAACTGTTCCATCAACATGCACCACGATGCCGCGGAAAGACTTAAGGTCCCCGCAGATGATCTGGACTGCAGGTTCATCGGCCTCAATCATCTGAGCGTAATGAACCATGCCTATCACAACGGCGAGGACCGCATCGGAGAAGTGCTTAAGGTCTTCAACAGTGACGGTGTCGTACAAAATATCGAAAAGGATCAGGAAATGGACCGGCTGGCGCTTATGTTCGGCTGCATGCTCTCTCCGTATCTTCAGTATTTTTATATGGAAAAGCATATGCTCTCAGAAGAGCTTGCCCAGGCAGTGGGGCTTTCAGGGACCAGGGCCGACCAGGTTTTAAGGGTTGAAAAGAAGCTGTTTGAAAAGTACAGGGATCCCGGGCTTAACGAAAAGCCTGAAGAGCTTTCCAAAAGGGGAGGCGCAAGATATTCGGAGGCGGCCATCAATCTGATAGACAGTATCTATAACGACAGAAATGATGTACAGGTTGTGGATGTACAGAATAATGTAAATATCCCTATCCTTCCGGAGGATGCCGTCATAGAGACAAGCTGCAGGATCGGCCGAAAAGGAGCAAAGCCACTTTCCTGCGGCCCGCTGCCTGATTTTCTTTCAGGGCTTGTCCTGCAGGTGAAAAACTATGAGCGCCTGACGATCCGGGCGGCAATAACCGGGGACAGGGAAACCGCGTTTCAGGCTTTTCTTCTCAATCCGTTAGTGCACGACGCAAAGGAAGCAAAGGCCGCTCTTGACGAAATGCTTGAAGCAAACAAAAACGAACTGCCTTTATTTTTTAAGTAACCGAAGATTGAAGGGGAAAAGATATGACAGTATTGGGCGTTGATGCCGGAGGCACCAAAACACAGGCCTTCGTCGCGGATGAAAAGGAAAGGATCCTGGGAGAAAGCCTCTCGGGACCGGGAAACCACCAGACAAGCGGGATCGAGACCGCCACTGATTCAATAAGGCAGGCAGTAGAAGGAGCCATAGCGGCCGCCGGATTATCACCCGGGCAGATAGACAGGGCGGTTCTCGGGATATCCGGAGCTGACAGAAAGGAGGATTTTGATATCCTCATTCCGGTGGTTAAGGAGATCCTTTTAGAAATACCCTTTAAGGTCATTAATGACGCATGGCTCGGGTTACGTCTTGCCTCGGAAAGGTTTGCCGGAATAGTCTCCGTTTGCGGGACCGGCGCGGCCCATGCGGGCAGAAGCACAGACGGAAAGGAATATATCTTAAGAAACCTTGATTACGCCACGGGAAATAAGGGCGGCGGTGATGAGCTTGTGCTGGATGCACTCCATTACGCCTTCCGTTCCTCGGAAGGGACCTGGGAAAAAAGCCGGCTTGAAGAAGCCATCCCGGAAGTCTTCGGGGTAAAGGACCTAGATGCCGTCTGCGATATAGTTTTTAACGGGAAAATGACGAAGGAACAGCGCTACAGGATCCCGGTAACTGTTTTTTCGCTCGCCCGGGAAAATGATCCGGTATCTGTATTCCTTATCAGGAAAATGGGGACCGAAATGGGCCGCTATGCCGCAGCCGTCATAGAAAGGCTTAAGTTTTATGATGAAAAGGTGCCCGCCACGCTTATCGGCAGCCTGTTTAAGACAGAGGAGCCCCTTTTGATAAATTCCTATATGGAGGTCGTAAGACAGACCGCTCCCGGGATATACCCTGTAATTCCGAAGGAAGCCCCGGCTCTCGGGGCCGTACGGCTTGCTCTTGATAAAGAGACTGTACCGGGCTGAATAAACAAAAGATCCGGAACTTACCACCTTCCCGACGCAATGCTTAAACGTTATTGAATAAAAAATGAGCCGGACACGCATACATAAAGCATGCACATCCGGCTCATATCCGGTAAAATCATAGTCTCAGTTACTACTTCCCGTATTTAAGCCAGTACCATCCGAAGCCGTATCCCGGGATCTTAAAACGTTCCGGGGAGATCAGCTTCCCTTTTGAGGATACGGGAGGCGCCTGATCGGAACCCGGGAACGAAAAGCCCTTTGAAGCCGCAAGCTCCTTATAACACTCATTTTCCCCGGTATTCACAACCTTTTTCTCTCTTGAGAAATTAAAGAAAGCAAGGAGCTTTTCCCCTTTATAATACCTTCCGATACCAAGCACGCTGTGGTCATTCTCGCCGCTGAAAAGAGGTATTATCCAGGTATCGGCCATATTGGCAAAGACCATATGCTCGCTTCTGATCTTTTCAAGCGCGGTGATCGCGGAAAAAAGCTTCCCCTCCCTGGTCTCACAGTCCTTCCTGTTTTCGGCGCTCTTCCAGTCAAATTTACCACGGTGGATATATCTGCTGTCTGCGCTCTTTAAGGGATCCTCCCTGTAGGAATAATCATTTAACTGGCCTATCTCGTCCCCGCTGTAGAGGATAGGGATCCCCGAAAGCGTAAAGAGAAAGGCATGAAGCATGACATCAAGCGCGATGGCGCGGTTTAAAGGCGATTCGACACCGGACCCGCCAAATTCATATTCCCCCGCCTCTATCCCGCAAAGGGAGGCCGTAGTACCGCAAAGCCTCGCGTCTCCGAGGCTCGGATCGTCATTATAAAGCTCACCCCTGGCGTCGCTTTCGAAGCAGTATCCCCTGAAATAATCGTTCAGAAACTTTTTATGCGGGATCTCCTGAACACCGAACTGCTCAAGAAACGGATAATCGAGGCCCCACCCGATATCATCGTGGCAGCGCAGATAATTGAGGAAAACATAGTCCTTGGGAAGCGAAAAGACCTTTGAAAGCTGGTCAGAAAGGAGCCTCACGTCCTTTGTCGCAACCGTGTGCCAGGTGCTTGCCATCGTCGTCACATTATAAAGAAGGTGGCATTCGGGATGTTCAAGGCTTCCGAAATAGGGAACGACCTCCTTCGGCTCCATGACGATCTCCCCGAGAAGCAGCGTTCCCGGGCAGACGATATCGCAGGCGATGCGCATAAGCCTTACGAGATTGTGGACCTGCGGAAGGTTCCTGCAGTTCGTCCACAGTGTCTTCCAGATATAGGGCGTTGCGTCAAGCCTTACGATGTCCACTCCCTGATTGCACAGATACAGCATGTTCGCCGTCATATCGTTGAATACGACGGGATTCTGATAGTTCAGATCCCACTGGTAGGGATAGAAGGTAGTCATGACCACCTTGGAAGCCTCTTCACACCAGGTGAAATTGCCGGGGGCAGTTGTCGGGAAGACCTGCGGCATGGTCTTTTCAAACTCATTCGGGATATCCCAGTTATCGTAGAAGAAATACCGGTTCTGATATTCTGTATCCCCCTGTCTGGCGCGGACCGCCCACTCATGGTCCTCGCTTGTATGGTTCATGACAAAATCAAGGCAGATACTGATCCCCGCTTCATGACAGTCCTTCGAAAGCAGGGCCAGATCCTCCATCGTCCCAAGCTTAGGCTCCACGCTCCTGAAATCGGAAACCGCATACCCTCCGTCGCTCCTTCCCTCCGGGCTCTTTAAGATCGGCATAAGGTGAAGGTAATTTACCGAAAGCTCCTTAATATAATCAAGATGGGAACGGACGCCGGCAAGCGTCTCACCGAAACAGTCGGCGTATGCCAACATCCCGAAACGCTTATTATCCTTATACCAGCCATCGTTTTTCGTCCGCTTTCTGTCCCAGGCCTTCAGCTCGCGGCTGCGCGCCTGTTCATACTCCTTAAGCATCGAAACGAAATAGTCAAAGGCCTGCGTATCGTTATGGTACAGCTCCATATAGAGCCATTTCATCTCATCATAATATCTGGAAAGCCGTTCGTCGAATCGATCCATATCCCACCCCTGAAATGTTTAATTCAGCCCTTTACGGCTCCTTCGATCATTCCGTTCATGATCTGCTTCTGCGCGATCAGGAAGATAATGATCATGGGAAGGATCGCGAGAAGCGCCGCTGTAAGGATCAGATCCCACTGCTTGACGTATGAACCTACGAAGGCCTGAACCGCAACCGGAAGGGTCTTAACCTTTCCGTTCTGCCCGAGCATCAGAGAAGGCAGAAGGTAATCGTTCCATATCCACATTCCGTTAAGGATCGTAACCGTTGTGATGACCGGAGTTAAAAGAGGGAAGATTATCCTGAAGAAGGTTCCCTCGGGAGAGCATCCGTCTATTGCCGCAGCCTCCTCAAGGTCATAGGGAACACCCTTTATAAATCCGGTAAGGATGAATACCGTCATCGCGCCGCCGAATCCGCAATACGCAAAAACAATACCCGGTACCGACTGGAGCATGTTTATTCCGATAAATTTTCCGACGTCCCTGAACGTGCTTATCAGAGGAAGCATAACGACCTGGAACGGGATTATCATGGAAGCGATAAACACCATGTAGATCGCCGTCGCCCATTTCTTCTTGTTATTACGGCTTATGACCCAGGCAGCCATGGCCCCTAAAACCGCAAGGAGCACGAGTGAGATTACCGTGATCACCGCCGAGGTTCCGAAAGCATACCAGAAGCTGAAGTTCTGGTTGTTTACAACAGCCGCGAGGTTAACCTTAAGCTGATTGAACGAAGCCCCGATAAAGCTTATGGGATCCGCCACTATTGAAGCCTGATTCTTAAAAGCATTGAGGACCACGAGATAAAAAGGGAACAGTACGTAGATCGCTATTATGATGCCTACGATGGTGCATACGGCAGCCCTTATCCTTGTGCCTTTTCCTACCTGTCTTCCTTCACCCATTACAGTTCCACCTCCTTCTTATTGGAAACGCGAACCTGAACCAGCGAAACAACGGCAAGAATGATGAAGAAGAAAACTGCCTTCGCCTGTCCTAACGCATAATTGTTTTTCGAGATCGCCGTGTTATAGATATTCAGGGCAAGCATCTGGGTACCGTTTGACAGGTAATTTCCCATGAAGCTCGGTACGGATCCTGCGCCGTTTGTTAAGGCCATGTTGACATCAAACTGCTTGAACGCGCTTGTAAGTGTCAGGAAGGTACAGATCGTGAAGGTCGATGCGATCATCGGGATCTTTACCTGGAAAAGTGTCTGAACAGGATTCGCCCCGTCTATCCTTGCGGCCTCCAGCACGTCTCCCGGGATCTGCGTAAGGCCCGTAATATATATAAGCATTATATATCCGCCGTACTGCCAGATGTATACGACCACTATCGCAAACAGTGCCGTCTTAGTCTGTGCCAGCAGTGAGATATTGTTCGTAAGCCCTATGATAACGTTGCTGAAAACGAACTGCCAGATATAGCCTAAAACGATTCCGCCTATCAGGTTCGGCAGGAAGTAAGATGCCCTGAAGAACCCGCCGCCTTTGATTCCCGAGGTGCAGAGCAAGGCTAAAAGAAAGCCCACGAGATTTATAAGGATCATGTTGAGCACCACGAAGATAAAGGTGATCACGATAGACCAGATAAACGCCGGGTCGCTGAACATTGTCGTATAATTCTGAAGCCCGACTATCTGATTAAAGCGGATACCGGTCCAGTCCGTAAAGGAATAGCAGATACCAAGGACTAACGGTATGATCACTGTAACCGCAAAGGTAAACAGAAGCGGAAACAGAAATATAAAGTATATAATCTTCCTATGATGCTTTAAGGTCGGGAACAGATAAAGCCCCACGAAAAAAGCGATTATCCCGATCACAAACATAGGTCCGCGGGCCGCGGACTGGCTCCCGCCAAAATCCATTGCCAGCGAAATGATCAAGAGCAATGCCCCTCCGATCAAGAGGATCGGTGAAAGCAGTTTATTCAATGCTGTATTCATAAATTCACCCCCGCGAAAGATTCCCCGATGCGACCGAAACGGTATTCTTAACCGTTATGTCTGGCTTAAAATCCGGTGAATCTTTTCTTAGTGCTCACTATTTCTTACTTTTATATTTATTATTAAGTGGTATCAAATAAAAAACTTAAGATCAAAGCAGAAGCAGATCCGAAAAATTATTCAGATTATAGTCCGCTTTCCCGCTCTTTGTTGCCTCTCCGTATGCAGCGGTGATCATTCCTCCCGCCTTCCCCGCTTCTATCCCGGCATCGGCGTCCTCGACGACCAGGCACTTTGCGGGCTCGGTATTAAGAAGCTCTGCCGCAAGAAGGAACACTTCCGGATCCGGCTTTGTTCTTTTTATCATGGTCCCGTCGGAGACCGCGTCGAAATAATCCCTCAGTTCCGTCTTTTCCAGAATGAAGCCGGTGTTTTTGCTCGAAGAGCCGACAGCCAGCTTATACCCTCTGTCCTTTAGCTTATCAAGCGTATCCCTGACCTCCTCCGTAACGTCCGACGGTGTCATCCCGCTTAAGTACTCGCGATAGATACCGTTCTTCTTCTCGGCCATTCTCTCCTTTTCTTCCGCAGAAAGCGGAGCGCCTTCGTAACGTTCAAGGATTATCTCAAGGCTTTCCATACGGCTGACGCCTCTTAATCTCTGGTTGATCTCCTCGTCAAAGTAGATCCCCTTTTCGTCAGCGAGCGCCTTCCATGCCAGATAATGGAAACGGTCCGTATGCACGAGCACCCCGTCCAGATCAAAAATTACAGCCTGTGCGTCCATTGCTTCTCCTCTCCGACTTCTTCATCTTCTCCCCTGAACTTAAAGCTTAAGGACTCTCCCGAAATAAGCGTAAGGCTTGCCTCGTCCTTTTCGACCGAAAGCTTAAGTCTCCTGCCCCGGAATGAAAACGGAAACGCGTATCTTGTAAGCCCTTCGGGAAGGAACGGATCAATGCTCAGCCCGTTCTCCGTGATCCTTAAGCCCGCAAAACCGTTTACGATCGCCATATAGCATCCGCCCATATTGGCTGTATGCACGCCGTCCTTTGTGTTCTCATGCCGGTTCATAAGATCGAGCTTGGCGGAATCGCCGAAATAGGAAAGCGCTTCCTTCTTAAGCCCCAGCATCGAAGCCGTCATACTGAACACACATGTCGAAAGAGAGGAATCGTGCGTCGTGATCTTCTCATAATATCTGAAGCTTTTCTCCATCGTCTCCCTGGACTGAAGCTCAGGGAAGAGAAAATGCGAAAGCACCGTGTCCGCCTGCTTGCATACCTGGAAACGGTATAAATGGAGCGGATGGTAATGCAGAAGGAGAGGAAAATCTTCCTTCGGCGTCGCCTTAATATCCCACACGGGCTTATCAAGAAACGAATCATCCTGAGGATTGATCCCGTACTCTTCATCATAGGGAAGGTACATCTTATCGGCAGCCTTTTTCATCTCCTTAAGCTCTTCGTCCGAAAGATGAAGCGTCTGCCTGAGCTTTTCAACCTCTGCCTCGTCCTTAAGCTCTTCGTAAAGCTTTGCGGCAAATACCAGGTTATGCTTTGCCGAAGCATTGGTATAATAATTGTTGTTGACCATGCAGGTATATTCGTCAGGTCCCGTGACCTCCTGTATCTGAAACCTTCCCTGCCTGTCATAGACACCCATATCGAGCCAGAGCCTTGCGGTTTCAATAAGGATCTCAAGCCCCATTTTCTTCATAAACTCCCGGTCTCCCGTCGCCAGGTAATACTGGATGACGGCGTAGGCGATCGCCCCGTTTATGTGATAGGCGGCCGTCCCGCTCGGGAAGTAGCCGGAGCATTCAACCCCTGTGATCGTGCGCCACGGATAAAGCGCGCCCTTTTTATGCCCTAAGAGAGCCGCGTTTTCCCTCGCCTTTTCAAGTGTCGCGTAACGGAAGGAAAGGATGTTCTTTGCAAGATCCGGATTCGTCAGAAGGAAGAACGGAACAATGTACATTTCCGTATCCCAGAAATAATGTCCTTCATATCCCTCGCCCGAAAGCCCCTTGGCCGCTATGCCGGCGTATGCGTCATGGGGAGCCGCCTGAAGAAGCTCATACATATTGAACTGTACCGCATCCTCAAGCTCCTTATCGCCTCCGATCTCCATGTGCGAACGGCTGTAGAACTCCGAAAGGTACTTCTTCTGGTCCCCGTACAGATCAGCGATATCGCGCTTTACCGCATTTGAAAGCACCTGCATCACCTTCGCCTTCGGATCCTTCTCTCGGATCGAATCCGAAAAAGCGGCATATTTAAGGACAGTGATCTTCTCCCCCTGCCTTATGGGAACGCGAAGCCTGGTTATAAGCGCGCCCGCTTCCTCCCTCAGCATGCTGAAGGACCTGGCCTCGGAGGTAACGTGGTGGGTGGTGGCAACGGCGATGCTTACGCCGCTTTCCTTTGCCCTTGTTAAAGAAAAAGAGGCTTCCTCCCTAAAGCCCTGCTCTATGAGTTTAAGGAAACAGGGGCTTTTGTCCGCAAGCCTCGGGTCATCCGGATCGGAGTAATTCTCCACCTCTGCTATATGGAAGGAATCGAACACCGCTTCTCCGGAAAAATTCAGAGCCTCGACCTCATACTCGATCGTAAAGAGCTCTTTGATCTCGAAATGAGCCATTCTCCGTATGCGGACCTTTATCTCCTTACCCGAGGGGCTCTTCCAGTGCGTTGTACGCTCCGTATAGCCCTCCTCCATGTTGAGGATCCGCTCTGCCTCTATAACGCCCCCCTCTGCCGGAAGAAATTCCTCGCCGCTTACCGACAGCTTTATCGTCTGCGTATCGCAGAGATTGACCATCGTCTGCTTCTTTTCCACCAGGTTACAAAGGCTCTCAGCCTGCTTCATCGGGATGATCTCATAGGCGCCTGCGAGATACTGTCCGCGCATTGTGGGAAACCCCGCGGGAACGCCTTCTTCAAGCGCCCCGCGGATCCCGATATAACCATTTGCATTGCAGAACAGTGTTTCGTGGAGATTCAGCTCCTTTTCGTCATAATGTTCTTTTTTTACAATACAGTCAGTTTTATGCATATCTTATTTTGTATGTCTTATCTGTATGTCTGTATGTTACAGCTTAGTTTGCGTAGTAGTTCTCGCATACCTGCTGAAGAGTATCAAGGAAGGTCTCAGGATCAGGGAAGTTACCCATTGCGTAATCCTGGAATACAACACCGGTAGCGTTCTGGCCGATGCCTTCCTTCATTGACAGCCAGTGCCATGAAGAGGTCTTGCCTGCTGCAGTGTACTCTGCAATAGTCTTTGCGTAAGGATCGTCAGCTGCATGAGTATTTGAAGCATAAGGAGAGATGAATCCGCAATCCTCGGCAAGGATCTGCTGTCCGCCGTCATCAGCCGCGCACCATGCAAGGAACTTCTTAGCCTCTTCTACGTTGCCGTCCTTGTAAACGCCCCACCAGTTCGGGGAGTTCGTAAGGATCGTGTCCTGTCCCTCGATGAAAGCGTAAGGGATCATGCCTATCTCAAAGTTGCCTGCTGCCTCATAAGCATCCTTGTCGTCGTTTACAAGAGTAGCGCCGATCCAGGAACCCTGTGTAACGAATGCATATTTGCCGGAAGCAAAGCCAAGGACCTGTGAATCATAGGTTCCTGAAACACCTGCGGGATCGGTAAACTCATTAAAGAGAGCTACCATCTCTGCCCAGGGAAGTGCACGCTCTTTATCAAGCTTTCCGCCATCCTTGAAGAGATCGATATAGGTTGTGTCGTCACGGGCAAGACCGGAATCAAAGTATGTTCCGAAAATGTGCTGTCCGGGAGACCACCAGAGCTGTGAAGACTCTGTATAATAACCAACAACTGCCGTAAGGCCAAGCTCATCCTTCATTCCGTCAAGCTTCTCAAATGCAGCCCTCATGCTCTCGGGACCGGTAATGCTCTTCGGATCGATATCAGCCTTTGCAAGGATATCAGAGTTGTATGCAAGTCCGATAGCCTCGGTAGTGGTCGGGAAACCGTATACCTTTCCGTCCGCTACATATTCAGCCTCAGTGTCGCTTACCCATGCCTCATCGGAAAGATCTGCAAGAAGCCCTTCCCAGGTAGGATAATGGATGTCGCCTTCAAATACGAAGATATCCGGCATATTGTCTGCCTGATAATAGCCCTTCAGGGTAGCCTGGGTATCAATACCGCCGCCGAGAGACTCGATAACTACGGGAACTCCCGTCTTCTCTTCATAAGCTGCCGCAAGCTTCTTAAGGCCGGCGTCAACCTCAACCTTGTTGTTTACCAGACGGATGCCGCCCTCGGGAGTCTCCGCCGGTGCAGCCGCGTCCGTGGCAGCGGGAGCCGCTCCCGCATCACCAGCCGGTGCCGGGGCTCCGCAGCCTGCAAGCATCATGGAAAGGGTTGCGGCTGAAAGCAGTATTGCAAGTAATTTCTTTTTCATTCGTAATTCCTCCTTTAATATTCCCCCAAATGGGTAACGTTTAAACTATGGTCACATTATGATATGTTCACCAATTTTTCCGCAATCCTGTTATTGTTTTTTATGAAAAATCAACAAAAAAGACGCAGGGCTTTCTACAATCCGATCGCCCTGCGCCGATATTTTAGTAAAATCAGTATTATTTTAGTAAAATTTTCTTTTTTTTTACTTATTGTTTACGAAAATCCTTTGTGCTTTTTCGCCATTTGACCCTCGCGCCGATCCTTACGGTATCAAAATCCCCTTTGCCCTCGAGAATGTCGATGAGCGCCTGCGCCGCAAGGAATCCCCGCTCATAGTCGGGAACGGCCACGGTCGTAAGCTCCGTATACCTGGAAATTATGATATCGTCAAAGCCCGTCACCGCAACGTCTTCGGGCACCCTTAGCCCATCCTCCTGAAATTTCCTTATCGCTCCGATCGCCATCATATCGTTCGCGCAGATCAGGATCTCCGGCATCTCCTCGGACAGCATAAGAAGCCTTGCCGCCTGGGCGCCGCTTTTTTCTCTCCAGTCTCCCTCGTAGTAGTCGTTTCTGTGAAACGTAAGACCGTTTTCCTTAAGGGCATCGCGGAATGCGGCATAACGCTCCCTTGTATCCGAGGTATTCAGTCCCCCGAGGAACGCAAACTTTCTGTATCCCCTCGCGATCAGCCCTTCGATGAGCTGTTTCTCCGCCGCATAGTTATTTACTACGATGCTTTTGATCCTCCGGTGGTCTATCTCCCGGTCGAGTGCGATCACGGGAATCCCTTTATCCGCTACCTTCTTAAGCACCGCGTTCCCGGTGTTCACGTCATTTACTATGCAGCCGCAGATCACCTCCGGCTCCGCAAAATGCGGGAAGTTGTCGCCGGTGCTTATCAAAAAGCTGTACCCTCTGGCATACGCGTAATCGCTGATCCCGTGCAGGATGTCGAGGTAATAGAGGGTGTCAAAATCGCTCAGATTGAAGATTATGGTGCGGTTTCCCCTTTCCTTTGCGGCAGGGATCTCGTAACCGAGCTCCTCCGCGATCGAAAATATCTTCTCCCTGGTTTCCTCGGAAGCGCTGTTTTTATGATGAAGCACGTTTGATACTGTTGAGATGGATACGCCCGCGCGTTCCGCAATATCCCGGATCCCCGGCATA
>JAIKXO010000291.1 GCA_024684065.1 Lachnospiraceae bacterium
GCATATTGGGCTATCTCCTCAGTGGTATGCCTGAGCGTTTCCTCAAACAACAGCTCCTCATCTTCAAAAACACCGATCTTGGTGGAGGTGGAACCCGGATTAATGATTAAGCTTTTCTTTGACATGTATTTATCTCCTATCTTCTTTATTGAAAGAGGGTTTTCTCTTTAAAGCTCGTTAGCGACTATTGCCCCGAGGGCCAGTGAATTAACCTTGATCTCCGTCGAATCCGACCTTGACGTCAATACGACCGGCGCCTTTGTTCCCATCAGGATATTTCCGTTCTTTACAGGGGCAAGATGTACTACGGCCTTATATACAAGATTTCCGGCATGAATATCCGGGAACAGTAATATATCGGCGTCTCCGACGATCTTACGCCCTGTAGCGCCCTTATGCTGTGCCGCCTCGGGATCGATCGCAAGGTCAAGGGACAGCGGACCGTCTACGATACAGTTCTTGATCGTGCCTTCTTCATTCATTTTAGTAAGCTCCGCAGCTTCAACCGTAGCCGGCATCTTGGGATTTACGACCTCGACGGCGGCAAGCGGCGCAACCTTGGGATTGAGTACTCCGCAGGCCTTTGCTATATCAACGGTAAGATCTATCATCGCAACCTTCTCCTCAAGAGTAGGATAAGGTATGAAGGCGACATCCGTAAGGAATAACAGCCTGTCAATGTTTGGAAGCTCAAATACGCATACATGTGAAAGCGGCTTTCCGGTCCTTAAACCTACTTCCTTATTAAGAACGCTCTTTAAAAAGGTCTTGGTATCCGTAAGCCCCTTCATATACATATCCGCCTTTCCGTCATGAACGAGGGAAACAGCCTTAAGGGCCGCCTGTTCAAGATCAGGCTCGTTTATTATCTCGTAGCCGGAAAGATCCATTTCGATCGAGGATGCGATATCCCGTATCTTTTCCTCGTCCCCGACCAGCACCGCGTCCGCAATGCCCTTTTTCTTTGCAATGGCAACCGCCTCAAGGATCGGCCGATCCTGCGCTGCCGCGACTGACACCTTTTTGGTGGGGCAGGAAGAAAGCTTCTTAAGTAAATCGTCAAATGTTTTGCTCATAATTTTATCTCCTTACTATTTTTTTACTGATTATATGATCATCCGATACCCCGGCAAAGAATGCGGCCCGGCTGTATCCCGTATCAGGCCTCCTCTTTTTCACCGGAGTAGAACGTATATCTGTTTTTCCCTTCGTTCTTGGAATGATACAGGGCCTGATCGGCATGCCTGTACAGCTCTTCAAAGCTCTTTCCGTCTTTTTCGTAAACTGAGATCCCGATACTTGCCGAAACGGTCACGCTTACGTTTTCATCGCTGTAAGTCTCTCTCAGGTTTTCACACAGACTCTTTGCTTTAAGCTCTATGAGCCTGCTTGAATAATTGCTCATATTTTCCGGTATCACGAGCATTACGGCGAACTCGTCTCCTCCGAGCCGCCCCAGATAATCGTATTCATTGAAAAGAAGGGTCAGCTTATTGGCAACATCCACAAGCACTTTGTCCCCTACGGCATGGCCGAGATTATCATTAACAGCCTTGAAATTATCCAGATCCACAATATAAAATGCAAAGGTGCTGTAAGGACGCTGTTTTATGATCTCCTGAACAGAGTTCTGCATCGTTATCTTATTTAACAGCCCTGTAAGCAGATCCCTTTCGGCTTTATTCTTGAGCACATGTTCCTTGGCTATCTGATCTTCGGAATTCTTAAGGCTTCCCACAACCTTTTCCGTATTATTGTTCTTGTCGCGTATGATCACGGCCTCAAGCTTATACCATTCGTAATCATCATTCCCTTTCCTTATACGTACTTCCGTTTCGTATTTGTTCTCGCCATCCCGTATGGCCTTGGTTATATACTTTACAAGGCCCTGATCGCTCTCATGAAGCCTGTCTAACAGAGAGGTCATGTCGACGGTTCCCATTTTCGCGATCTCCTCTCCGAACGCCTGCTCCACTGCGCCGTTTAACTCCACCGCCCTTGAATTCGGATTACAGGAAAAGGTAATAGACTTGTTTTCATTAGCGATTATCGAATATCTGGCATTCTTATCCTCCAGCTCCATCATAACTGACTCAGCCACATAGAAAACATAGAACATGAGCCCGAACACCACTGCCATCAGTATCGAGAATAAAACTACAGACCTCATCATAGCATTGGTGACAGCATCTGAACCCTTTACCGAATAATAACTTACAAAATACCAGTTATTGATCCCGATCGGAGACAGGATCATCCGAAACTCCTCATTATTAAAGGATATCCGAAACGAGCCCTCCCCCCCTGTATCTGTTAACGCGATTACATCCTGATAATTCCCTTTGGAAAATTTATACTGCCTGATATAATAATCATATTTATTCCTGGATTTGATACCCAGTTCATTATTGCTCTTTCCTAAGATATTAAGCCCATTGTCTATAACGATAAGCCTGCTCTCGCCGTCCCATACCGAATTAACGAGCCCTGATACATCCGCCTCGGACATCGTGCCAAACATTACTCCGGCTATGCCCCCCTCCTGTTTTACGGGACAGGCTATCATGATCGAACCACTGCCGTCACCTGTGTCTGTCAGCTCTTCGGAAACAGCGGACTCGCCCTCAAGCGCTCTTAAAAAAACAGCATTTTCCGAAACATCCAGTTCGTTATCATCCGAAAAAACAGCTTTGCCATCCTTTCCACTGAAACCGATGCTGTTAAAATGATGAAGGTCATTTATCTCTGAAAGAACTTCTTTAATTTCTTCCTCTGTAGAGATATCTTTTCCGGAAAAGAAATCCGCCTCGGATTCCAGGGCATATATCTGCTCTTTAAATAAAGACTCAAAACCTCTCGCCTCGATCCCTGCTTCCTTTTTCTCAGCTTTGTCGACCAACGTTAACGCCTGGTTTTCAATCCCAAGTATAAAAAAAACGATCGCAAGCATAATCATTAAGATCATTATGCCTCCGACAAGCTTTAACCGGGATCTGTTTTTTATTAAACCCCTTATATAACCCATTTTGCAAAAAACCCCATTGTTTACCGTTAGCCTGCAGTTCTTTAGTTATGTGGCAAAACGCCGGAAAGGTTATGAGTGGAAAAACTCGCTGTAATACATTATACCAAAAAAATCAGAGAAATAAAGAGTATCTGTGAAAACTAATAAAATCCGGCAGTTCCGATGATATGCCCGAACGCCTTTACCGTATTCATGGCTTCGGTAAGTTCTTCAGGCGCATCCTCCTCCTTCAGGATGTATATGATATCATCTCTGATGATCCCGCTCTTTATTGCCTCCCTCCACTGCGCAATATTCATATCCACAGCTTCACTTATATCCCTCGCGTAATAATAATTATTCTGCCACATTCCGTTTTGGTAAGCATAATATGCCGTGTCCATCAGGATATCATTATCATTATACAAAAAAACAAAACCACTGAATCTGCTTATGTCCGGTATCACTGCCTCTGAGATCCACGGGCTCTCATAAGTCTGCGTGTTTGCATAATAATCATGTTTTCCCGCAAGCATCCCTGATATGTCATAAAATTGCAATAAGATCGCCACGGTTGTTATGACATAAAACGGCACGCCGCCCATTGTCGTTATTTTACCGCCGTTTCCGGAAGGTCCCCGAAGAAACCTGCAATGATAAAACAGCCTGTATCCCGATGCTATCGCAAGCAGCATGAGCATATAAACCGCTATCCATATAAACCTTCCGTTGGATCTGAATATCCCGAGTACCTTCCTGATAAACTCCGGATACGGCACTCCGAAGAGTTTGACGTCATTTATGGATACTATCGGAAAAACGGCGAGCGCAAAGGATACGAAGAAAAGAACGCAGGCAATAAAAACGCGGTGATGCTGTTTTATAATGCTCTTAATGCTTACCACTCCTTTTATCGAAAGGAGCATGACAAATACCGCATCGGCGATCAGCAGAAAAAGTATCCCTCCGCCAAGATATCCAAAGCCCTCATATTGAAAATCATAGTAAAGCGGCAGGGCGTCATACAGTTTTCCGTCATCTAACGGATTTATAAATGTATTGAGATTGCTTGAAAAGGTCCCAAGCCCGTCTCCTACGACGCTTGTCCCTCCGTAAAATCCCCCGTATATGAAAAGTGATGCTAATGCTCCTGCACAGAATCCGAAAAGCTCACAAGCTCCATGCTTTATAGCCGCAGCCGGAGCACTTCCGTCCTTTTTTGCCGCAAGAACCTCATCCGCCGCGGCCGCAAGCAGGATAAGACCCGCCATTGGAAGAAAATAGGAATGAATACTCACGCATATCACCCCTGAAAGACTCCAGAACAGTATTCTTTTTTTTATGGAAAGCTCCTCCTGATAAAGCCAGAGAACGAACGCAAGGATTATGATCCACTGGGCGGCAAGGGCGGTGTGATAATACATCCTCTGGATTATCGGATAGCTTACTGCAAAAATGAGAGAGTACAGAATACAGACGGCTTCATTATCACAGAACCGGTAAATAAGCAATGAAGAAAGCCCGCCCATGAGCATGAAGGAAATGATCCCGGCAAATCCGAAATACTGGAACTTAACCGGGAGAAAATAAGCGAACAATTTAAAGAATACCGCCAGTACCGGTATGGAATCCGTATATATCACGGACATGCTCTCAGGATATGAAAGAGTCTCTGTGAGCCCTACCGGAAACTGCCAGCGGCTCATGCGGAAGTGGCAAAAACCTATATAATGCTGTTTAAGGTCCATATCCCCGAGGAGAAGCCAGTCGTCATAGGACGGATCAAGTATCTTTAATCCATAGATAAGCAGAAAAGCGACCGCGCCCAATAATGCCCCGAAGATAAAAACCCGGATTCTTTTGTGTTTTTCCGGCCCGTTTACGATCACGCTTTCCATATTATCTTGCGATAATGACCTCATCCGACTCAATTGCCTTTCTGTAAAGCCCGTCTATAACCTCACAAAGCCTCTGCTCTGATCTTCGTATCACGCTTACCTTTGGCTTTGTTACGGGATGCTTTGCAACGAAGATAGTGCAGCAGTCCTCATACGGCAGTATGGAGGTCTCATAGGTCCCTATTTTTTCGGAAATCTCTATTATCTCCTGCTTATCGAACCCTATCAGGGGCCGGTAAACGGGCATCGTGCATACATCATTCGTAGCGGCAAGGGACTGCATGGTCTGGCTTGCGACCTGTCCGATGCTCTCCCCCGTGATAAGCCCGAGACATTCGGTCTTTTCAGCTATGTCCTGTGCTATTCTCATCATATAACGTCTCATGATGATCGTAAGCTCATCCTTGGGACATTTCTCATATATCGCAAGCTGGATATCAGTAAAATTGATCACATGCAGATAAACCGGGCCCGCATATTTTGATATCTGTTTTGCCAGATCAACTACCTTCTGTTTTGCTCTCTCGCTGGTGTAAGGAGGAGCGTGGAAGTAGACCGCATCGATCTTCACTCCTCTCTTTGCTATCATATAGCCCGCAACCGGAGAATCTATACCTCCGGATAAGAGGAGCATGCCTTTTCCGTTCGTCCCTACGGGCATCCCTCCGGGACCGGGGATCGTCCCTGAATAGATATAGATCCTTTCCCTTATCTCAATAAAGATCCGGATATCCGGCTCATGTACGTCAACCTTAAGCTCCGGAAAGCGGTCTAAAATCCTCCCCCCGAGCTCTGCATTAATCTCCTGGGAATCGAGCGGATAATCCTTCCTGGCTCTTCTCGCCATAACCTTGAAGGTTTTGTTCTTATCCCCGTATGCCTCGTCCACATACCTGATAACATCCTCGGAAAGTCTTTCAAACCCCTCGTCCTCCACATGAACTACAGGACATATCCCGGTAATACCGAAAACGCATCTCAGATTTTCTATAACCTCATCATAGTCATAATCGCTCAGGCATTCTATATATACCCTTCCCGAAGCCTTGCTGACCGAGAAATCCCCTTCGCACTTTTTCAGGGCATACTTTATCTGACCGATAAGTGCATTCTCAAAAATGCCCCTGTTCTTTCCCTTTATCGCTATCTCGGCATATTTTATTAAAAATGCGCTATATTGCATGATGCATTCCCTTCTCTTTCCGATCTCCTGTATTATACTTCGCTTTGGGAAGCGCTTATTAAAGTCTTTCCTTAGTGCCCATCCTGCCTTCAATACGTCCCTGACCGGATAGTCACGATAATTCAGCCACCTGAAGCCGCTTCATCTTCTGACATATTTACCCAGAACCGGCAGAAGCTCTCTTAACGCTCCAATGGTATATTCAAGCTCCTCTTTCGTTGTCTCTTCGGAAAAGCTGAATCTCACCGTTTTATCAAGATATTTCTTATCAAGGCCTGTCGCCTTCAGGGTTTCCGAAACGGAAGGCTTATTGCTTGAACAGGCAGATCCGGCGGAAACAAATATCCCCTTCTCTTCGAGGGCGTGCAAAAGCACCTCTGCCCTGACGTTTTCAAAAGACGCGCTTACTATATGGGGCGCTGTCTGCCTTACATCGGTGTCATATCCGTTGACCGCGGCCACACCCTCTGTTCTTAAAAGCTCCGTGATAAAGAAAGACTTAAGCTCATAAAGCTTTTCAACATTCTTTTCAAGGCTGTCGTAGATAATCCTTACCGCCTCAGCCATTCCTCCGATCCCCGCTACATTTTCGGTTCCGGATCGAAAACCCCTCTGCTGGCCGCCTCCGAATATGATCGGATTTATCCTTACTTTATCCCCAACATATAAGAATCCGACGCCCTTAGGACCATGGATCTTATGCGCACTTACCGAAAGCAGGTCTATACCCAACTTTTTAGGAATGATCCTGTACTTGCCATAGCCCTGCACCGCGTCAACATGAAACAGGGTATCCGGATTCTTTTCCCTTATCACCCCTGAAAGCTCCGGGATCGGCTGGACCGATCCGATCTCGTTATTTGTATGCATTATCGATACCAGTATAGTATCGTCCCTGAGCGCATCCCTAAGATCTGACGGATCAATACGTCCGTACCTGTCTGTGGGAAGCAGGGTAACCTCGTATCCTCTTTGTGATAGCTCCTTAAGAGGCGAAAGAACCGCAGGATGCTCTATTGCCGAGGAAATGATATGTTTTCCACGCCTCAGATTAGACGGATGCATAGCCGTTCCGAAGATGGCCATATTGTCCGATTCAGTACCGCCTGAGGTAAAGATTATCTCTTTTTCATCAGCCTTCAGGCTCCCGGCTATTATGAATTTAGCCTTTGTTATCTCCCGTTCTGCCATGACCCCTATATGATGAAGGCTCGACGGGTTTCCGTATACTTCGTCATATAAGCCGTCCATATAGGTCCTTACTTCATCAAAGCATCTTGTTGTGGCTGAATTATCTAAATATACTTCCATCACTCCTCCAAAAGATATACAAGCCACGATAGCACCGCAAGCCCTGCTGTTTCAGTCCTTAGTATGCGTTTTCCGAGCGTGACCGGAAAAAAGCCTTCCTTCTCTGCAAGCTCTGCCTCTTCGGCTGAAAACCCTCCTTCGGGTCCTATAAAAACCGCAACGCTTTTTTGCGGTTTTATGCTGCCAAAGATTTCCCTCGTCCGCTCCATTGACGACGTATCGCAAAGCTCATACGGAAAAAGCCGGATATCTATTTCCTGCTCCCTGCAATAGCTTATGGCATCGGAAAAACTCATTACCGGCATCACCTCAGGGATTATCCTCCGCTTAGACTGCTTGGCGGCAGCTTCCGAAATAGCATTATATCTTTCGTTTCTTTTACTCAGTTTTTTTTCATCTAACTTTACTACGGAGCGCTTCGTTGCGACAGGGATTATCTGATATGCTCCAAGCTCGACCGACTTCTGTATGATAAACTCAAGTTTATCACCCTTCGGCAATCCCTGAAACAGATATATCCTGCAGGGGAGCTCAATATTGTCCTCTTTTACGAACAGTAAACTGAGCTTTACCGTTTTTGCGGTCTCGTCATAACCCTCGACAGCACATCTGTATTCCCTGTCTGCTTCACCGGTTATTACAGAAACCTCTTCACCTGCTTTCAGCCTTAAGACATTTTTTATGTGGTTGTAATCGCTCCCTCCGATAGTTACAGTATTACCTTTTATACAGGAGCTGTCAGCAAAAAAACTATGCATCCTTCCCCTCAAAGCGGGCGGATATTTCAACCCACTCCCCAAGTCGGTTTATCTCCAGTATTTTAAAGCCCTCATTCTCGGCAGACTGTGCCACTTCATTTTCCTTTTCGTCTATGATCCCGGACATTATATATATCCCGCCTTTTTTTATATGCCTGCCGATCCGGGGAGTAAGTTCCAAAAGGACCTGGGCAAGTATGTTCGCACAGACAACATCATATCCGTCAAATCCTACATCCGCCTGCACATCTTTATCACTTATTATATCTCCTATAAGGAGCCTGAAATCACTGTCCTTAAGACCGTTCGCTTCAAAGTTCTGCCTGCAGGCGTCTATAGAGGCCACATCAACATCGGTAGCCGTCGTTCTTGCCGCTCCGAACTTAAACGCCATAAGCGACAGGATCCCGCTTCCGGTGCCCACATCTAACACGGTATCCCCCGGCTTTATATATTTTCTCAGCGCCTGTATACAGAGCTTCGTAGTCTCATGCTTACCGGTACCGAATGCCGAGCCCGGATCTATATTGATAACCATTGAGCAGTTTTCTTCCGAAGCCTTTTCCCAGGAAGGAACAAACAGAATATCATCGATCATAAACTGAGTAAAATGCTTCTTCCAGTTATTGAGATAATCCGCATCCTTAAGCTCTCTTATGCTTACGGCAAGTTCACCGACATCACCGAAGTCTCTCAGCTCATAGAGATTGTTCCTTACCCTCTCAAGCAGCACCTCGTTATCTGCATCCGCATCAAGGTAAAAGCTTACATAAGCGATCCCGTCATCCTCTACGGTCTCGGGAGGGATATCCACAAACATGGCTGCCTTCTCGCTTTCGGAAAGGGGGGTCTTATCCACTATCTCTACTCCTTCAACCCCGGCATCCGTAAGTACTGCCGCTATGATATCCTCCGCCTCTGTAGTGGTTTTGATCGTGTATTTGTTATATTTCATATGCTGTTCCCATTACCTGCCTGTTATTGAAAGTATAAAACCCCGAAATGCTGATCAGTGTCTAGTATATCATTTTTTCCAGTATTTGTGGAGAATATGTTTGATACAGCATTACAGGTTATTGACCTTTACCGTTGAAAGGGGCCCCGGCTGAAGCACGACGTGTATGGTCCGCTTCGCAAATCGGTGCTGTTTGGCAATTGTTTTAAGGTATTTGCTGTGATATTATCTTATTATAATGAGATCAGGGTAATGATCCGGCCTGAAAAATGACCGGATCGGCACAGAGCGGATCTGTTACAGATGATCGGCAGCATGTCCTGATCTCAGGGGTAAAAACCCCTTTCCATACGAGGAGGAGAGCATATGAATAAAACAGCGCTTATCATGGCCGGCGGACGGGGAGAACGCTTCTGGCCGAGAAGCAGGAAAAATCTTCCCAAGCAGTTCCTGTCACTTACCGATGACGGAAAAACAATGATCCAGCTTACCACGGAAAGACTTCTTCCTATTGTTGATATCAATGATATTTATATCGTTACCAACAGGGATTATCTTCCGCTCATAGAAGAACAGCTTCCCGATCTTCCAAAAGAAAACATAATCTGCGAACCGATAGGGAGAAATACTGCGCCGTGCATAGCACTCGGAACCGCTTTCATCAGGAAAAAATACGAAGATGCGGTTATGATGGTGCTTCCTTCTGACCATCTTATAAAATACAGCTCACTCTATCAGACTACCTTACGTGATGCCTGCGAGGTCGCTGAGGAAGGCGACAATCTGGTAACGATCGGTATTACGCCTGATTATCCAGAAACAGGTTATGGATATATTAAATTTGTAAACAAGATTTCGGAGGGAAGAGGAAGAGCCTTTAAGGTTGACGGATTTACGGAAAAGCCGGATCTGGAAAAGGCCAAGGAATATCTTGCCTCAGATGACTACCTCTGGAACAGCGGAATGTTTCTCTGGAAGCTTTCTACCATAGTAAAGCACTATGAAAAGCTTCTGCCGGAAATATACGAAGGGATGCTTAAAATACAGGAATCTATCGGCACGCCGCAGCAGGACAGAACGATAGAAGATATATTCCCTTCTTTCCCCTCCATTTCCATAGATTACGGTATCATGGAAAAAGCGGAGAATATATATACTATCCCGGGAACCTTCGGATGGGATGATGTAGGTTCATGGCTTGCGCTTGAAAGGATAAAAAGATCCAATGAATTCGGCAACATAGCAGACGGAAATATCGTAACCATAGATACAAGAAACTGCATAATACAGGGCACCGACAAGCTTATAGCGGCAGTAGGCCTCAAGGATCTTGTTATCGTGGACACTAAGGATGCGACCCTGATATGCGACAGAGAGCATACTTCGGATATAAAAAAGGTTATTGAAAATCTTAAAATCTGCAATCGAAACGAATACCTGTAAAATGGCTTTCTGTCCGGCATAGCACCACCAGATATTAAAGGGGAGGACACCCCTTAAAAATAAAGGAGGAAAAATATATGTCTTCAGCTCAAAGCAAAGCCGAACGGCTCAAGTTTACCGAGGAAGCTCAAAAGATCGTCGATCAGCTGACACTCGAAGAAAAAGTATATCTTATGTCCGGAAATATTGATATCCAGGGACTTACGCCCGAAGGAGTAGCCGAAATGCTCGGCGGTATGTTAGCCTCCGAGGATGTACACTACAACTCCCTGCCATATGCTGCAGGAGGCATCGATCGTTTCAATATCCCGCCGATGAATTTCTGCGACGGCCCGAGGGGCGTTGTCTGTGACAATGGAAAAACCACCTGTTTCCCGGTCTCCATGGCCAGAGGCGCTTCCTTTGATCCCGAGCTTGAAGAAGAGATCGGTCACGCCATCGGCAGGGAAGTACGGGCCTATGGGGGAAATCTTTTCGCAGGTGTCTGCATAAACATGCCTTACAACCCCGGCTGGGGACGCTCACAGGAAAGCTACGGAGAAGAAACCTTTCATATCGGACAGATGGGCGCTGCTCTCGTGAGAGGTGTCCAGGCAGAGGATGTAATGGCCTGCGTTAAGCATTTTGCATTCAACAACATGGAGAATGCCCGTTTCAAGGTATCTGTAACCTGTGACCAGCGGACCGAAAAGGAGGTATATCTTCCTCACTTTAAGGACTGTATCGATGCCGGCGCTGCAAGCATCATGTCCAGTTATAACCGGTACAACGGTGTCCAGTGCGGCCATCATCACTATCTCTTAAAAGAGGTTCTCAAGGGAGACTGGGATTTTGACGGCTTCGTCATGTCGGATTTCTGCTGGGGTGTTAAGGATACCGTAGAGGCGGCTAACGGCGGTCAGGATATGGAGATGCTCTGGACACAGGAATACGGAAAGAAGCTCGTACAGGCCGTAAAAGACGGCTTTGTACCGGAAGAAGCAATAAACGAATCCGCTCTTCGCATTGTAAGGACCATTCTTGCCTTTGACCGTGATCATAAGGAATATGACAGTTCAGTTGTCGGCTGCAAAGAACACATCGCGCTTGCAAAGCGGGCCGCCGAGGAAAGCATCACTCTTGTAAAGAATGAAGATATTCTGCCTCTTGACCGAAGCAGTATAAAGAAAATAGCTCTTATCGGACATCTTGCAAAAGCTCCGAACATCGGCGATTATGGCTCAAGCCGTGTCCGTCCCGCATACATCGTTACTCCGGAGGAAGGCATCCGCCGTACGGCAGAGAATGCGGAAATCCTCTATGCAGACGGCAAGGATATTGAAGAAGCCAAAAAAGCGGCAAAAGAAGCCGATGCCGTCATATTCGTCGTAGGGTATGATCACGATGACGAGGGAGAATTCGTCGCAGTAGATGATGCTGATAATTATCTGGGCGCTACCGGCGGAGACAGGAAGAAGTCGCTCGGACTGCATGAAGCAGATATAGAGCTGATAAAACAGGTCGGTCCGGTAAACGAAAACAGCACTGTGGTCCTCATCGGAGGCAATATGATAATGATGAGTGACTGGATCGATTCCGTAAAAAGCGTCATCATGGCTTACTATCCGGGCATGGAAGGCGGCACGGTCCTTGCGGAGGTCCTCTTCGGAGATGTCAATCCCTCCGGAAAGCTTCCGTTTGTAGTTCCGGTTTCCGAAAGTGATCTTCCCTATGTGGACTGGGAAGCAACGGATCAGTACTATGAGTACTACCACGGTTACACCCGTCTGGACAAAAAAGGAATAAAGCCTCTCTATCCGTACGGTTTCGGCCTTTCTTATACCACCTTTGAGATAGGGGCTCCAAGCGTTGCGGCGGAGGGAGATCATCTTACCGTCTGTACTGATGTGAAAAATACAGGCAGGATCAGCGGATCAGAAGTCGTTCAGGTCTATGCAGGCTATAAAAACTCTGCAGTCGACCGCCCTGTAAAGCAGTTGTGCGGATTTAAGCGCGTTAGCGTAGAACCCGGCGAAACAAAGACAGTTCAGATACAGATCCCTCTTGAGAAGCTTAAGTATTACGAACCAACGACAAGGGAATGGATCCTTGAATCCATGGAATATCCGATCTTTGTCGGAAGCAGCGAGGCTGCAGAGGATCAGAAGACAGTAAGCATAAGTCTTTAAGATTTTTAAAGATGCAGTGCGCTTAGGCATAAACTAAAGATTTATACCTGAGCGCACGATCTGCTTCGCAGATCGGCGCTATGCGGTATTGATCCGGTCTGAAAAGCAGATCGGCGCAATATAAAGCAGCCACTATCCCGGCACAGGGAATGTGGCTGTTTTATATATGAATTATGTTATAGGAAACAAATTAACAATCTGCCTTCTGATATTTAATAGTGAACGTATGTACTTTGTGCGTTTTCTGTAAATGTTACTCCAATACTATATCATCAAGCGCCGTATCCTGTATCACGCACACAAAAGTCTTTCCGTTGTTTATCTTTATTTCGTTGCCTTCCATGTCATAGTATCTGACAGGAGCTGTATCGACATTACCGTCTTTGGCGCTTTCAACATCCCTTTTCCAGGTTCCGACCGTGAATTTTCCTTTGGTACAATACTGGATTATCCCGCCCGAATGGCAGTCGAAAGCCAGATAATCCTTCTGATCGAGCTGAGCCCATTTATTGTACTGCAGGATCACATTATCGTAAGAAAGCTGCTCTCCCGTAACATCATCGATCTGGGGTCCGCCATACTGGTACCTGTCGTATTTCCCGGTCTCTTCATTATAATCGAACCAGGGCTTGTTAATCTTATAATTCGGCTCGATATGCTTTGCACTGCCTCCATACTCATTCGTAATGGTCTCATTAAGATCACAGAAATTGAATTTCCCTTTAAAACTCTCGTAATGATCTTCCCTGTAGCCAAGCTTCTTGATACCTGCCGTGATTCCGGCATCCGATGTGTATACATTATGAGGAGCCTGCCTGTCGGTAGTCCTGTAGAAGCAAGTATCTCCGGCCTCCCCTAAGCCGTTCAGGTTATCGACATAATCCTGGGCCAGGAGATCCACTGCGTAGGCTGCCTGCCCGAAATGCATATAAATGGCATCGAATTCCAGAGCCGTGTATACAAAATACTCCCTGCAGCTTCGTACCGAACCGATCTTCTCAAGCCCGTCATAATTTTCAAAAAGTCCCATGAGCCTGGTGATCCCGCCCTCAACAACATATTCATAGACCACATCGGCGTATGAGACTCCACTCATAGGCTGTGCCGCTTCAAGGTTGTTGAGCATAATGGCAACAGGACGCCTGTTTCCGATCTTCTCATCAACCGGAAGCCCCGACAGATAACTTCTCATCATTCCATCTTCAAGCTTATTGGGATCTTCTGCATTGACCTCGGCTTCGGACTTGTCCCCTTCCTCTTCATTCTCCGCAGCCACAGTCTCCTGCACGTTATCAGATGTGTTTTCTTCCGTGGTATCGTCTTTCTTTCCAAGGAAAACAATACCCACGCATAAAACAACCGCCACAATAGCGGCGATTGCAAAAATCACTCTCTTATCATAGACCTTCATCAATGTTCCCCTCTGCAGCGATCAGCCAGCCCATCAGGCATTTGCGTATTTATACTCCCCTCGTTGCCAAAGAGCCCTTGGGAAAACCCTTTGACCCGCTTTGCCTGAAGAGGCTAAAGCTAGCGCTGTAATTTGACAGGCACAAACAACAAGTGCTTGTACCCAAAACAAATGAACATACTAATTATAGTATACTTGTTTATATAAATCAACTTTTTTTTAAGAAGAGTTTTACCTTTATCAGGCTCTGTAAATCAAAATCCCCCAAAGGCTGCCATCGGCTTTAATTTAAACATATTCGCATTATGGCGTTTTTCTATCCTTGCCCTTTTCTCCTCGCTTGCGCAAAACCCCGTCAATATATAGGTATCTAGCTCCTCATAGGTGAACCCGAGGGCATCTTCATCGGTCTTTCCCGAAAGGCCGTCCGAAGGAGCCTTGTGGATGAATTCACCTGGTATCTTAAGATACTCTCCAAGCCGTATGATCTCAGTAACAGTCAGGTTATGCAGAGGTGAAAAATCGCCTGCGGCATCTCCGTAAAGAGTCGAGTAGCCAACATAATTCTCGGAACGGTTACAGTTATTTGAAACCCTGCCGTTCATGGTCTGGGAGATTGCATATAAAGTCGTCATCCTGATCCTCGGGGCTATATTTATGAGCATCTGCGGACTTTCTTTAAAGCCTGTCATGGTAGCAAGCCTTCCGTCCTTTGCAGTCACGCTTGTCTCTATATTCGGTTCCACCCCTCCTGCTTTTACAATAATGTCTGAATCTCCTATCGAGCTTCTTATCCCGTCAGTGGCAGCCCCTATATTAACAACGGCATAGCTTATGCCAAGCCATTCTGCCACTGCTTTTGAAACGGAAATGTCGGACTGGGTATGGTCAGGCATCAGCACCCCGAATACCCTGTCCTGTCCCAGCGCCATTTTACAGAGAGTCGCAACCATTGTTGAATCCTTGCCGCCGGAAAGACCGATCACTGCGGGACAGTCCCGCCCGTTTATATAAAACCATTCCCGTATCCATTTTATAAGGTTTGAAGCCAGCTTCTCGCCGTCAAAATAAGTGCTGAGGAAATTTTCGAGATAGTCATTATACCTTATAGATTCGGAAACTCCATATTGTCCGGCTCCATAACCGCCATATGAGTCTCCCCCAAACCTTAATCTTCCTGTATATAATCCCCGGCCCTGTATATACCAGGCAACCTTCTGCGGAAGAAGCTCGTTGGGATCCTCCCCGGAAGCGATCCTTTCACGGAGCTCCGTTGAGGATATGTTGTATTTTCTGCCATATATCACGCTGATATCGGCTTTGTAACTGATCTTATAATCTCCTATGAGTCCCTGGAGTGATTCCCATGTATCGTTATCCCGAAGGATCACGATCACCTTCGCATATGCAAAGACGACCTCCGGCTCGTGCCAGTCCTTCATGTATTTCAGCGAATCGCTCCCCACTATAAGAAAAAGCTCATCCCCGGGAAACGCCCTGTTAAGTTCCCTTAAGGTATCCGAAGTATAGGAATTTCCCTCCCTGTCCATTTCAATAGTGGAAACTGATGCCCAGGGCTCACCGATCAGCAGAAGCTCAAGCATCTGAAGCCTGTCCGCCTTATCGGAGACATCATGCATCTCCAGCTTATATTTAGGCGTTCCCGTCGGAATAAAAAGAACCCCGTCAAGACCGGCCTTTTCATAGGCCTCCCTTGCGATCTCCAAATGTCCTAAATGAGGAGGGTCGAAAGTCCCTCCGAAAACTCCGATTCTGCGTCCCATAACGAACTCCTCTTGAATCTGCAGCCATCTGATTGCGTTCGTGAGTATATCACAGCTTTTCAAGCTTTACAAGATTACATAACATATATTAAGCGAAGAAAGCTGTTGCAGTTTATCTGATCCGTTCAGAATAAAAAGGAACGCAGCATAAAACCTTGCGTTCCTTTTACAGATTACCTGTTTTATTATGCCTGAGCACATGATTTGGTGCGCGATCAGGATTTCTTTCTCTTGCTCATAAGATCGGCCGTAACCGCACCAAGAAGAACCGCGCCTTTAACGATCTTCTGTATATCCGTTGACCATCCGTAAAGGGACATACCGTTATTCAGGATACCCATTATGAAAGCTCCGATTACCGCTCCGAATATAGTTCCGGCACCGCCTGCAACGGCAGCTCCGCCGAGGTAACAGGAAGCTATCGCATCCATCTCGAACTGGTCTCCTGCCTTAGGGGTTGCGGAACCGTTTCTTGCTGAAAGAACAACTCCGGCAATACCTGCAAGGAAGCCCATGTTTGTATATACCCAGAAGAAAACCCTGTCGGTCTTTATACCTGAAAGCTGGGCCGCCTTACGGTTACCTCCGAGAGCATATATCTGACGTCCCGCAACGGTCTTACTGGTTATAAAGCTGTAAATCCCGACTATGGCTCCCATTATGACCAGAACGAAGGGGAAACCGCTGTACTGTCCGAGCTTTATGAGTACAAACCAGATGATGACGATGAATACCGCATTTTTTATAACGATCTGATAAAACGGATTCTGCGCAAAACCGTATTTCTTCTTTGCCGCTATGCTTCTCATCTCATTGAATATGATAGCAACCGTCGCCGCAATGGCAATGATGAGGCACAGCAGATCAAAATTTCCTACCGATATCTGGGGAAGGAAGCCGGCACCGATGTAGTTATAGTCCTGATCAAAGGGGCCCTTCGTCTGGGCTTTAAGTATCGTATAGGTAGCGCCTCTGCCCATGAGCATTGTTGCCAGTGTTACAATGAAAGGAGGAACTCCCATTACGGCGATAAAGAATCCCGCAAACATACCGCATAAAAGGCCTACCAGAATAGCCGCTATTATGGCGACGGCCTTGTTTACATGCAGATCTATGATAAGCACGCCAACAACGGAACCGCATAATGCAACGACAGAACCGACGCCAAGGTCAACGTTACCTGTAAGTACGCACAAAAGCATTCCTGTTGCAAGAATGATAACGTAGCTGTTCTGCATGATGAGGTTATTGATATTCGCCGGTGAAAGGTTCTTTCCTCCGGTCATCAATGCAAAGATCAAAAAAACCGCGATCAGCACGATAAACATGCCGTATTGCTTCATATCAATATTTACAACTTTTTTCTTATCCATTTGCTTCACTCCTTCTGTTATGTGCCATAATCTGCTGCATTATCTTCTCCTGTGATACCTCTTCCTTCGACAATTCCCCGGCTATCTCGCCATCGTTTATGACATATACCCGGTCACAGGTTCCTATTATCTCCTGCATTTCGGAGGAGATAACGATAACTGCTTTACCCGCTTTTGCAAGGTCATTTATAACACAATAGATTTCGTACTTGGCTCCGACGTCGATGCCTCGTGTAGGCTCGTCCAGAATAAGCACGTCCGGCTGAGTAAGCATCCATTTAGCGAGCACGACCTTCTGCTGGTTCCCGCCGGAGAGGGATCCAACCGTCTGCTCTATTGAATTGGCCTTAACATTTATCTTCTTTTTATATTCTTCCGCGGAAACGATCTCTTCATTTGAATCAACGACGCCCTTCTTTGAGAAGAATTTCCGTAAAGCCGCCATTGTCATATTATGTTTTATATCATCGATAAGCACCAGGCCATAGGTCTTTCGATCCTCCGACACATAGGCAAGCTTATTGTCAATGGCATCCTTAACGGAGTTGAGCTGTACTTCCCTTCCGTTGATCTTTACATGTCCGCTGATCTTCTGGCCATAGCTTTTTCCGAAAACGCTCATGGCAAATTCAGTACGGCCGGCTCCCATCAGCCCTGCAAGGCCTACGACCTCTCCGGCCCGGACATTGATATTTATGTCCTTTATCATCTGCCTTTCAGCATCATCGGGATGAAATACATTCCATCCGCTGACCTCAAAGATCACATCGCCGATATTGACTCCTTCTCTTACAGGATAACGGTTGCTCATCTCACGGCCAACCATTCCTTTTATTACCCTGTCCTCAGTAAACTCATCAACACCCTTGTTCAGGGTTTCGATGGTCTGACCGTCACGGATTATCGTCAGTGAATCACATACATACTCAAGCTCATTAAGCTTATGGGAAATAATGATGCTGGTAACTCCATGGTTCTCCTTGAGATCGATCATTATGTCAAGAAGCTTTTTACTCTCCTCATCGTTAAGAGCCGCTGTAGGCTCGTCAAGGATCAGGAGATCCACCTTCTTGCCCATGGCCTTGGCAATTTCTATAAGCTGCTGTTTTCCGACACCTAAGCTGTTGACAGGTACATTGACATCCTCATTCTCAAGCCCGACCCTGGCAAGCAGCTCGGCTGCCTTCTTTCTGGTCTCGGTCCAGTTTATCACTCCTTTGATGCCGGTCTGTTCGTTGCCTATGAAAACATTCTCGGCAACCGATAGGAGCGGACTGAGGGCCAGTTCCTGATGAATTATAACGATACCCTTAGCCTCGCTGTGTTTGATATCGCTGAATTTACATATCTCCCCATTATATACAATATCCCCGGAATAGGTTCCGTATGGATATACGCCCGAAAGGACATTCATAAGAGTGGACTTTCCGGCACCGTTCTCTCCACAAAGACCATGGATCTCGCCCCTTTTTACCTTCAGATTAACATCATCCAAAGCCTTTACCCCGGAGAATTCCTTGGTAATGTGGTTCATTTCTAAGATATAATCCGACATCGGTTCTTCCTTCCATACAAAGTTTTACTTGTATAGCTTTGGCCATACGTAAATCACAGAGGTTCAGTACAGTTAAAATTGGGCGGCGTAAACATCGCCGCCCAATTCCAAAGCTTATTCTTAAATTATTATCACAATGACAGTATTTACTTACGTAAATTCATTATTGTAATAATATGCAGGAGACAGATATCTTAGTTTGCAAGCTGCTCCTCTGTATAATATCCGCCGTCAACGATTTCCTTCTTATAGTTGTCCTTATCAACAGCTACAGGCTCGCAGAGATATGAAGGAACTACGATCTTGCCGTTGTTATACTGCTCGGTATCGTTGATCTCAGGCTCTGAACCCTCAAGAACTGCCTGAACCATGGTAACGCACTTGGAAGCAAGGAGTCTTGTATCCTTGTAGATTGACATGGTCTGTGTTCCGGCAATGATGTTCTTTGTAGCCATGAGCTCAGCATCCTGACCTGTGATCATCGGCCAGTTGTCAGCTGTGTAGCCTGCTCCTTCAAGAGCTGCCTTTGCGCCGTATGCGAAGCCGTCGAATGCGCTTGCTACGATGTCAAGATCTTCATCTGAATAGAAGCCTGTCAGATAGTTCTCAAGGTTCTGCTGTGCAGTTTCCTGTGACCATCTTAAGATACAGGTATCATCGAATGATGTACGTCCGGACTTGCAGACAAGTGTACCGTCATCAAGATAAGGCTGAAGAACTTCCATAAGTCCGTTGTAAAGCATAAGAGCGTTGTTGTCATCAGGAGATCCCATTAAGAACTCGATCGTAAGGGACTCGCCTGCAGCCTTAACAGCGTCAAGGCCTTCGCCGCCTGCATGCTCCTTGATGTACTCGCCGATCTTCGTACCAACACCCTTGTTATCAAAGGTTGCATAGTAGGAAACAGCGTCGGTGTTCATAAGAAGACGGTCATAAGCGATAACGGGGATGCCCGCATCCTTTGCCTGTGCTTCAACATTTACAAGAGCGTCTGAGTCTATAGCCGCAATAACAAGGCAATCAGCGCCTGCCGCGATCATGTTCTCGATCTGGGAAACCTGCATCTGAACATCATCCTCTGCATACTGAAGATCAACTTCATAGCCAAGCTCTTCAAGCTGAGACTTCATGTTGGCACCGTCGTTGATCCATCTCTCTGAAGACTGGGTAGGCATTGCAACGGCAACCTTCTTGCCTGCGCCTGAAGCATCTGCTGCCGGAGCCTCTGCTTCTGCCGTATCATCTGCCGGAGCCTCTGCCTCAGTCTCTGCGTCTGCTGCCGGAGCGGGCGCTGTAGCGGGTGCGGCTGCACCACAGCCTGCGAGAAGCGTTGCAACCATTGCTGCGCTCAGTAATGCGCCAAGTAACTTCTTCTTCATTTTTTTCCTCCCTTTTGTAATAGTGATTATTTGACCACGGTTTTTCTCTTAAACCGCAGCTCCAATTCTAAAGTAAATCGTATTCAATGTCAATAAAGCACAAAAATATTAAACTTTTTATTGAATAAATTGAACAAGTCAGGGCTCATTATTTTGTAACATTTTTCGTCTTATGCCTTCAGCTCCTTTACTAACGCCATAAGCTCCGGATCCTTGCAGTCCCTTTCGAAATACTCGTCAAAATGCTCTCCCGAAAGCGCTCCTTTTACAAGCTCTCTGTCAAGCTTCGGCAATATATCCTTAATGTCCTTAAGCGTCACGGCGCGTACCTCATCAAGGATCTTTTTGTTCCTCTTCTCCGGAACCGCCCTCTCCTTCGGATATCCGCCGCCTGACGGCTCGCAGTAAAGCTTTTCAAAGATATACTCAAGGTTTAAGTCTCCCCCCCAGCCATAGCCTTTGGCAAAGGGTATCGCAATGGCATTGCCGTCGTTGATCTGGGCAAACGTATACGCATCCAGCGCATCCTCAATATGACCGCAGATAACTCCGGGGAAGGAATTGAGCGCGAGCATGGCACCTTCTCCGGTTCCGCAGCCTGTTATCACGTAATCCGCCGCTCCTGAATTCAAAAGCACGGCCGCAAGTATCCCGTTCTGGACGTATGTAAGCTGGGCTTCATCCTCAGCGGAATACATACCGTAATTTACGACCTCATGCCCCATGGGCTCCACGACCTTCTTAAGCGAAGCCTCTATAACCGCGTTCTTTGCGGCCTGACTGTTTTCATTGATCAATGCTATTTTCATTTTTTCTCCTCTTTCTGCTCCTTAAAGCGATCTTAAGACCCGTATGTTATTATCCTGTCTTTTCACAGACAAAGCAGCACCGTACTCTGCCTGCCGGTAACTCCAATGTGCCCGGTTTCTTTAATAAAACCTGCATTTTTCATTTTGTTCAGACAGACATCCTCCTTACAGGATCAAAACTGTCATACGAAAAATTTCCGCAGATCTGCCTCCGTCGTATCATCGCCGATCGTGATGAGCTCGGTTCCGGTAAGCCTTGCAAACATCGCAACATCCTTCCTTGTAAGAGCCGTGGAGACGACGGAATGATGAGCGCCTCCGGCATAGCACCATGCGGCGGTCCCGATCTCGAAGTTCGGCTTATGGCGGTACATTATGCGTGCTACGGGAAGCTTCGGCATGGGCTTCGGCTGTTTGACAAGCTCGATATCCGCACAGATCATCCTGAAATGCGTGCCCATATCTACGAGGGTAACCTGGATGCCGTCACCCGTCACGCCGTCAAATACAAGCCTTGCGGGATCCTCCTTTCCGCCGATCCCGAGAGGATGCACCTGGATCTCGGGCTTCGTGGCCGCAAATGCGGGAGGAACCTCAAGCATATGGGAAGCAAGCTCAAGCTCCTGGCCCTCGGTAAGATCATAGGTATAATCCTCTATAAAGCCTGTCGCTCCTTCTTTCCCTTCAGCCATTTTCATAAATATGGCGCTGAGCGCGCTTATCTTATAATCACCCTCCGGGCCAAAGCCGTAGCCCTTACTCATAAGATCCTGGACCGCAAGCCCGGGAAGCTGCTTAAGTCCGTGCAGATCCTGGAAAGTATCAATAAAAGCCCCTATCTTATTTGCCTCAAGGAACTTTTTAAGACCGACCTCGTATTTGGCCTGCTCCCTGACCGCCTCGATATTATCCGTGGCCATTGTATATCTGCCTTTATATTCCTCCATCATGGCATCGATCTCGGCCTCGGTGGAAGCGTTTATGCATCCGACAAGGTCACCGATCCCGTAGTAGTTAGCTTCCCAGCCGTAGCGGATCTGGCTTTCGACCCTGTCACCGTCAGTAACCGCAACATCACGCATGTTATTGCCAAACAGGGCAAGCTTTAAATTGTTTGAAAAAGCGATCGCCCTTGCAACCCTTGCAAAATCCCTTATTTTTTCCACTACTCTGGCATTTTTGTAATACCCGGCAACCACCTCATGGGCGATATTCATTCTTGCTAAGATAAAGCCGTATTCTCTGTCACCGTGAGCTGCCTGGTTAAGGTTCATGAAATCCATGTCGATCTCATCATAGGGAAGCTTTTCATTTGCCTGGGTATGAAGATGAAGCAATGGCTTGCGTAATTCCTTAAGCCCCTTTATCCACATCTTCGCAGGCGAGAAGGTATGCATCCAGGTTATAACGCCTACACATTCGTCATCATTCGAAGCCTTTCTGCAATTGGCGATGCATGCCGGAGAATCCACTACCGTGGGAAGGAGCTCAACACAGACGATATCCTTAAGCTGTTCATTTAAAAAATCCACCATTTCCCTGCAGTCTGCCGCGACCTGCTTAAGGCATTCGTCTCCATACAGATCCTGGCTTCCCGGAATAAAATATAATTTGTCCATTTTCAGTATCCTCCTTTAATATTTCCTTTTGAAACTGCCGCTGTTTCCTTCGTTTTCCGGTATCATTTATTTCCCTTCGTAAGTGACAACGGCTTCAACATCATACCCTTTAAGCTTCTCCTTGCCCTTAAGCCCGGCAAGCTCCAGAAGGCAGATGATCTTTGCAACCTCTCCCCCAAGCTTTTCCACAAGCCTGACGGAAGCCTCCAGAGTACCTCCCGTTGCTATAAGGTCATCGACGATTACCGCCTTTTGTCCGGGCCTGATCGCGTCCTTATGCATCTCAATAACGGCAGTCCCGTACTCTAACTCATATTCCTGGGAGATCGTCTCACAGGGAAGCTTTCCGCTCTTCCTGACAAGTATAAAAGGCTTATGAAGCTTGTAAGCAAGGGGCGCTCCGAAAATGAAGCCCCTCGACTCTGCTCCCACGATAACGTCAAAATCCACATTCTCAATAAGCTTGTTCAGTTCGTCAACCGCCAGGGCAAACCCGTCCGCATCCTGTAAAACCGAAGTTATGTCTCTGAAAATTATTCCCGGCTTCGGAAAATCCGGGATGCTTCTGATGTACTCTTCAATCTTTTTCATAGCTTTTTCTCCTGTTCATTATAATATTAAAAAACTGTTATCCTGCACCTTTATCATAAGGTATGCCTTCCGCCTTCCATGACCTTCTCCTTTCGCAGGTCCGCAGGGAGCCGGGGATCCTTTACGGCTACCCGTCTGAATATTACTCAAAAACAATACGGGCTGCGCGATTCTTTCCCTGAAAAGACCGGAGGAGTATAAATCCTCCGGTCTCAGATAAAATTCTTACTTTTGGATCGCGGGTTCCATAACCTCATGAAAAATAATGAAGCCTGTATAAATATGAAGGATGTTTATTACAATTACTTAATCCTTGATAGCCTAAAGCAGGGTTTTAACAGTAGCTCCTAGGCTTTCATGGCTGACAGTTTTTATCCCCGCGTATCAGCTTCCTTATGGCCTCTGTTGCCACTCTTATGGCACTGTCCGTATCATGCGCCTGAGGATTTGGAAGCCCCTTCTTTGCCCTCTCCTGGTTTGCTATCACAAGCAGTACGGAACCGGTCCTCGCTCTTAAATAACTCCCTACGATAAACTCGGCCGCCGATTCCATCTCCGAAGCCAAAGCTCCGCACCTTATCCACGCCTCCCATTTATTTAAGAGCTCATAGCTTACCGGCTTTGTCTCCGGCTCATGCTGGCCGTAGAAAGCATCCTTACATTGAACGACACCGACATGGGTTTTTAAACCCAGTTCCCTGGCGGCATCTCTCAAAGCGATCGTCACATCCAGATCGGGAACGGAAGGATATTCTATCGGCGCGTATTCCCTGCTGGTGCCCTCCATCCGGATCGCCCCTGTGGCAACTATGATATCGCCGCCCATTATCTCTTCCTGCATTCCACCGCAGGTTCCGACCCTTATAAACGTATCTGCTCCGCATCTATAAAGCTCTTCCATGGCGATCGAAGCGGAGGGGCCTCCGATCCCTGTTGAAGTAACGCTCACCCTCTCTCCGTCAAGAGTCCCTGTATATGTCACATATTCCCTGTTAACAGCCACTAACTTCGGATCATCAAAATATCCGGCTATCTTTTCACATCTTCCCGGATCCCCCGGAAGAATAACATAACGTCCCACATCACCGGGTTTTACATGAATATGGTACTGATATCCTGCGCCTTCAGTATAGTCAACCATAAGATCTCCTTACTGCGCCGATCTGCGAAGCAAATCGTGCGCTTAGGTATAAACGTATGTTTATGCCGAACCAATTTGGCATTTGCTTCAGCAAATGTCGAATAAGCCCGGGCTGTTTACAGACCGGATGTTTCCCTTGAATGAGCTTTCTGCCCTCGTCATTTTCAGCCAGACACTTCATCTTTTCCGCCGTCATTTCCGGGCAGCCATGGCACTTTCAAGCTCCTGCAAAATACATTATAAAATGTATTTTGTATATTATCAAGCATTAAACACAGTATAAGGACGTTATTTTTGTGAAAAAGTTACAAAGAAATATGAGCCTTTATATCATGATGTGAGGGTAAAAAGTGATATAAAGCGTGGTTCCGTGCTTTGCACTTCCACCACGCTCCCCAATATTCGCAATCCGTGGGGCCCCTTCCCCACTTCTTGCTCATATTGTGGCGGGTCATAAAACCTTTCACCCACTGGCAAGCAGGCTTGCCGTGGGTTCAGGCTTTTGACCCTGATATCATATAATGTAAAAAGGGACTTATATTTTCATGCTCACATAGTCTGTGGAATATTGGACCTCTCCGACCAGCCTGTATGAGCTCAGACCAGCTTCCGGCTCATATTCGAGCACGAAACCGCAGCCGTTGCCGCTCAGCCAGTCATAAAAGTCCCTCTTTGGCGTTGCGTAAACCTCAAGGATCGCCATGATCGTCCCTCCATGGGAAACTATCACCGCTTCCTTTTGCCCGTCAGAGACACACTCAGTTACAATCTCCTCAAAGGCCTTACAGACTCTCTTGGAAAACTCTTCTTTATCCTCCCCTCCGGGGCATCTGGTCTCACAGTTGTTATCCACCCATTTCCGGTACTCAGGATCTTCCTCCATTTCATCGGCGGTCCTCCCGTCAAAAACTCCGAAGTTCATTTCGTTGAGCCCCGGGACAGCTCTGAGCTTTGCGCCCGGAAAAAGAACTTTTGCCGTCTCAGAAGTCCTTTTCAGTCCCGAAACATAGACTGTCTCCGGTTCAAAATCCGCCTTCCTCAGTTTAGCTATACCCTCCTTTGAAAGGGAGATATCCCTCCTGCCCTGGTATCTCTTTTCTTTATTAAAATCAGTCTCTCCATGTCTTATAAGGTATAATAACATTGTTATTCTATTATCTTCCTTATTATCGTTTCTTTTTGATTAATTTCTTTTGATTAATTTCTTTGATGAAGTCTTTTAATGATTAATTCTATAAAGATAAATATTTCTTATGATCTATATTTCTTAACAGTACGGCCTTTCATTATGCATAAAAAACAAAAACAATCTCAGAAATCCTCAGTAAAATACCGGGATTTCTTCGTTTCCGGTACTGCAAGCACGATATATATCGGATTTTCCGCCATCATCATATGTTTTCCGCCTATATGCCTCGAACGTGAGACGCTTATCTGCTCAACCTCAGTTATATAGCCTGAGCTTTCCAGAAAGGCCACTCCCTGCCAAAGGGTTTCAAGTAATATGGCCGTATAGCAGATAACCGCTTCAGGATATCTCTTTCGGATATACAGGATTATCTCCTCAAGCCTGCCGCCTGAACCGCCTATAAAGACCTTATCAATCTTAACCCCCTCAAGCTGTTCATCGGATAATATATCCGGCGCCTCTCCTTTTATTATGCTAAGATTCCAGGCACCGAATATGTTTTTATTTTCGGAAAGGATATCAACAGCTTCCTTTTCTATGGCTATTACCTTTCCCGCAAGCTTTGACAGCTCTATGCTGACCCCGCCTGTCCCCGCTCCGATATCAAGTAATGTATCTTTACTGCAAACCTGAAGCTTTGACGCTATAAGGGTCCTGATATTCCGCTTTGTAATAGGTAAGTCTCCCCTTTTAAATAATCTGTCAGGGATTCCCACTCCCTTATGATCAATGACCGGTATATGGCGGCTGCAATGGACGATCAGCACCACAAGAGCGTTGTCACCGGATTTTTGGTAAACGTCCTGCATTCTTCCGATATTATTGTCCTCTGACAGCCTTTTACGGATATTGAGTACCGAATCCGAAGCAATAACCTCTTCCCTGTACGAGAGATTTATCCCTATAGTGACATCTCCACGGTAGCCTGTATTTATTATCCGGTCACAGATACTGGCCGCATCATCGATACCTCCGGTCAGCACAAAAATATCCTTCTTCCCGCAGATCTTTTTTTCAATATCCTCCCTCGCAGTCCCATGTGTGGATATGATCTCGAGTCCGGCCCAGTTTACTGCCAGTTTGGAAGCAAAATACTGCAGGCAGGAAATCCCCGGTACCATCCTGTGATCCGCCTCGAAACAGTTTTCGTTCAGAAGCTTTAACAAAGCCTGCGCTCCTGAAAAAAAAGAGCAGTCACCGCTGAAAAGTACGGAAACGCTCATATCCTTATCTTCCTTTTCAAGCTCCTTTATAAGCGATAGTGCCTCTTTGCCGTATGTTTTTGAGACTATGAACCGCTTCCCCTCAGATGGAATCCTTCCGAAAAACAGATCACGGCCGTTCTTTTTGTCCTCAGGTCCTTCGTTACGTTCTGCCGTTTGAACAGCCGCGGATTGAGCCTGACCAACTTTTGCATCTAAAGCAGTAGAGCCTTCGGATTTACTGAAAAAAAGCCTTTTCACGGTATTCAAAAGCCTCTGAGGACCGATAATGACCTCTGATCCATTCAGGCACCGGACAGCTTCAAGGGTAAGCTTATTTATATCACCCGTGCCACAGCCTATATAATTAATCTTCACTAAAGCCTCCTTCTCATATGTAATGCCCTTAGCGGCAATCACTTCCGGCCGTTTTGAGCAGAGATCTTCTTATCTCGTCAAGAGTCATCCCTTCTTCCCGGGGCCTTTTTATTACGATAGCCTCACAGCCGGTATCTTCACAGGCTTTGAGTTTTTCCGGATATCCGCCCTCTTTTCCGCTTTCCTTTGTGACAAGATATTTTATTCCATACTGCCTTATCATCGCCGAATTGAGCTCCCTACTGAAGGGCCCCCACATTCCTATGATATTTTTATGGGATATACCGGTACTTAGACAGGCTTCTATAGACTGAACGGTCGGAAGAACCCTGGCATAGAGCCTGCTCCTTTCTATTTTTCCGTACTCCGCTAAATCCTTAACTCCCGTGGTAAGCAGGATTTTTCCTTCGCTTCTTAAAGGTTTCTTTTGTTCGTAAACCTCCGGCCCGTTCTCCAAAGAACCCGGGCTTTCCTTATCTCTTAACAGCTCTGCCGCCTCTGACGGGCCTGAAACGAAGGTTATCCTGAGAGATCCCCCGTTAAGACCTGCTGCCTTGGCAGGGTCAGAGGCAGGGGAAGCATCTGATAAGCGTATCATGTCTGATACGTTTTTATCAAAAGTGATATCCGATGAAAACATTCCCTCTGACTCCCGTATAAGCCTCAGATACTCAGTACCTGCTTTTTTACAGGCTTCCTTGAGGTTTTTCGTGATCTCCAGGGCATATGGATGGGTCGCGTCCAGACAGGCGTCATATTCCTTAACAAGACCGGTAAGCTCGGAAAGAGTTTTCCTTCCGACGATTACCTGAACTTTACCGGCTTCCTTCCTGGATCCGTTTGATCTGAACGCTTCCTCGCCTATATCAGTCGCGACACTGACACATACCTCGTGACCATCCCGCAAAAGAGCCACGGCAGCTTCCCTGCCCTCGGTTGTCCCCGAAAAAACCACGATCCTCATCTGTAGCCCCGCCCTGTAATAAGCCTTGCTCCCGATATATAAGTATTTGAAGCCCCGATAAAGACGGTCGTGAACATATCAAGCTCTGAATTCTTAAGCTCTGCCAGGGTAAGAGTATGTATCTCCTCCCCTTCCCTCCCGACATTCCTTACATAACCACAGGCAGTATCGGGATCTTTAACTTCCATGATGATATCACAGGCTTTTTTCAGGTGTTCCGGCCTGCCCTTTGACATGGGATTATATATCACAATACAAAAATCTCCCACAGAAGCGCTTCTAAGCCTCTTTTCAATAACCTCCCAGGGTGTCATAAGATCAGAAAGAGAGATCACGCAGAAATCGTTCATGAGCGGCGCCCCCAGCTTTGCTGCCCCTGAAACCGCGGCGGTGATCCCGGGCACCACCTCAGCCTCGATCCCGTATTCCTCTGCCATTTCAATAACGGGACCTGCCATTCCGTAGATTCCGGAGTCCCCGCTTGAAAGCATTCCGGTAATCCTCCCGTCCCTTGCCTGCTCGCACGCGTATCTGCATCTTTCAAGCTCCTGCCCCATGGGTGTCTCATAATATTCTTTATCGGGAAAATATTTCTTTATCAGTGCGGTATAAACATGATAACCGCACAGCAGCTCACAGGCCTTTATGGCCTCTCTTGCCTGAAATGTAAGCAACCCGTCGTTTCCCGGCCCTATTCCTATCACAAAAAGCTTACCCATGTATGACCTCCTTTCCTCACTGCGCCGATCTGCGCAGCAAATCGTGTGCTTAGACATAAACGCAGGTTTATGCCGAACCAATTCGGCATTTACTTTAGCAAATGTCGAATAAGCTCAGACTGATTCGCAGACCGAAGCATTTCCTTTCAT
>JAIKXO010000310.1 GCA_024684065.1 Lachnospiraceae bacterium
GCTGAACATGAAGGGAAAACTCAGCCATGAAGTGGAGATTGGTTCTGATCCGTCCGGTAATATAACCCGTATCGGCAATGCCATGGAATCCATGTCAAAACAGCTTGAGGATGCGATAGCAAAGCTCGCCAATGTGGAGCAGCAGCTTGAAACTGCAAAGATCGAGGTAGAAAAGCCATTCCCACAGGAGCAGGAGCTTAACGATAAGCTGACAAGGCTTGCGGAACTGAACAGCCTGCTTGATATGGACGAAAAAGGTGAGGATGCGGTTGATCTTGATGAAGATGCGCCAAAGCCGGAACTTGAAAAGGTATCACAGGAGCAGGTGAATGAGGCGGAGGAGTCAAAGGATGATATCGGTGACAATAATTCTGAGCCGGGAATGGATTCCCAGGATATCTCCGAAGAATCGGAGCAGTTTGAGGATGTGAAAACGGATGGCATAGAAAAACCGGCAGAAAAGTATTCTGACAGGACGGAAAGACCTTCCCTTATAGCAAGGCTGAATGAGAAAAAGGATATCGTGGCATCTATGGACAGGAAAGCACCTGATCCCCAAAAGAAAAGAGAAGAAGTGATAGCGTAAATACTTAAAGGCTTCGGGGCTATCCCCGGAGCCTTTTGGAAAGGAGCAGAAATGGCAAAAGACGAAAATATGAATGATAGCCTTAACGATGTGGCAGTCATAAGTGCATTTAAGGACAAGACAAAAGAGATGTTCCATGAGCTTGAAGGCTTGAATCCCGAGGCAATCGAGGCAAATGTCAAACAGCTCGTGCAGGACATCATCAATACCTATAACCTCGATGCGACGATAGAGGATGTAGTGGTATCCGGCAGCCGAAGCAGAGGTATGGAAGCAGAGGGGTCAGACCTTGATGTGGTGCTGTATTACAGCGGTTCGGAAAGAGAAGATTCACTGTTTAACATGCTTCATGAAGGCGGGAATATCATAATGGGGGGAGTGAGCCTTGATATCAATCCTATATCACAGGAGCAACGGGGAAGCCTGTCAGAATATTTAAGCGGCGTGGAAACATATCTTGCAGAAAAGCAGGCACAGGAAGCACAGAAACAGGCAGTTATAACCTATACCGTAGCAGAATGCGGTGAGTTTCACAGCATGGGAGCATATCATGACGGTATAGCCACGATAGAAGAGGCGAAATCCCTATATGATTCCATGCAGAAAAATCATAATAATATGATCCCTGCTGTGGGTATCAATATTCATGAGATTGGAACACCGGAGATGGATGATATCCAGTGGGATGTGCTTTATGGGAATGCTATAGACCTCGACAATCTGCGGTATGTGCCGGAGATATGGAATGATCAGGAAGCATTGGCCAAGGTGGGACAGCTCATAGATGCTTTCCCGGATGCAAAGGTGATGGGAGAATTTCCGGGGTTAGTGGTGCAGGAAATGTCCGTAGATATGGATGCCGTAAAGCCTATATATGTGGATGAAGCTGCAAAGCTGGCGGCAGAGATTGACCGCTTTTCTCGTGATTTTGACCCTTATGAGTACAGTGATACCGTCGATAACTGGGAGATACAGGTGCAGAACATAGCATCAGATATCCGAGACGGCAATTCAGCTGACTACAAGAAGTACCTCGCTGATGTGGTATCGGAGAGCGATAACATCGAGGATGTCCGCAAGGCTGCCGAGCTTCTTGTGAAGCTTGCGGAATATAAGCCGCTGGCCAAGGTGGAGGAACTGGAAGAGGAGAACCTGAACCAGATCGACAATTACCTCAGTAATACTGTACCCAAGGCAGAGGAACGCAAGGAAATCCGAAATGCCGAACAGGAACGCATTGAAGAGGAGGAAAGGAAACGCAGGGCGAGGGGAGAGAGACCATCGCTCAGGGCAAGGCTGGCAGAGAAGAAAGCCATTGTTGCGGCGACAGGTGCAAGCCCCCAAATCGAAAAACAGCGACAGGCGCAACGTGAAGTGGTAGCTTCACAGAGGGACTTATAAGAATAGGGGTGTAGGGCTTCGGCTCTGCATACCTTTTTTCTTATAAATCGTAGTGGCAAACTTTGTTTTGTGCTATATTATGGTTGAGTAAGTGTGTTGGCGAGGAGTATGGACTTTGAGAGGTAGTACTGAACAACAAGAGGATAATACAGAAAATGGGGTTCTATTATCCTCAACAAAGTCCTTGCAGGTCTCTTTACAGGCTGTCAGAAGTGGCAAAGCCGGACTTGATGCGCATAGACAGTCTATGTTGAACCGTGTTCCGGGGCAAGGAGACTGGGCGAGATTTGAGCTTTGCTCCTTAGAACTTAAGGATTTGGCTTATCTTACAGCCAAATCCGGCGATGAGTTTGCATTGCTCAGAGGGAAAAAAGAGGATATACTATTCCATGGTGATCCGGCAAATTCCCGTTTATCTATCCGAATCTCTGAAACCCATTGATTTACCTGCATTTTCCGCAGGTCTGCTACCACAAAAAGCTACGTTTTCCCTTGTTTTTGCCCTTGTGGGGCAAAACAAGGGAAACTTTTTTATCAGTCGCCCCCTACTACCTTATCCAGCAGGCGGGCCGAGGAGCGTTTCGCTTCCCTTGTCGAGTGAGCGTAGATGTTCATGGTAGTACTGACGTCGGCGTGTCCCAAAAGCTCCTGCACGTCCTTCGGCGCTGCCCCGCCCCTGAGCAGA
>JAIKXO010000317.1 GCA_024684065.1 Lachnospiraceae bacterium
AAGTATAATGTAAGTACCACCAAACATCACTTTACCAAAGGAGGATTCTGTGATGAGTATAACACAAAAGGCGGCTTCTTTCACTAATAATCTTAAGGCTTCTTTCACAAAAAAGCAGATATCTACAAATGTAACATATACCTATGTCCAAGACTTCAAGGATATCATAGGATTTCGTCAGTTGCTGGAAAAGCATCTTGAGCAGTATGAGACGCTCAAGGCTCCTAACAGCAAGTATAGCATCGCCGATGCTGTAGACTTTATGTCTGATGCTGTATTTCAGGGCTACTCCAGGTTTTATCATATGGAGAAGCTGCGAAAGGATGAAGCGTACAAATCCATCCACGGCGGCGATGCACCAAGCGAGAAGGTATGCCGCGACACGCTTGCTCTTTTGCAAGATGATGCTGCGGACACATTTCGCATAATCAACAAGGATCTTCTGGCTATGCAGGCAAAATCAGAGGGCGTTCGTGAAGTCGCAGCCGATTTCGACGATTCCGTGATTACTGTTTTTGGCAATCAGGAACGCTCCAACATTGGGTATAACCCGAAATACCATGGTCGGCCATCCTACAAGGAAAAGGTCGGCGTCATATCCTTAACTTCCTACGATTTTTAACCCTCAACGCCTCTTCCGTGACGTTTTTCTTCTCCTCGACGTTTCACTCGGTTGTATGAACTCTATGATCTCGTCTACCGTTTTATCTCCCGAATGATATGCCTCAAGGATTTTCTTATCGTCCATCTCCTTGTGCTTTGTTACGAGCCTCTCTAAGCCGTCCAGCGCACTGTCATATTATTCCTTTGCAGCCCTCACATTTCTCTCGGCCTTTTCAATTCTTTCATCAAATGTAAGTCTTCGCCCCGCCATTTTATCTGCCTCCTTTGTCGTCCGATACTTTTGCTGCCGCTGCTTCTGCAGCCTCGATCCTTATCCTCGCCAGGTCTGAGCTTATTCCCCTGGCCTGCTTCTCTACGTTTTCAGACGTCATATCGAAGGCGTTCAATATAGCTTTTTGCGTGGCCGTTATGGCATAGTCAAGATTGTATTCGTTGTCTCCACCTTTCAGCAGTTCTATCTTTTCCAATTCCTTAAGCGCTGCCGGAACTGTCATATAGTTCTGCTTTTTGTCCATTCTTCCGGACTCATCCTTGAGCAGCGTATATATCCTGCTCCTGATGATGGCCGCAACAAAACCAATGAATATTATCGTATCAATCGATTCGCTGCTATATACCCGTTCGCAGCCAGCTCCCAGATAAGACTTGTCCTCTCGGAATGTTTTCCCGGAGCCATCCCTGCTCTTATATAAAGTAAGAGCTTCCTCTGCTGTCATTTTTTCGGATGTGACTATCACAAAGTATCCGCACAGTTGTATCTCCCTGTTGATGACCTCGTTGCGCTCCACTCCGGTCATGAACTTCTCGTCCTCTTCTCCCGGATGCCAGAAGACAAGGTCAAAGTACTTCTGATAGTCTCCTCCCGGCCGGATAGGTTCGCCCATACACTCCTTAAGCTTCTTTGCCATCCGGTCAATCTTATATTCAAACTTTTCACGTTCCGCCGCTTTCTTCCCATCATCATAATAGATATGGAAGTAGCGGTCTTTTTTATCCGTTGCGAACAGCTTGCGCCTTACGGTTGTTCCACTGACTTTATACGGCCTTATGCTGTTCCTGCGGTCGTTTTCAAAGCTTCCCTGAACCTGAAGTATCAGATCGCCGGCCAGGCTCTTCATCCCCTTCACCATGATCACGAATCCATATCCGTTCTCATCCATGAAGCTGATGTTTTCCTTGCAGAAATATCCCCGGTCAAGTATGAACCCTATATGCTCATACCCATAGCCCTTCGCCTTTTTCAGTGTGAACTGGAGCTGTGATGCATCCACTATGCTCCCGGGATATGCCTCATAAAAAAGCGGCTCCCTGTTGTTGCGGTCGTATGCTATCGAGTAGTTGAATATATCTCTTTCTATTCCCTCTTTAGCATGTCCAAGTTCAATAAGGTCAATGTCTCCGGCCTGGCTGTTTTTGTTGGTGGAATCATAGGATATATATATTCGTTCCCTGTGATCCCTCTTCGCATTCCATTCATTAAGGAATCTTATCCTCTGGTCGGCCGTCACGTCCAGAAGGAAATCTGAAACCTTGGAATCGCTGTATATCTTCATGTTATCCGTAAACAGTGCATGATTATATGCATAGTCCGGATAGTACTGTCCGGCATTATCCTCCGTTATGATAGAGTACGCCGCCAGATCTATGAACAGCCCTGCATCACTTCCTATAATTCTGGCGATCATTTCGTCCAGATGGTAATCTGATACGATCTTTCTAATCACCAGGTATGCTCCTATATGGAGACATCCGCTTCTATACTGGCCATCTTTTTCTGACGGAAGAATCTCTCGCGGAAAGAACTTTAAGAACTTCTCATTCGGATACAGGAACGCCGGCTGTTCCGGATCCCGCTTTCCTATGCAAGTCCTTTTAGGCTCACTGTACTTTTTCTTTTTGTTATATATTCGCGCATACTCATAGTATACATACGGCGTGCCGCCTATCGTCTTGGAGGTGATTTTCCCTCCCGTATCCGGGATCTTTACCCGGCAGTTCAGATACATTTGCGATTCTCCTTTCGAGGGTTAAATATCCCTCTATTATTTTATCGCAAATGCCCACCGATTTCAACCCCAAACCCACTGTTTTCGCACTTTTCTCATGCTTTCTATCGAGGGATAACCCTTTGAGGGTTAAATATCCCGGAAGTTAAGAGGGAAGGCTTCCTCTTCGAGCCAACGCTCGGATCTATTGTGTATCCTTCCATCAGCCGCATGAATTCTGTTCCAGATATCTTTCGCGCCTCATCCTCTGATCGCGGCCACTGAAACCGTCCGTCTGCCAGTCTGATGTAAA
>JAIKXO010000002.1 GCA_024684065.1 Lachnospiraceae bacterium
CATTTTTTATGTTTTTTCTATGATTTATATAAAAGACGGAGGAAATGTAATGAACGAGAGTGAGCAGAAGGCCAAGAGCATTGCAGATCAGAAAAAGCGAATCCGTGAGCGTTATAAGGGCATCGATACTGATGCTCTTGACGTTATCCCAGCTATCCCACAAGAAGATTTCTATAGAGCAGAAAGCGATAAACGTGTGGCCGTATATGCCCGCGTATCTACCGACGATCCCCGGCAAACTTCATCATATGAATTACAGAAAAATCATTATGAAGATGTGGTAAGTAGGAACCCGCATTGGATGCTTGTTGAGATATACGCAGATGAGGGAATCTCCGGTACATCTTTACAGCATAGGGACGAATTTGTTCGTATGATAAATGACTGTAAGGCCGGGAAGATAGATCTTATCGTAACAAAGAGTGTATCGAGATTTGCGAGAAACGTTCTCGACTGTATCGGTTATGTCCGGCAGCTTAAGGCGATGACTCCGCCGATCGGGGTTTTCTTTGAGACCGAGAATATCTATACCCTTAATGAAAACAGCGAGATGAGCTTGTCGTTCATATCGACATTGGCCCAGGAGGAGAGCCATACCAAGAGCGAGATAATGAATGCGTCTATCGAGATGCGATTCAAACGAGGCATTTTCCTGACTCCGCCGCTTTTGGGCTATGACCAGGACGAGGATGGCAACCTTGTTATAAATGAGGAAGAAGCTAAGATTGTCCGGCTTATATTCTTTATGTATCTGTATGGCTATAATTGCCAACTCATTGCAGATACTCTCACAAAGCTTGGAATCAAAACGAAGCGTGGAAATGATGTATGGTCCTCCGGAACGATCTATCAGATATTGCAGAATGAGCGTCATTGCGGAGATGTTCTCGCACGTAAAACATGGACTCCGAATTATCTTGATCATAAATCCAAAAAGAATCGTCAAAACAGAAATCAGTATCATTTGAAGGATCATCACGAGCCAATCATATCCCGTGATGATTTTATTGCGGTCCAGCAGTTGATCAGAAATGCCAGATATAAGAATAAAGGCTTTTTACCACAGCTTTCTGTGATTACGGAAGGCGTATTAAAAGGATATGTTTGTTTTTTGCAAGCTTTTTTTGCATAAAGTTGCAAAGTATTTTTGTAGGTTGTTGCAAAATGGAAATGCAGGTTGTTGCACCTACATTTTGCAGGTTATTGCAGAGGATTATGCCGGCCGGTTGAGACCGGCACATCCAATGCTGACATACGGTTAATAAGATAAATATTGCTATTAGAATGGACTGTCCGGATCCTCTTCTGAAGGTTCTAAAAAGCCATCGCCCTCTGTAGGAGGTTCTTCATCCGTCCACCCCATGTATTCCATGAGATAGGCTTTCTGCTCATCCTTATTCATACCCTTCATGTCGCGCCGTATTTCTTTATCCATACGGTGTACATCGAGGAAATCATAGGGCTCGGATCCTGTGAGACATAGATATCTGGATCCAGGATTCTCGCTGGGGCTGTGCCCAGAGATCACCCATTTTCGGAGCAGGGTCTTCTCATAATAGGTCATCGGAACCTCCTGCTCATACCGCTCGAGTTCCATTGCGTTGAAATACGCTATATCATCCGGTGTGAATACATATGCTTCCGGGTCAGCCTCAAAGGCTCTGTAGTCAAAATAGTAGTCCACCGGATATAAATCATGTACATTGAAAACCTTTTTAGCCATTGTTGCCAACCTCCTGAGTATTGATCCTGCCCCACGCTTCATTGATGCTCGATTCCCTGAGACGGTTGTTGCCTCCGGGGAAGAGGATAAGTTCCACATGGTGCGTGAGCCTTCCGATAAGCGCGGTGGTCATCCTTTCATCATAAAGGACGTTGACCCACTGAGAAAACTCCAGGTTGGTGTTGAGGATGACGGATTTCTGCTCGTGTATCTCTGAGAGATAATCAAAAAGCAGCTGGGCACCGGTGCGGTCATATGGCACATATCCGAATTCGTCAAGGATAAGCATCTCTGCGTTATTCAGCTTCTTTTTAAGGGCAGAGAGGGTTCCTTTCGCTTTGCATTCGGAAAAGAGGTTGATAAGCCCGGCTGTGCGGAAAAACTTCACGGGTATGTCCTGGTTGCAGGCTGAGATTCCGATCAATGTAGAGAGCATGGTCTTGCCTGTTCCGGTGCTGCCATAAAGGATTATATTTTTCCCTTTGCGATAAAAATCCAGATCCAGCAGAGAATCCAGCGTTACACCAGATGGGAAGTCTACTTCATCTGTTCGGAACTGACACCGCTCATACAGTCGCGGGAAGCCTGCCGTATTCAGAAGCTTGGCGATGCGTCTTTCCCTGCGGTAAACGACCTCATTACTCAGCAGATTGTAAAGGTATTCCTGGTTTGTGCCTCCTTCCTGTGACATGGCTCTTTCTGCAAGGTTGGCGGAGAGCCTCAGCTGTTTGCAGCATAATGCGATTGATTCCTTAAGTTCAGTCATTGGAAGCACCCCCTTTCACAAGGAGAGCATCCAGAGCACTCAGATCCTCATTGAACATAATTATCTTCATCTGAGGTATCTTTTCATCCGTTTCTAGGGGTGGAAGCGGAGGGACATCCATATATGTGCGGCGGTAAAGATTCTGCAGGCTATCGGGGTCGTTGGCCTTGTACTGGATAGCTTTATTCACAGTGTTCAGAGCGCTTTCAAAACCGCTCCGATCCGTAAGCTCAGCAAGAACCTTTAAGATCTTTCCCCTATCGCTGCTCTTGCAGCTGTCCATGTATATCTGCATGGACTCAGGCATCATATCGTAGATGCCGCTATTTCTAAGTGAACGAGGCTTGCGGGCGATATAGCGGAGATAAGGTATCCAGTCCATGCTCTCGTGTTCATCCCCATAAAGCCTCCTGTGGCGGACAATTTCGTGAAGATCGCTATCCATGACTATTACCTCTGCTGATGTGATACACAGGCGGACAGTTTCTTCACAGAAAGCAGGTGATGCTGAATAACGGTGTTTGCCGGCATCCAGTGTGAACTTCCCATATTTATCGGTCTTTGCCGTCGTATAAAGGGCCGTATTGAAGCGAACCGGCGGAAGCGGCAGGAGGGCTGCCTTATCTTCCTGAAAGAGCTCTGAGATGAACCTGTTACCGTCATCATCATAATGCTCGCGTTCCATGTCCCTGTCGCAGGCTTCAAGAAGGCTTTCATTTTTTCCTGTAAGGGCATCGAAGTGGGGAACCGGGACAAGCTCGTTACGGCGGAGATAACCGACTTTATTCTCGACATTGCCCTTTTCCCAGCCCGCTTCGGGATTCATGAATACCGGCTTAAACCTATAGTGTTCACAGAACTTCTGGAAGCGTTCCGTGACTTTACGGTCTCCACCTTTTATGATCTCGGTGACGATGGTTCTGGTATTATCAAACCAGATTTCGGTGGGAACGCCGCCGATATGCTCAAACATAGCTATCAGCCCTTCCAACAGACACTCCATGTTTTCACCGTAATTCAGCTGGAGATAACCGCCGTTACTATACGGAAAACTCAGAACGAGATACTTGGCCTCATGGTGCAGCTTTCCGTTCTCATAAAAATCGGCGACACCAAAGTCGGCCTGGGCCTCGCCGGGGTGGTGCTCAAGGGGGATATACCCTTCATCATTCTTTTTTAGATGGAGCTCTTTCTTCTTTGCGGCAACATAGTCTGCCACAAGACGGTAACTGCAGTCATAGCCTTCTATTTCGTCCCCCAGCCGTTTGTGGACCTTTTTGGCTGTGTGACGTTGCTTACGAGGGGCCTTCTTGTCCTCTATAAGCCATTTGTCAATGATTGGCTTGTACTTGTCAAGTTTTGAGGAATGCTGCTCCTCACCGGGCTTTGGAAGCGACTCATTGAAGTCGTCCATATCCACATATTTGCGGACAGTTCGCCAGTCTACATTTAGTATCTCGGCGATTTCAGTCAGGGACTTATCTTGCCCGTAGAATAAATCTCTGATACGATGGATCTGATCCATTGATAACATACTCCTTTCCTCCTTGCTGTATTATTAGGCAAAACACAACAAGGATACAGAAATCTGTGTATGTCTGCAATGGATCATCCTTTATCACCCGACTCAGGAGCTACCGGTCAAGCCTGGCGCTGCCTTTTCCTGGGGTGTAAGAGGAGGTTCTGCAACAACCTGCAAAATGTAGTTGCAATTACCTGCATTTTTACTCTGCAACAACCTACATTTTTGCTCTGCAACTTTCTACATTTTTATTTTACAATAAATATACTGGTTTCATCAGTACCGTCAGCAAGGCGATACAAGCGTTTAGTACGCTCTTTATCATGCTGTGGATCCTCTCCGCGCCTCAGCTTAACATAAAGGTCATAAGCAGGATCCCCTTCAAAGTCTCTGGACAGATTACAG
>JAIKXO010000022.1 GCA_024684065.1 Lachnospiraceae bacterium
GAAACCGACCTTCCGGAAACCTCCCGCATCGGCAGTTTCCTTCGGGAGCGCGTAGACCCGGTTCTCCTCCGGCATCTGCGCATGGAATGAGGTGTCAAAGACCGCGTACTGCGGTACCCCGGGCAGCTGTTCCAGACAGACTTCGATCACACTGTAGGAGTTCGGGTTATGGATCGGCGCCAGCGGCAGACATTCCCGCAGATGGGCGAGTGCTTCCTCATCCAGCCGGGCGGCACGTTTGAAGAAGGAACCGCCGTTAACAAAGCGGTGCCCGACCGCGTCGATCTTCACGCCATGTTCCTTCAGGACCTCAAGGATCTTTTCCGCGGCAAGGCGGTGAGAGGAAAAATCGGCATTTGTACTGCCTTTTTCGCCGTCGATCTCCCAGTCCAGAACCGCGGCAGCCTGTGTTTTTGTAGCGACATTCCGGGCCTTCCCGAACGCGGGAATGGCCGGCTCATTGACTCCGTCCGTACGGAAAACAGTGAACCCCTGTGAGGAACTTCCGCAATTAAAGATAAGTAAATTCATAAATTCACCAGTTCAGTTTATTCAGGATACGGACAGAAGACTGTCCGTTCATCTTCCACAGGAATTATAACGTAAACAGGGATTTATTGAACATGAATGATTTTTTAGATGAAACGATCCGGTTACAAGATGCCATTTTTCACCTTTTTATGAGACTTTGAATTATCCTGTATCTATACTTTAAATTATCTTGATTCTTGACTTAAAATTTTTCTAATGATAAACTTTAGATTATCTGAATCTAAACTTTAATATTTTCTTAGGCGGATATGATCAACAGAACAGCAAAAAGCACTCTTCTGCGGCTGGCATCGCAATTTCCGGTTATCGGTGTTACCGGTCCGAGACAGAGCGGTAAATCAACCCTGGCTCAGGATACTTTTCCCGGCAAGCGATATATTACATTTGATGACAGAAACATGCGTGAACTTGCCGCTGCAAATCCGGCAGACTTTATCAGCGCATTCCCGGATGGAGCGATCATCGATGAGGCTCAGAAAGTACCTGATATATTTGATGCATTGAAATATCATGCAGACCGCATGGCATGGGTCCCCGGGAAATTTATTCTGACAGGATCAAGCCAGTTTCATCTGAAAAAGAATATGTCGGACAGCATGTCCGGGAGAGCTGCTTTTGTGAACCTGCTCCCCTTTTCGGCCACAGAATTGAAAAAAACGGAATTATTGCCGGAAACACCTTATCCTTTGATTTTTAAAGGAACCTATCCGCCTCTGTATGATCCGGAAAAACATTTTATCCCTTACGACTGGTATGAAAACTATATTGATACATACATAGACAGGGATGTCAGAGACTTGATCAATCCGGGAAATCTTTCAACTTTCCGCAAATTCGTGCAGGTATGTGCAGTTCATAGCGGACAGCTGCTTTCCAAGGAAAGCATTGCCCGGGATGTAGGCGCAGTGATTAAGGAACTGCGGGAAAAGAACAGGATGACACAGCTTCAGCTGGCGGAAATGCTGGGAGTAAGCGATAAAAGTGTTTCAAAATGGGAAACTTCGAGAGGGCTTCCGGATATTACTCTGCTGGAGCCTATTGCAGAGGCGTTCAGCATTTCGGTGACGGAGCTGATATCAGGCAATACCATTCATAATGCGAACGTATCGGCAAATATGTTGCGGTCAAAGTTTTATGTCTGCCCGGTCTGTGGGAATGTGATACACAGCATGGGCGAAGCAGCTATCCATTGTCATGGCATCCAGCTTATTCCTTTAGAGGCAGAGCCTTCAGATGATCATCACATGGTTTTTATCGAGCGTGTTGAAGACGAGTATTATGTGAGGATCGATCACAGCATGACGAAGGAGCATTATATTTCATTTGTGGCGGCGGCTTCATCCGGTGATATGCAGATGGTGAAGCTATATCCTGAGGGGAGTGCTGAAGCAAGGTTTAAGATCAGGGGAGTCAGAAGGATCTTCTTTTACTGTAACCGAGATGGTCTGTTTTCGATCGATCCGGTAAAGGGTATTGATGACAAGGAAAGTGGGTACGATGGTACGCAGGAAAGAAGAGAATTGGAAAAGGCGGCAGATATGCTGTTTGGATAGGACAGATTTTAACAGGAAACAACTGAATACATTGTCCGGAAGAGAAGGATCGGGCGACCGGTTCTTCTCTTTTGTTTGACAACTGTTCATTTTTATATATAATAAGGATTATATAACGAAGATTATAAAAGGAGAGTTGCTATGCCGCCGAAAGTGAAAGTTACAAAGAAAATGGTTGCGGATGCCTCGTTTGAGGTGGTGAGGGCAAACGGGCATGAGAACCTGAATGCCAGGACAATTTCGGAATATCTGGGTTGCTCG
>JAIKXO010000051.1 GCA_024684065.1 Lachnospiraceae bacterium
GCCATTTCGTTTTCAAGCCTTGTTTTCAGCTCAAAAACCTCCTGCTTGGTGGCCTGGTATTCATCTAAGAGCTGCCTGTCAAATGAATAGAGCTTTTCTATATAATCTGATTTATTTATGATATCCGATATGCTCTGGGAATCAGCCAGCATGTCTATGTATGATTTGTCGCCCTTCTCATACATGAACTTGATACGGAGCTTCATAGCCTCCTGCTGCTGAGCTTCCTTTTCTTTGGCCGCTTCATATTGTACCGTGGCATCTTCGATCTCAACCTTTTTATCCGCGATGTCATCTTCTATGATATCTACGGTGAGCAAAAGATCTACAAGCTCGGCATCGATCTGGGAGATCTCATCCTCGATATCGCCTCTGCTCCCTTCCAAAGCTTCAATATCATCATTGATCGAATTCAGCTTGTTTTCCGCATCCTTTTTCTGATTCTGCGCATCGGTTTTAGTATCTGCGTAAATATTAAATGAAGCAGTCAGACAAAGAACTGACGCTGCCAGTAAAGAAATGACCCTTTTATTCATATTTTCCCCTTATCAAAAACCCTCCGGAAGCAATATTATGCTTCGTCTGTGAAAAGGCCCATCCCCTTTGAGCCCGATCATCACCGGTCCGGCCTGCATTTCAGGCCGGATCGTTATTTTTATGCACAGATTTGCGCCGCAAACCTGTTTATATATGTCAGTCGCAGTTCCCCACGGTTCTGGGGAAGGGTATTACATCCCTTATGTTGGCGATTCCGGTCAGATACATGACCATTCTTTCAAATCCCAGGCCATATCCCGCATGGGTTACTGTCCCGTATTTCCTGAGATCAAGATAGAAGCCGTAATCCTCTTTATTGAGACCGAGCTCGTCCATTCTGGTAACCAGCTTGTCATAATCGGCCTCCCTTTCGCTTCCTCCGATGATCTCTCCGATCCCGGGAACCAGGCAGTCCATCGCGGCGACCGTTTTACCGTCAGGATTCTGTTTCATATAAAAAGCCTTTATATCCTTCGGATAATCGGTCACAAAAACAGGCCGCTTAAACTGCTGTTCGGTAAGGAACCTTTCATGTTCGGTCTGGAGATCGCATCCCCATTCTACCTTATAGTCAAACTGATCGTTATGTTTCTTTAAGATCTCGATGGCATCTGTATAGGTGATCCTTCCGAAGTCGGAATTTGCAACATTGTCGAGCCTTTCAAGGAGCCCCTTGTCGATAAACTGGTTGAAGAAATTCATTTCTTCGGGAGCATTTTCAATAACGTATGTTATAATATACTTTATCATGCTCTCCGCTATATTCATATCATCCTGGAGATCAGCAAATGCCATTTCGGGCTCTATCATCCAGAATTCGGCCGCATGCCTTGTGGTATTGGAATTTTCGGCCCTGAAGGTGGGTCCGAAGGTATATATATTCTTAAAGGCCATTGCGTAAGTCTCACCGTTAAGCTGTCCGCTGACCGTGAGATTGGCAGGCTTGCCGAAAAAGTCCTTCGTGTAATCGACGGTACTGTCTTCATTTTGCGGCACATTTTCAAGATCAAGCGTCGTGACCTTGAACATCTCTCCGGCGCCCTCGCAATCGCTTCCCGTAATGATCGGCGTATGGACATAAACAAAATCCCTGTCCTGGAAAAACTTATGTATGGCATAGGCCGCGAGTGAACGGACCCTGAAGACCGCCTCAAAGGTATTGGTGCGCGGCCTTAAATGCGCTATCGTACGCAGATATTCAAGACTATGGCGCTTCTTCTGGAGCGGATAATCAGGGGTGGAGGCTCCTTCGACCTTTATCTCTTCCGCCTGTATCTCAAAGGGCTGCTTGGCCTGCGGGGTCGGAACAAGGACTCCCTTTACGATTATCGCCGCCCCTACGTTAAGTGAAGAGATATCCTTAAAATTCTCAAGCTTATCGGAGTAAACGACCTGAATCGGATCGAAATACGTTCCGTCGTTTACGACAATAAAACCGAAGGTCTTGGAATCTCGGATACTCCTTACCCATCCTCCTATAGTGATCTCTTTATTGAGATAATCATCCCTTGTTTTAAAAATTGATTTTACAGAAACCAGATCCATTGTAATTACCGCCTTAATTATTGTTTGCTTATTCGTATCCTGTCATGCCTGAAAGCTACGCAGACTATGATCGATTAGTTTATATTGCTATATGTTATTATTTCGAATCTCTTTCTTTGACGGATATCACCGCGTTATCCGCAAGAAATTCCTGAACCTTTGACTCAAGTATGTATTCCCTGAATTCATTCAGGTCCGTTGAATTAATAAACTCTTCCCTTGAAGGATAGTTATACATGGCGACGTATTCATCGATGCCTTCGTTTAGTTCCTCGTCAGTGATATTAAGACCTTCGGCATCAGCGATGGCGTGAAGCACCAGGGATTCCTTGGCAGCCTTCAGGGCGTAGTCCGCGGTCTGCTCTTCAAACTCAGCCTCGGTGATCCCCATCGAGCCGCTTAAAAACTCATCCATTGTCATATTGTAGCTCTCGGCATATGCGAGGGCGTTATTCTTCATGAGTTCTTTCTTTTCGTCAACGAGCTTTTCGGGAAGGGATCCTTTAACCGTGGCATTTTTAACCGCCTGCTCCCAGAGGTCCGTATACATGGCGGAATCAGCGTACTGCAGCCGTTCAGAGGTCAGATCCTCTTTTAATTTTACCTTATAATCGGCAATGCTTTCATACTCACCGTTTGTATATTCCTTTACGGCTTCGTCGGTGATCTTTGTTTCTGCCGGTTTCTTCAGGGAATTTACGGTTACTTCAAAGACAACATCCTGTCCCGCAAGCTCGGCTGCGCCGTAATCCTCCGGAAAAGTGAGGTCAAGATCCTTTGTTTCCCCCACCTTCATTCCAATCATCGATTCCTCGAATCCCGGGATAAAGGTTCCGGAGCCGATCTTCAGATCATACCCCTTTCCTGTTCCGCCGTCAAAAGCAACTCCGTCACGCTTCCCTACAAAGTCGATGTTTGCGATATCGCCTTCTCTTACGTCGTCATGGTCGGTTATCTCCTCATACCTGGCCTCGGAGGAAAGAAGCGATTCAAGCAGGTTTTCAACATCCTTGTCGGTAACCTCCGTGGATAATCTTTCGACCTTAAGTCCCTTATACTCCCCAAGCTCAATATACTCAAGAGGGTCGTAGCCGCCAGCCCCGGACGCATCTTCTTCAGTGCCGCAGGCGGAAACAAGACATAAAACTATCGCAAGAACGATAAACTTATTCAATTTTTTCATAATAATCTCCAAACTTATGTAAATCATATCATTTTTTTCCAGTATTTACAATAATTTTAAGGCAAGCTTCACTTTTATCCATGCAGATGTTAAAATGAACCAGTGAAAGTTCTGTAAACAGAACTTTTCGGTCGTTTTAAGTTTGCTAAATCAAACATAGAACAGATTAATTATACAGGATACAGGAGTTTTTTATGGACGATCATTCAAGGTCAAGGGTTCTTATAGTTGATGACATGCGTGTCAACAGACTGATCCTGTCATCCCTTCTGTCTTCAGGCGGCATTGATTCCGATCTTGCTGAGGGCGGAGCCGAATGCCTTAGGCTTTGCCGGGACAACAAATACGATCTGATCCTTTTGGACCACAGAATGCCGGATCTCGACGGGGTGGAGACACTCGTAAGGCTTAAACAGATATTTACGGAGTCGGGAAGGGAAGTGCCCGTCGTCTGCCATACCACAGAGGATGCGTCCAGGAATATTAATCTTTATAAGGCCGCGGGCTTTGCCGACGTTCTGATTAAGCCCATAGATCCGGGTGAACTTTCAAAGATCCTGATGACCTATCTGCCGGAAGGAAAAGATGTTCAAAAAAGCGGATCAGAAGCCGATGAAAAGCTCAATAAGGAGATATCAAAGCTTCCGGACTGGCTTAAGAAGGTTCCCGGGATAAATGTCGTATCGGGGATCAGACACTGCGAGACGGCAGAGGATTATCTGGATGCCCTTTCCGTGTTTTCCGGATCGATCGAAAAAAAGGCTTCCGAAATCGAGAAATACCAGAAGGAAGAAAACTACGGCATATATGTGGCCAGGGTACATTCCCTGAAAAGCATGGCTGCCGTAATAGGCGCTGAGGAGCTTTCGGATGATGCGGCAAAGCTTGAAGACGCGGGGCACCATGAAGATTTTGAGCTTATCGGTAAAGAGACCGCAAAGCTTGTGGATGATTACAGGAAATACTCAGAATATCTTGCTCCCCTTAATGATAAAGAAAAGAGCGGGAAAGAAGAAAGCTCCGAAGAGCTTTTAGAGATCACGGATGAGCAGCTTAAGGATGCCGACAGGGCAATAGCCGAGTTTGTTTCCTGCTACGACAGCGAAAGCATTATGAGCACTATCTCCGCTTTAAAAGCTTACAGACTTCCTGAGGGAGAGCTTAAAAGAATAGAGCGGCTTGAGACCGCACTCGGCCAATGCGATTGGGAAGAGCTGAGAAACATTACGACAGAAGACGGGAGAGCCCTGAATGGATAAAAAGGTCATTGTTGTCGAAGGTACTCACGGCTTTGTAAATACGGCCATAGAGCTAAAGCTTAAAAATGCGGGTTTTGAAGTGATCATACTCCCGGATGATGTGGATATAATAGATGATCATCGCTATGATGCCGATATAGTCCTTTATTTTCCTGAAGGTACGAGTGCGAAGATCGATTCTGTCATGAGATATCTTACGGCCCTTAGCAGAGAAGAGCATAAAACCCTCTGCCTTGTCGGAGAGGACGCTTTTATCCACAGAGCAAAGAAATCGGAGGGAGGAGAGTGCGTCTATGCCGAGTATTCCCGTCCCGTCAACATCAATTCCCTGGTCGAGGATATGGAGAAGCTTTCAGAGGCAATAGATGAATACCATCGGGAAAAGTCCATACTTGTGATCGACGATGACAACGATTTTCTGACAATAATGAAAAGCTGGCTGAAAAGCAGTTATCTGGTGGAAGGAGTACGCTCCGGCAACGAGGCGTTTCACTATCTTGAAATGAAGCATCCGGACCTTATCCTTCTGGACTATGAGATGCCGGGACTTGACGGTTATGAAGTCATGGACAAGATACATAAAAATCCTCATACCTACAGGATCCCGATCATCTTTCTTACCGGAAAAAACGACAGGGAGAGCGTCATCCGGATCCTTAAGCATAAATCTGACGGTTATCTTTTAAAATCAATGCCCAAAGAGGAGCTTTTGGATAATCTTGAGAGGTTTTTTGCAGAAAGTATTCTGAAAAAATAACATCGTTATGTTTGCAGATTCCGTTTTATTTCCTTTGATTTTTTAAAGCGTGAGGCTTGATATCAGATAGAATTATTGTATAATTATCGGGGTTTTTAAATTTTAATATTCATTGACTGCTAATGCCGGTGAATCCGGTTAAGTGATGCGGACCGGATATCAGTTTATGCCAGATCATATCTCTGACAAGTCAGGCTGATAGAAGCTGCCGTTATCTGATTATCGCAGTAAGGAGGAAGATTATGACCAAGGGAATCATCATCATGATCATAGTTCTGGTGGTGCTCATAGGTTTGGTGGTTGCGCTTTATTTCTTCGGGAAACGCGCCCAGAAAAAGCAGAAGGAGCAGGAGGAACAGCTTCAGGCCTATAAACAGACGGTATCCATGCTGATTATTGACAAAAAACGGATGAAAATAAAGGATTCCGGACTGCCTCAGGTTGTCATAGACCAGACGCCGAAATATTTAAGATGGTCCAAGCTCCCCATAGTTAAGGCAAAGGTCGGACCGCAGATCATGAGCATGGTATGCGATGAGAAGATCTTTGACGATGTTCCCGTAAAAAGAGAGGTCAAGGCGACCATCAGCGGCATCTATATCATCGGTGTCAAGGGGATTCACGGAAAACCTGCGCCCAAGGAGGAAAAGAAAAAGAGCAGGTTAAAGCAGGCTGTGGAGAAGCTTCAGGAAAAAGCCGGCGCCAAGCCTATTTCCAAGAAGAAATAACAGGAGGAAGCCGGTGATCCCGGGCTGCCGAACCGGAACAGGGATCTGAAGAAGACAGGGATCTGGAAAACGAGTATAACATGATGCAGCCGGCAGGGTAAGGAATTAAGCCGCTTTGAGGTACGCGGCCGGCGCGGATTCATTAACGAAACGGTAAGCAGTTTCTTTAATGAGAATATAAAAGTACGAGGAGGAATATTATGAAAAATGACAGAAGGCCTGATGATATGGCAAGGATCACTGCCCCGGAGCTTGCGGATGCTTTCATAGAAGAGCAGATCTCCCTGCTTCGTGAGCAGATCGGTAACAAAAAGGTTTTGCTTGCGCTTTCAGGAGGCGTGGATTCCTCAGTGGTTGCGGCGATGCTGATCAGGGCAGTAGGCGACCAGCTTACCTGTGTTCATGTCAACCACGGGCTCCTTAGAAAAGGAGAACCCGAGCAGGTAATAGAAGTGTTCCGGAATCAGATGAAGGCAAATCTCATTTATGTGGACGCTACAGACCGTTTTCTTGATAAACTGAAGGGAGTTGACGATCCCGAGGAAAAACGTAAGATAATCGGAAAAGAGTTTATAGATGTTTTTGCGGAAGAGGCAAGGAAGCTTGATAACATAGAGTTTCTGGCGCAGGGAACCATATGGCCGGATATTCTGGAAAGCGAGAACGGGATCAAGGCCCATCATAATGCGGGAGGTCTTCCCGAGGACCTGAAGTTTGAGCTTGTAGAACCGGTGAAGATATTGTTTAAGGATGAGGTAAGGGTGGTAGGAGAACGCCTTGGCCTTCCCGCCAACATGGTTTACCGTCAGCCTTTCCCCGGCCCCGGGCTTGGAGTGCGCTGCCCCGGAGCGATCACAAGGGACAGGCTCGAAGCAGTACGCGAATCCGATGCGATCCTTAGAGAGGAATTTGCAAAGAACGGCCTGGAAGGAAAGGTATGGCAGTACTTTACGGTTGTTCCCGACATTAAATCCACAGGCATAAAGGACGGAAAGAGGGTATTTGAATGGCCTGTGATCATCAGGGCTATAAATACAAAGGACGCCATGACAGCCGAGGTCGAAGAGATACCGTTTGAGCTTATGAAGCATCTTGTTCAAAGGATCACAAGCGAGGTAAAGGGCGTAAACCGCGTGCTTTACGACTTCACCCCGAAGCCGACCGCGACGATCGAGTACGAATAATGTACATGTCATAGGGCAAAGCAGATTATCCTCGAAGAGGTAAACTGTCTTATCCTGTATGAATTAAATAGAACAATAGTAACAGACCTTGAAAAGGCTTTTAAATCACCTTTCCAAGGTCTGTTCTTTTGTTTATTAACCCTTGTAGTATAAGGCGTTGATAGGATTATAATTTATATCTTTTATAGATATCCAAAAGAAGAAGTAAGACTAAACAGAATGGCTGAAGCTTGCTGCTAATAAAATGATTTATAGTTCAATAATACTGGAAAACTTATGGAAACATAGAAATACTCTTAAATTATACTCTGTTTTTATTGACAATAAGCAAAAACATAGTATAATTCCTAATGATGATTGAGTTTATATGCTATCAGAGAGGGTAAAACTATGTATGTAGGCCAATATGAACCTGTAAAAATGCCGACGAGTGGTAAACTTCATATCCAGAAGAATGGATATGTATATTGGTCCAATGCCTCCAAGTGGGACAAGGAAAAAAAACGTAGCATTGATAACCGGGTCTCTATTGGTAAGGTAATTCCGGATCAGCCTGATATGATGTATCCAAATAAAAAATATTTTGACATATTTGGAATTGATCCTGATGATAACGAAAAGAAAGGCAAGGGGATGAATAATATGCTTAGTAATCTGAATATTGAGAATTTCAGGGGTATCCAGAAGCTTGATATTAAAGACATGCGCCGCCTTGTCTTGATGTCTGGAAATAATAATGTTGGGAAAAGTTCTGTCCTGGAAGCAGTGTTTTTCATTATGGATCATCTTTCTCCTGATTCTTTCAATCATATGAACGGGTTCCGAGGATCAAGTGTTCCTACGAACGGAGTCAGCCTATGGGAACCTCTCTTTTATCAAATGAATCCGGATAATAAAATCAGGATACAAACAACACGAGGAGAAGATACCCTTACATTAACTTACTCGAAAGATGAGAGCTACATTCCCGCCCAGAATGGAGGCATACCTAAAAATGTAGCTGGTAATTTTCAGTCATCGGCTAAGAGAAGTTATACTTTGCGTTTTGATTTTCAGGTTGTGGGATCAGTTGATTACTCCGAAATTGGACATTTTACGACAAGTGATAGTGGAACTCTCCGAGAGATTTCTGATGATAATGGTGAGAAGCAATTTATGCAACTTACGTATACTTCGTTTGTGAACAATAACTTTGTTCGCACTGATCGTGCGATTCTAGATAGAATGGGAAAAGCAGAACTCAATGGTGAGAAGGAGATAATCATTAATTTTTTAAAGCGTATTGATTCTTCGATAAGTGATATTGTCACCCTATCTGTAAGTGGAATTCCGCAGCTTTATATTAATTCCAATAAAAAGCTTCTACCAATTCAGTTCTCCGGAGACGGAATCAATAAGTTGCTCTATATTGTTTTGAGCATTATGGATGCTAAGGATGGGATTCTACTTGTAGATGAGATAGATACTGGTTTTCATTACTCCATGTATAAGGATTTATGGAAAATCGTAGCTGATGTCAGTAATGATTATAACTGCCAGGTAATTGCAACGACTCACAGTTATGAAAACATTGTGGGCGCTGTTGAAGGGACAAAAGATTATCCTGAAGACTTTTCTTTTTACCGCCTTGGCTTTGATAAAGAAGGACTCAAATCTTTCCGTTTTAGCTATGACCTTCTTAAGAGCGCGCTTCGTTCAGATATGGAGGTGCGTTGATGCCTATTGAACGTAAGAAAATTGTAAAACCTTATTTGCTTCTTTGTGAAGGTAAAGACGCAGAAAATTTCTTGATTAATTATCTTGAAAGCGAAGCCTTGACACAAGATCAGCGGTTTTCCAATGAGATTCAGGTTTTGGATTTCGGTGGCAATGATGATTTGGATCGTTTTTTGGTGAATCTCAAAAATATGGAAAGATTTGATCAAGTGACAAGTATTGCCATTATCCGAGATGCAGAGAAAGATTTTGCAAAAGCCTGCTCCGATGTTACTCGTTCCTTAAGAAAGTCTGGCATTGTATCACCGGGCAGTTATGGTACATGGGTTAATGATGATACAGGGGTGAACGTAGGGTATTTGCTGTTCCCTTTGAATAACGAAGCCGGAACATTGGAAGATCTCTGTCTTAATATTCTTTCCGAAAGCAATATTGAAAGTATCCTGTATTCAATAGACACATTTTTGACTACCATGGAATCTTTTTACGGACGTAGCTATCACCGGAAACATAAGAATAGACTTCACACTTATCTGTCATCCAGCGATGAATATGTTTCTATGCAACTGGGCTTAGCATCAAAAGCCGGAGCATTCAATTGGGACAGCGTTTATCTGGAGCCGTTAAAGAGATTTTTGACTGAGGGTTTTAAAGCCAGAGGCTAATGGAAGAATGTTGTAAGGTATATCACGATTGTGTTTTTTGAAGCGAAGCCGGACTACTATAGTATCTCTTATTGGAAATAGTAGTAACAGACCTTGAAAAGGCTTTTAAATCACCTTTCCAAGGCCTGTTTTTTAGTTTATTACCCCTTGTATTATAAGGAGTTGATCGGATTTTAATTATTATCTTTTACAGATATCAATTAAGAAGTCTGCCTCCAGACCGTGCAAAACATTTGATGATGTTTTATTCATTAAATCAATTGTCCGACTGATTTTTAAATAGTTAGTCTTTTAATCCTGTACTGCATTAATCTTAATGTTTATTCTCTGTTCTTAAGCCTGTTTAAGGCCCATGAAGCAATCTCGATACAGCCTTCAGGGCAATGGCGCAGGTAGATCCTGCTTATATCGTTATCTCCGGATGGACCTTTATCAAAGAAGTAAGAGGTTCTGTCGATATCTCTCATGTATATCCATTTTTGTCCGCTTTCTTCCTTTATCTCCCTGGGTTCGGGCTGATACAGCTTCAGACGGTCGATCATCAGATCATCGTCTGCTTCCTCGGAATATACTGTATCGATGGTATATTCAAGCCTGAATCTGTCGTTGCCTTCTTCAAATATATAGTGGAAAATGGGACTGTCGCCGCCGTCCTCTGAATCTGTAAGTTCATATGTCCGGTAAAAATCCTTAATATGAACCAGAAGGAGAAATGCTGTGTTTCCGCCGGGTTCAATATCAGGGACGATCTCATAGATAAGACTGTCTTCTTTGTATTCTCTGATCATGGATCCGCTCAGATCATATTCTATCAGACTTTTAGGCTTTAATGTGTTAAGATCTTCTACATGATCTATTTCCTTAAGTATCCTTTCAGCACTTTCCGGATCAGGCTCATATATCCTCTTTTGCGGCAGATTGTATAAATTGCATTCATCATCTAATACCTTTAACAGTATTTCAATAACTTTAGCGGCAGGTATATCAATGTAAGGTGTAAGATCTACGGTCTCATCGCCTTTCTTGCTATAACTATAACGATTCCTGAAATCTTTGGCCAAAAGTGCGGGATCTTCATTGAGCCTGTCAAGATACCTCTGATCTATTCCTCCCCTGCACATTTCCATTCTTTCCTCATATTCCCTGTCGGCTTCTTTTGCCGCAAGGAATCTTTTTTCGGAAAGAGTAAAATCATCATAATGCCTGCGTGCAAGAGGCTTCGGCTCATCCGTGTAAAACACTCCGATACTGTCAAGTGAGGAGGAAATGGTTTTTACGGCCTGAATATAGGAAAGCTGGGTCGCAAGAGAAGTATTTTCAAAATGATCCTGTCCTTCTTTTGAATCATCCCCGTTTCTGCCGCAATAGAGCTTCTCGGCAAGATCGTAGATATTCATAAGCTTTATGTCGGAGAAGGAATGGTCACGGTACCTGTTATCCGAGCTGACCCTGGCACCGGTCATCAGGCCGCTCTGAGCTTTGTCTCCATTAAAGAGGTCATTAAGATTTAGGATCTTTTCTATGTCTTTGTAAAAAATACATCTGTATGATTCTTCTGAGCCGGGTTTTATTTCCCATGTATCCGGCTCTTTTGGAAGAGGCCTGTAATCGCCTGAAGGCTCAAAAAAGGCTTCTGCGGTCTTTTTTGTTTCTTTATCATCGTATTCATAGCTCAGAAACTTCTTAAGGGTACCCGATATTACGGAACGGATCTTACCGGAATCTGAAAAAGTAACAGCGGTTTTATCTGCATCGAAAATATAAGTGGCACATACAGTTCCGTCTTCTTTATAGATGAACTCGCAGTTTGAAGCATGTAACTGTTTTTTCGAATCCCTTCCGTATGAGGTACGATCCCAGCACTGCAGTTCATCGCAGAGCATGAGCATATATGCAAGGGGATGCTCGTTCATGTCAAGAGCTCGTTTTATGCTCCTTCCGGAATCTTTATACGATCGAAGCACAAATTTGAAAAGGCTGTTATGCATAACAATGGCGGTCATGGCATCCATCCACAGATATCCGTCTTCTCCGTTCGGAATGATGGTATCGGTACCAAAGATTGATATGAGTTTTCTGAAGAAGATGATCCCGCTGAAAAGAGCATGATCCATAAAATAGTTGTATCTGGAAGGATCGGTAGGCTTTGTGAGAAGGATATCTTTTATTCTGTCTTCAGTGAGATTTCTCTTGTAAAGGCTTCTTGCAATGTGATGGGCAAGCACGTCCGCTAGGGTCTGTTTTTCATTGTCTGTGTTTTTGGCTTCCAGAAAGGCTTTTGCAAGACGAATGTATTCGCCATCGGAGAGCGTCTGTTTGTCAAACTCCCTGATGGTCTTTTTCAGACTGATAAAATCATCAAGATTTTTGTAGGCAATAAAGGGAAGCGTTTCAAAATCCACTTTTTCTCCTTTACTGTCAATGCTAAAGTAAGTCTTTATCTGTTCAAAGGGTATTTCAAAAGGATATCCTAAATCGTGAAACAGTGAGGTTATTCCCCAGAATTTAAGGAAATTTAGGGCGACGGTCTCCTCATCAGAATCCTCTTTATAGTCCGGCCTCTTACCGTCAAAATAAGTATTTTTGTAAGTGTTTCTGTAGTTTTCATTATTATGGTAGATCGAAAGACCTGTCAGGAATACGTAGACCGAATGCGAATAATGATCTCTGTGCTTAAGCACAAGATTGCTGGCATTCGTCTCGTAATTGGACAGCATCTCGATCAGTTTTTTGGCAAGGTTGTAATCGGAGATCTCAATGATATTTATAAAACTGAAATAAACATCAAAGGCATCTTCCCTGCTTCCCGTCTCCATGAAGCGATGGATCGAATAATAGAGACTCATGAGATTTTCATCATATGTATATGCATCATGTTTTTCCGTAGGATTCTCATTATTTATGCAGTTGCACCTATCCAATAAAAAGTACAGGACATTTTTTTCAAATTCGGAGATCTTCTGAAATGCATCCCTGTGCTTTTTATGGTCATGTATCCTCGACTCCATCTTATCCGGGGAATACCTGAACATAAACTGATCAAATTCGACAGATCTGATCTTTACCCGTCTTTCTTTTATTCCGCTCACTTTACTCTTTTCCTTTCTTTTTTCTGTTGTTTTCCTGAATCCCGGATTCTTTTCCCCTCATTATAAATCCCATTATCACAATGATATGATATAATACCCTTACAATGGCTTCTTACAGGAATCAGCGCGATTACAGGATCAATATTTACTATATCATATTCAGGATGATCTTAAAATATACATAGTATTTTGTGCAGACGAGTAAAATATAACAATAGTAACAGACCTTGAAAAGATCTCTGAAAGACCTTCCAAGGTCAGTTCTTTTGTTTATTAAGGACAAGGATTAACTGTACATTGGGAAAAGAGATAATATATTATGAACCGACCTGAGTTTGACGACATAAAGGATTATGCTGAGTTTGGCAGGTATTACTGGTATCGTGATGAACTTATTAAAATATGCAAAAGCCACGGCCTGAGATCATCAGGCGGAAAGAATGAACTAAACAAAGTAATTGAAGCGTATTTTGCAGGAGAAAGGATCCTGCCTGAAGAGAGGCATGGAAAGAAAAAGAAGCCGGTCGTGACCGAACTGACAATTGATACCGGACTTATAGAATGCGGATTTACTTTTGGTAATAAGTTTAGGGAGTTCTTTTCAAAACAAACAGGAGAAGAGCATTTCAGATTCAATGTAGATATGGTGGCGACCGTAAAGGCAGTAAAGGAAAACGGTGATGAGAGTTTTACCCTGGGCGATCTGCTGGACATCTATTATGGCAAAAAAACCTATGCCGTTTATGACAGGTCTGTTCTTCAATGGAACAGGTTTGTGAAGGATTTCTGTGAAGATGAGGCAACAAAAGTATTTGGCGAGCGATTAAAGGCAGCTGCGGCATTATGGAAGATCGTCAGGGATTCGGATATGGAGAAGGTTTATTCAAGAGAATTGTTTGAGAAATACCAAAGCAGTATTTGATTTTGCTTAAGGCAATTCCGTTACAGTTTTCAGGGACTGTACCGCAGCTTTTGAATCATCCGGATGGTTTCTTATGTATCCGGCACTGGCTGAGCATATGAAGAATAATTCCGAAAGATAAATGATCATGGACGTCAAACAGGAAAGGAGGCGTTTTTTTGCGTATACCCGAGAGTTGTGCAAAATGTCTGTATGACAGACAATTGAACAAAACGGATAATGCGGAGTATCTTGCCGAGATAAAAGATTTACTGGATAACCGGGGCGCGGATGATACCAGCCCGTACATGGTCTATCTGTTTAACAGGGTACATGAGAGATATTTCGGAAAGGGTGCTGATTATAAGGATATAAAGAAAAGGTATAATGATCTGGTTCTTGGCATGGAAAGCGGTCTTCAAAGCGAGATCGATAAGTCTGAAGATCCGCTTGCCAGGGCTCTGGTCATGTCCCGGATCGGAAATTACATTGACTATGGTGCAATGGACCATGTAGATCAGGACGAGTTTATGGCTCTCTTTAAAGATACCGGGATGCAGGAAAGAGATATCCCCGTTTATAATGCTTTCTTAAGGGCATGTGAAAAAGGCAGTTCATTTCTTCTTGTATGTGATAACTGCGGAGAGATCGTGCTGGACAGGCTGATGATAAAACAGCTTAAAAAAAGATTTCCGCACCTTACGGTAAAGGCGCTTGTGCGCGGTAAGGAAGTGCTTAACGATGCTACCAAAGAGGATGCTCATTATACCGGGCTTGATAAGGTGGCAGAGATCATTTCCAATGGTGATGCTGTTGCCGGGACCATCTATGATATGATGCCGGATGAAGCTAAAACTGCCCTGGATGAGGCGGATGTGATCCTTGCAAAGGGACAGGGGAATTATGAATCCATGTCCGGACAGGGAAGACACGTGTTTTATGCATTTCTTTGTAAATGCGATCTTTTTATGAGGCGGTTTGGTGTCCCAAAGCTGACGGGAATATTCGTTGAGGAAAATGAAGAACTGACAGCTGTTTTGAAACTATGAGTATGGAGATGGGCATATGCTAAGATTACAGGTTGTTCAGGCAAAGGACAGAGAGCTGCTTTGGAATATCAATCAAAAATATCTTTATGAGATGACGGGTTTTTATGATGATCCGATGGATGAGAAGGGGAACTATCATTACGGGCATTTTGATGAATATTTCATTGATCCGAAACGGATGGCATATTTCATCTACTGTGATGATGTTCTGGCTGGATTTGCGATGCTTTGTCCATATTCAAATATCGGTCTGAACCCGGATTATACGATGGCGGAGTTCACGATATTTCCGTCATTCCGAAGAAGGCATTTTGCTTTTGATGCGGCGAAAATGATCCTGGCAGAGCATCCGGGCAAATGGGAGATCAAGTATAACGAGAAAAACAATGGCGGAAAGAAGTTATGGAATACCGTGGCTGCACCGTATGATCCTGAGGTGTATCATCTGAATGAAGAAGAAACGGTTCTTTCATTTACCACCGCACTGAGCAATCCGTCTGAGGATAAAAAGATCATATCCACAGACAGGCTTTATCTGCGCGAAATGAATCCGGATGATTATGACGCATTGTATGCCGTATTGGCAGATCCCGACATCATGCAGCATTATCCGTATAGTTTTGATGAAGAAAGAGTAAAAGCGTGGATCAAACGCAATATGGATCGTTACCGGAAAGACGGGTTCGGTCTGTGGGCTGTGTGTTTGAAGGATACGGGGGAAATGATCGGCGACTGCGGACTGACATTGCAGAATATTAACGGAGAAATGCTTCCAGAGATCGGCTATCATATCCGCAGGGATCATCAGCGGAAGGGCTATGCAAAGGAAGCATCCGCTGCTGTAAGGGATTGGGCATTTCAAAATACAGACTGCCAGGCGTTATATTCCTATTGTAAATATACAAATGAACCTTCTTATAAAACGGCAGAAGCGATAGGGATGCATTTTGAGTGCGAGTATCCTGATGAAGATAACGGTATCACACATGTTTCCAGTATCCGGCGAGCGGACTGGGAATATTTCAGGGAGGAAAAGAGAGTGCTGAGAACACAGCGCCTGATCCTGCGCCGGTGGGAAGACTGGATATCGATGAAGGAAAATGAATTTTCATTTGAAACTGACGGAAGGATCATAGCCGCATGCGGAAATGACTGTGCCGCCTGCCCGAGGTATATTGTACATCCATATGAGAAAAAAGGAGAAGAACTGCACCATACCGCAGAGCTTTGGATGAAGATCGGTTATCGTGCTCATGTTGTGTCAAATGAAGAAATAGCATGTAATGGCTGCAAACCGGAAAACTGGTGTAGATACCGGGTAATAAAATGCTGTGAAGATCGGGGGATAAAGACTTGCGGAGAGTGTTCGGAGTACCCTTGTGACAACATGAAAGAGTGCTTTGAAGTGACAAGATCCTTTGAACCGATGTGCCGGCAGGTGTGTTCTGCTGAGGAATACAGGCAGCTGAAAAAAGCTTTTTTTGAAAAAGAGAAGAATCTTGCAGGTCTGCTCAGGGGGACGTCTGCGGAGAAAGCCACATAGGCAGATATTTAAGAGATTGTCTATCTTCGCCTCGCATATCCTCAAGAGGACAACGGAGCAGTCTGCAGGCTGTTTAATTATTCTTCATCTCACCCAGATATTCCTTCAGGGAATCTATGATCAGTTTATGATCCTCCATATGCGGAAGTCCTGAAACACAGATCGTTCCGACTGTACCGATATTTTTAACGATCAGAGGGAATCCTCCGCCGCAACAGGCGAATTCGTTCTCAGGCATCCTTTTTTGGTCGGGTGAGCTTTTGGAAAGCTGAACGTCTGTCCAGAAATGCAGCGAGCTTTTCTGGGTCATATCTACGGTTTTTGCCTTTGCATTAAGCCACAGCTTGTTATTTTCGTTGGTGCCATCCGGATAAAAGCAGAACACCGTAAAACGGTTTATCCTTATTTCGATGGCGACGGGCCTGGGAAGCTCTTTGCTTTTTTCATAGATAAAGGTTCCCAGCTTTAAAGCCTCTGTCTGGGAAAAAGAATCGAAACGGAGATTCTCCTCTTCCTCAATGCATCTTTTTTCTATTTCCCTGATCTCATTTTCGTTCATGATCATATACCTCCTCTATTGAAAGGGGTTTTTGCCCCTGAAATATCTGACAGACCCTCGTCAGAGCCGAGGGCTCCGCTTCTTTCATTCTATCACATCCTCATAAAATAATAAATCATTTACTGTTCAGTCCCGAGTCCGAGCCACCGGCAGTTCCGAGCCACGCATTTACTGCGTGGCTAGGTCAGATGATGTAAATATAGCCAACAGCACATCGTCCATCGCCGAAGACGATTAAGGATGGACGATGTGCGTTACAATTCAGCGCCGGTCAAGCGCTGAATTGTAACACACATCATAAAACAGCGGTGTCTGCACGTTAAAAAACTGTTGACAATACATTTGTTGATATGTTATATAATAAAAATCAATTGAAAACAATCATAAACCAATGAGAAAGAGTAGTAAGTACTGTCACTTCTTTTAAGAGAGCCGCAGGCGGTGGGATTGCGGTAAAGAATACAGGTCTGAATGGACTTTCGAGGGCGAACGGAAAGCCGGAAGGCAAGTATGGGAGACGGAGCGGACTCTTCGTTAAAAAAGTCAGCATATGTCAGTATGCGTTGAGTGGGCGCGAAAGCGCCAAGCCGGGTGGCACCGCAGGATGATCAGTCCTGTCCCAGCATTCAGAAAATGTGGGACAGGATTTTTTGTTGCACTGATAAGCGGATGTACGGGCGGATGTGTCCGTCCGGTTTATAGCTGACAGGAAACAGACAACGTCTCACATGAATCTATCAACGTGATAAAAGGAAAGAGAGGAGACAGGAAAATGAAGAAAATCATCAGAAAAGCGGCAACAGTATTTATGGCAGCAGCTCTTATTACAGGACTTTGCGCCTGCCAGGCACCTGACGTTAACGCGCCTGCCGAAAAGGCAGAATCCGCAGATGACGGTAAAACCTACAAGGTTGGGATATGTAACTATGTTGATGATGCGTCCTTAAACCAGATCGTTGACAATATTGAAAGCCAGCTCGAAACTCTTGGAAAGGAAAACGGGGTTACATTCGAGATTTCATACGATAACGGAAATGCGGATCCGAATGTCCTTAATCAGATCATCGCTAACTTTATCGCGGATGATGTAGATCTTATGGTGGGAGTAGCAACACCGGTCGCCATGATCATGCAGAGCCTGACAGAAGGGAAGGATATTCCTGTAGTGTTTGCCGCCGTTTCGGATCCTGAAGGAGCGGGACTTGTTGCATCAAATGATGCACCCGGAGCGAATATTACCGGGACAAGCGATTATCTTGATACAAATGCGATCATGAATCTTATATTCGCAAACGATCCGGATGCCAAAAAGATCGGGCTTTTATACGATATCGGGCAGGACGCGAGCACGGCTCCGATCGAAGCGGCAAAAGCATATCTGGATGAAAAGGGTATCGAGTATGTGGAGCATACCGGGACAAATGTGGATGAGATCGTGCTTGCGGCTCAGGCCATGGTATCGGATGATGTCGATGCGATCTTCACACCTACCGATAACACTGTAATGACCGCGGAACTGTCTATATACGAGACATTGGCGGATGCCGGGATACCGCATTATACGGGCGCGGATTCATTTGCCTTAAACGGCGCTTTCCTGGGGTATGGGGTCGATTACGCAAATCTCGGGGTCGAGACCGCAAACATGATCAAGGGTATTCTTATTGACGGGAATGACCCGGCAACTACTCCCGTTATGACATTTGATAACGGAACGGCAACTATCAACACGGATACCTGTACGATACTCGGGTTTGATTACGAGGAGCTTAAAGAGGTATTCGGTCCTTACTGCCTGAGAGTTCAGGAGATACAGACAGCGGAGAATTTTGAATCATGATGCCTTTATTTCAGACAGCGCTGGAGCTGGGGCTCATAAGCTCCCTCACCGTGCTTGCGCTTTTCTTAAGCTATTCCATGCTGAATGTGTGCGATCTGTCAACTGACGGGTGCTTTACGCTCGGGGCTGTAGTCGGAGCGGTAACAGCAATTTCTGGGCATCCCTATCTGTCGATACCGGCGGCGATGCTTGCGGGAGTGCTTTCGGGCTTTATTACGGCGTTTCTTCAGACAAGGATGGGCGTTGACAGCCTGCTTGCGGGAATAATAATGAATACGGCGCTTTATTCGGTAAATATCGGTATTATGGGCGGCAGTTCGCTTCTCAACATGAACAAGACGGATACCGTTTTTACTAAGCTGCACTCCATACTTGAAAGTATCGGCGCTTCTGATACGGCCAAACTGATAATAGCCACAACCGCAGTAATTGCGGTTGCGGCTTTTCTGTACCTGTTCTTAAAGATGAGGATCGGTCTTGCGATAAGGGCTACGGGAAACAATCCTGAGATGGTCCGCTCTTCGTCGATCAATCCGGTCATGACTACGATAGTGGGACTGTGTGTATCCAATTCCTTCACTGCGCTGTCGGGCTGCCTTCTTGCCCAATCCCAAAAATCGGTCAATATCGATATCGGTTCGGGAATGGTGACGATCGCGCTTGCTTCGCTCCTGATCGGAGGAACCTTTATAAGGAGCAGAAGAATGAGCTTAAGGATAGCGGGCGCTGTCCTTGGAGCCTTTATCTTCCGGCTGGTCTACACGATAGCGCTGAGGCTTAACATGCCGGCATATATGCTCAAGCTTGTATCGTCGGTTATCGTAATACTGGCGATATCCGGTCCGTATTTAAAAAGCAGATATCCTGAATTTGCAAGAAGGTTTGGGAAGAAGGGCTGAGAGTAAAAGACTTTCACCCTTGATCATCGGGTCAGATACGAACCCGGATATATCCGGTTCATGCCTGATTCTGGAGGACAAAAATGCTTAAGATAGAAGATATCAAAAAAACCTTTAATCCGGGGACGGTAAATGAGAAGCAGGCGCTTACCGGCCTTTCACTTACGGTAGATGACGGTGATTTCATATCGATAATCGGAGCTAACGGAGCGGGGAAAACAACCCTCTTCAATGCCATCGCGGGAACTTTTCTGACCGATTCGGGAAGGATAATACTGGATGGCGAAGATATCACAATGACGCCAAATCATATACGTGCCAGATATATCGGAAGACTGTTTCAGGATCCGCTTAAGGGTACGGCTCCGGATATGAGCATAGAAGAGAACCTTGCCCTTGCCGCCGGAAGCGGGGGATGGCTTTCCAGGATAACAAAAAAGGAAAAAAGGATACTGCGTGAAAAGGTAGCGCTTCTCGGAATGGGATTAGAGGATCGGATGGATAGTCCCGTCGGGCTTCTCTCGGGAGGACAGAGGCAGGCATTAACGCTTATGATGGCAACGATCAATCCGCCAAGGATCCTGCTGCTTGACGAGCATACGGCCGCTCTTGATCCGGAAACGAGCGCCAAGGTCATGGAGCTTACCGAGAATATCGCCAGGGAAAACAAGCTTACCTGTCTTGTGATAACGCATAATATGCATTCCGCGCTGACACAGGGGAACAGAACACTAATGATGGATAAGGGAAACATTATTTTTGATATCGGTAAGGAAGAACGCAGTGGAATGACGGTAGAAGACCTTCTTGACATGTTCAGGACAAAACGCGGCCATAACCTTGATAATGACAGGATGCTTCTTACTGATGACGACAGTCAGGGCTGATCCTGAACTGCCGGATGCAGGGAACGATTTTTAATAAACGCTCGTATTTTTGCGTTTACTGTAAATCAGTTTCGTGACAGGTATGATCAGATATGACACATGTGATACACCCGATCCCGCCATTCTTTGATAAAGAATCCACAGTGCTGATCCTCGGGAGCTTCCCATCGGTCAGATCCAGGGAGCAGCAGTTCTTTTACGGACATCCGCAGAACCGTTTCTGGAAAGTGCTTGCGGATGTTTTTAATGAGGAGGCTCCTGAGACGATCCGGGAAAAGAAAAATCTGCTTAAGAAGCATAAGATTGCTCTGTGGGATGTGATCAGATCCTGCGATATCAAGGGCTCCTCTGACTCCAGTATTACCAATGTGGCCGCAAATGACCTGTCTGTGATTCTTGATAAAGCTGATATCCGAAGGATAATCTTAAACGGCAGAACGGCGGAAAAATATTACCTTAAATATATAAAGCCGCAGATCCGCGCAGAAGCGGTCTGTCTGCCATCAACCAGTCCCGCGAATGCATCATGGAGTGTTTCCCGCCTGGTTGAAAGCTGGGGGGAAGCCATACGTTTTTCATGATATTGAGAACGGAACATGAAAATTGTTGGATCGTTGCCGGGAAAAAGCTGATAAATCGTTAAATTCTTCATATAAGCTATAAGGTATCCGGGCATTTGTGACGATAAATATATCAAAGATAATAAGAATAAGTAATTTCTTTTTCATTTGTATACCTCCCTTAATATTAAGAATCCGGCAGGACAGTACGATCCTGCCGGATTTTTATTTTGCGCGATAAGGCCGTCAAGCGTGCGCTGTGCTTGCACGAGCGCACATTTGACGGCCAACGCGACAATCGAATAGGGGAGATTTCATCCCCTGTTCGGTTGCGGGATCAGGAGCCGGGGCGGCAGTCCGGAAACAGGCATCAGCCCGTCCTGCGAAAAGCCCGGTAACGGCTATACCCGATAAATTCAAGCTTTACTCATAAGTAAAGCGGCTATATAATTCGGTCATGACAGTTTAATACAGGGATGCTTATGCACTTCACAGATTTGCCCGGCAGATCACCTGCCTGGGTGCAAACTTCGGTTTGTACCGGTTCCCGTGCATTTCAGGCTGAATCATCAGATGTTTTCAGAGGATAAGAAAATATTACTGCGGAAAAACTTTTCGATAAAGGAGGCTATGACTGACATGAATGAAAAACTGAATTTTGGCAGCGATTATACAAAGGGCGCTCATCCGAACATTATGCAGAGGATGATGGAAACGAATATGATGGAAACGGTCGGTTACGGATCGGATGAGATATCAGAATCAGCAAGAAACAGGATAAGGGAAGCATGTGGAAATAAGAATGCCGAAGTTGAGTTTCTTATGGGCGGCACACAGACAAACGCCGTGATGATCGATGCCCTGCTTAAGTCTTATCAGGGTGTTATCGCGGCAGAGACAGGGCATATCAGCGCGCATGAAGCAGGAGCCATCGAAGCGGGCGGACACAAGGTGCTTGTCCTTCCGCAAAAGTATGGAAAGATGTCGGTGTCTGATGCGGAGAATTATCTCAAAGATTATTATAATGACTTAAACCATGAGCATATGCCAATGCCGGGGATGATATATCTTTCACAGCCGACAGAATACGGAACGCTTTATTCGAAAGAAGAGCTGTCAGCTTTCAGGGAGATCTGCGATAAGTATGGGCTCTCGTTATATGTAGATGGTGCAAGGCTTGCCTATGCCCTTGCCTGTCCGGAAAATGATGTGACGCTTCGGGATCTTGCAGGGCTCTGCGATGCATTTTATATCGGCGGAACAAAATGCGGGGCTTTGTTTGGAGAAGCGGTCGTGGTTCCGGATCCGGAAAAGATCCCTCATCTTTTCACGATCATTAAGCAGCATGGAGCGCTTTTGGCAAAAGGGAGGCTGTTAGGCATCCAGTTTGATGAACTGTTCAGGGACAGCCTTTATATGAAGATCGGAGAGCCGGCGATAAAGGGGGCGGATATTATAAGAAATGCCCTTACGGAAAAAGGATACAGGTTATGTTTCGATTCTCCAACGAATCAGATATTCTGCGTTATGGAAAATAATGCTTTAAAGAGATTCGGGGAAAAGGTGGAATATGGGTTCTGGGAGAAGCATGATGAGGATCATACCGTGATCCGGCTGGCGACCGACTGGGGAACAACAGACGAAGACATCAAAGCCCTTATTGATATTTTATAGCAAAGATGAATAAGGCAGGCGGCAATATGAATGATCTTTTATACAGATGGATAGACAGTTTCTATCGTGAATACAGTGATCCTGACGGGATAAAGTATAAAAATGAAAAGATCATATATAATGACCGAAAATATTATGAGGATTACCGTGATGCATTAACAGCCTGGAATAAGAAGCAGGGGAATAACGATTTTCTGTTTTCGATCAGAGATGGTTTTCCGGGCTTATGTATGTACAGCAGAAAAACCGGGAAATCATATTATCTGAAGTCGGATCAGTTTGGGTTTTCGATACCCTCGGGAAAAATGTCACATCCATATGATATATATCTGAAAAGATTTGGCGATCCCGATCCTTATGAAGCTGTTAAAAAGGTCGAAAGCTGGATAAAAAAAAGCCGTATAGTCGGAGGATCTTTCTTTTGGCCTGTTCATTGGAAGGATGGGAAGTTTTTGCTTGGTTCGGGAAGCGATTATAATATAAAACGCGGGGGGAGCTTAAACCGGAAAAGTTATATAGAAGACCGTGTTGATATTACCCTGTATGAAGTGAAAGAAGTTATAGAAGCGAAGGAGGATAATGACCTGACATATAATGTTTTGGCAGGATCCCCTGAAGAAGTTATGTGGCTTAAGGAATTCAGTGATTTTACGGACTATGTAAATGTATTCTGTTTTGATCCCTTTGTCGATAAAGTAAAGAATAAACCTTTTGATATTTTATCAGAGGAGACAAAGAAGGTTATAGAGGGGTTTGGCCCTGAAAAAAGAAATGCAGCGCTGTTTGATCATTTGCTGAGGGAACCGAAAACCGCCTGTGAAAGGGTTTTTGATAATGTGGCTGACATGATAGGGGCAAGAAATAATTTATTAATGGAAGCGAAAAATGAAGAATTCTGTTTCTCTTTTTAACATTTGAAAATATCACAGGAAAAGTGAGTATCATCATGAAAGACGAAGACAGGTTAAATAACGGACAGATAAATGAGCTTATAAAAAGGATTCAGGGCGGTGATAACGACGCGTGGAAGGAGCTGATAAGACAGTATGAGGACTATATTCATTCACGTGCATGGAGCAGGATAAACGGGCTTGATATTTCCAACTCCGGGGCGCTTGAAGAAGAGCTGTTTGCCGCGGGATGGATCGGTTTTATTTCCGCTCTCAGAAATCATGATACAGGCAGGGGGAATTTTACAACCTACGCAACGTATTATATAGACGGAGAGATGTCAAAACAGCTTGATTTTGAGTTCAACTCCACGGGGATTACGAATAGACAGAAAGGATCAAAGATCACAAGGGTATACGCACCGGCAGGTGATGAAAAAGAGGCGGCGGCTTTTGAAGCCATGCTGTCAAGGGTCTTTGCAAAGAACGCTGATCCCGGTATTTCGATTTTTGCGCCAAAAGATCTTGGAGATTATACAGCGGAAAGGCGTGCGCTTCAGATCCTTGATGTTTTGAAGCTTATGACGGATGAAGAGCACAGCCTTTCCTGTGAACAGCTTCAGGAATTGCTGTCCTTATATCGTAAAGCCAGATATGGCAATGATACTTCCATAGAGGCTTCCAATACATTCAACAAGTCAATGGGTGAGATACTCCTTGAACTTAATCCCGAAAAACATACGGATGAGAATGACGGGGAATACAGGATCAAATATGATGATTATGCTTCGGATTATCTTAACAAAAAGGTTAAGATGAAAAAGGATAATCCCAATAAGGTCGAGCTTGCGCCTGTCATAAACGGATTACGTTATGTCCATGATTTTGACAATGAATCGCTTGATAGGCTGATACAGCTCATAAGCTTTTCCGATATGTTCTCAAATGAGGAAAAGTCACAGCTTATTGCCAGACTGAGCAAAACTGCGAGCGTCTACTACAGATCTCCCTTTGTGGATGGCGACAGCCTTAAGTTTAACCCCTCCGCGATACACGGAAGGTTTGCGGCAAGAAACGGGGCAGACAGAAAGCAGCTTTGCGAAAATTTAAAGACCGTGCAGAAGGCAATTAATAATCTGGCACAGATAACGTTCAGGTTTAACCGCTATACCGCGGATCACAGGCTGGTTCCGAAATATGAACGTGTCAGTGTCTTAAGTCCCTATCATATGGTTGTGTACCATGACAATTATTATGTTATAGGTCTTAACCAGGCCTGGGGCGACAAAAGGGTGCTTCACTACCGCGTCGATCTGATGAGTGATATAGAGATCGCCAAAGATGATGAAGGAAAGATCATACCGGTCGAGGTTACGGCGTTTGCCGGGCTGCCGATATGCAATGCATACTGGGATCCGGAGAAATACATGGCGGAGCATATCAATATGGCATTTGATGAGCCGCGTCTGATTAAGATAAAGATTGAAGAAAACGGATATACACGTATCCATGACTGGTTCGGAGATCATTATAAGAAGATTTACAGCATTACGGAAACTGATGACAGTGGCAATAAAATAAACCATGACATAGTTGAACTGAAAACTTCCCCGTACATGATCGTTCATTGGGCAATGCAGTATGGCACTGCGGTGGAGATAATGGATGAAGAGATACGGGAAGAGATCAGGAAAAAGCTCAGGGAGATGCAGGGACTTTATGATTCCAATGTTATGTAATGTGATAATGCTGGTTCCGGGTCTTGCAGTATGCTTCCGCAGGATCCATGACACAGGAAAGAGCTCATGGTGGCTTCTGCCGGCTCTGCCCCCCATCGCAGGGCAGATATATATGATGCCCCGGTTCCTGAAAGATTCTCAATCCGGAGAGAACCGATACAGCCCTAACCCAAAAGGACTGTAAACCCTCTTTTATCAATAGCACCTTTGCCATTTAATTCAATATACCTTGTTCTCATAATCCTGTAATTCGTGAAAGATACTGTCCACGATTACTACGTCCTCTTCAATGCGATATAGCATAAAGTATCGGTGCGATAGGAAATTTATTCTTCTATACCCTTTCTCGCGTAGTCTTGGATTGTCACATAGTTTAAGGCTGCCGGCTGCTTTGGCAAGATTTATTATTGTTGCCTCAAAATCGTCCAGTACATTTTTTGCAGCCTGTCTGCTCTTCTTCTCAAACAGGAGATAGCTGATGTATCCGTCAAGATCTGCTTCTGCGTCTTCTGTGATAACAACCTTATATTCCATACTTATCCCTCATATCTGATATCACATCGTCTGCGTTACGATACTTTCCTTCTGCAGAGTGCTTTCTGGATACCTCCAGTTTTTTCAGAATATCATCTTCCGACAGAACAACAAACGGATCTGCAGTAGTTTTCTTTATTTCAAAAGGAAACCCATTTACAGCAACAGCTTTTGTTAAAAACATACGGATGGCGGTCGTCGTATCTGTACCAAGATCCTTAAAGAGATTATCAGATTTAACTTTCAGATCGTCATCAACTCTCAACTGTATTGTACTAGCCATAAAAACCTCCCGATGAATAACGTGATGCAATTATACCGCTACTTCATTACATTTGCAAGAATGTTGCAATATAATAATAAATTTTGGGTTTAAATGGTTTACTTTTTTACGGTGATACCAAACGAAATTGGATGATACTTCAAAAAACTGAATACAGCCCGGCACATAATAAATACAGAGCAATAAAATATGACCGGACCGGGTATCGGCGGCAACAATACGGGAGGAGATCAATATGAAGAATATGATGAAAGAATATCTGGGAAATGACTACAGCAACAACCATCTGAGAAACTTCTGTTTATACTGGATAAAGGCATTTGAATGCAGGGACAGATACTCTTCTTATGATGAGTGGCGGAAGGAAAATGACCTTGATTGTCAGTACCTTGCCGGTGATCTTAGGGCAGACACGCTTATGAGCGCATGGACGCCCATCAAGTGGGTTGCTGATAACCTGAACAGAGATATCGGAGTAGCTTTCTATAAGACCAGCAGGATAAGCAGCGATCCGCTTCATGACCTGCGTCTCCTGGCAGAGGATGGTGACAGTTATCTTCCGTACAGAAATGAGCTTGTGAAACTCTTATACAGGTTCCTGGAACTTGCAGAGCTTCGATGCAACTTTATTCTTCTTCCTTCAAGGGAGATGAATCCGGCAAGGTATCAGTGCTTTACAGGTGGAGAAAAGGTCTGGCTTTTTGATGAGGTTCCCGCCACTCTTTCGCATATATTCGACAGAAACAGCCTGGGAAGGTTTTTTACGGGCAGCGATCATGCAATCAGGTGGGTCAGGCGCGAGCATCTTGAAATGGGTTTTGAAGATGAAAAGATAGATCTGTATCATGTCAGGCCTCTCATTAACGGGCTCGATCCCTGTAACCCAAAGTGGCTTACAAATGAAAACGAGATCAGGGAGGCGCTTAAATATATGATCGGTTTTCTTGAGGCAAGGATGAAGGTATTTACGGATATTGAAGAAAACGGGTTGGATATAGACGGATACGGCGATTATGGTGAAACATGTAATGATTCCCCGGCTGCTGATCCCGGCTCGATCTGCTTTGAGGCAAGTATGAGTGGATATAACAAAGTAGCCTGTTCCATAGGGAAAGTATTTGAAAAGATAAAGGATGACGGGCTGATCAGGAACGCAGACAGGATCGACTTCCACATTAAAGGGGATGTTTCGGACGAGGAAGCCGGACAGATCGATGACTGTATAAGGAGGCTGCTTGGGTGGTACGATGAGGATCGTGAGATTCAGTACATGTATGAGTATAAGATCGATGAAACTATGAGCAGGACCTGTGAAACCTGCGCATATGTACATCTCAGAAAACAGGGGCGGCTGATCGTGCCTGAAAAGAAGGCGGAAGAAAAAGGAGAATTTGTACGGCCTGAAGCGATGCACTCGGATGTGTTATGGGACATATACAGGCTGTTCAATAATATGTACAGGCCTTATCTCTGGGTGGATACCGGCAGCAGGCATGGCAAATACAGCCTGTATCTGATCAAAGATACAGCCTTTGGCCACGGCGGGACTGATTATGGTGTAGGAAACATGGGGATTGAACTGCCATGGAGCAGAAAGGAATGGATCGATCTGAAGCTGATCAAAGCATACGGGAACGGCAGGACGGAAAGTACCTGCCGTATCTGTACAGACGCTATGAGGGATTGTAACGATACGATCGAGAAGGTGCTGCATGATAATCATATGAGGCTTCAGGAAGGATTTTACTGAGAAGGAACTGCAGCGCTATATTATGACCGGTATTTAACAAAAGCGCAGAGAGGATAGGGGAGAATTTTAAGACCAGTCTTTATGGAAAAGACGATAATATTTGATATATAAAGATGAACATTGACAATATTCATATATTTTTGTGAAGAGCAAAATTATTATGCATACCGGTATGCCGAAAAGACATGCCAAAAAGAATATGCATATTTAAAGGAGGTTATATAATGGCAGGACAGGGAATGGGTGAATATTGTGTTGATATCGTGATGTGCATTGACGCGACAGGAAGCATGGCACCGATAATAGAAGAGGTAAAGAGTAATGCGCTTTCGTTTTACCAGCGCTTCATAGAGGCGATGGAGGAGAATGATAAAGAAGTAGAGCAGCTAAGGATAAAGGTTATCGCTTTCAGGGATTATATAGCGGATTCGGAGCCGATGTCGGAGTCCGGGTTCTTTGTCCTTCCGGATCAGACGGAAAGTTTCGAGTCCTTTGTCAGCAGCATAGAGGCTTCCGGCGGCGGAGATACTGCGGAGAATGCCCTTGAGGCTATAGCCCTTGCCCTTAAATCGGACTGGACGACGGGAGGCTCAAAGCGCAGGCATGCTATTTTGGTATTCTCAGACGCTCCCGCGCTTCCTCTCGGGGAAAGGAAGGACTGTGCAGGATATCCTGACGGAATGCCCGCCGATATAGCGGAGCTTGGCTCATGGTGGGAGGGGACGTCCCAGACCCTGAGCAGCAACTATCAGGCTAAGGCAGGAAGGCTTGTTGCCTTTGTCCCGAATGCGGAGCCCTGGACGGAGATGCAGGCGTGGAACCGTTATTGGCCCGCTTTCTCTCCTGCGGGAACAGGGCTTGCCGATGTTGACATCCAGTCGGCTATAGACCTCATGGTCGGTTCGTTCTGATTAAGGTATTTGTGATGGAATTAACTGTTTACAGGCAGGCATATAAAGAGCGCCCGGACGGCACTGTTGTATACAAAGGGGAGGATGCGCTCCCCTTTGTGAATGATAAGGTAATACTGGTTGCGGACGGACTCGGCGGCGCGGCTGCGATACGCCATCAGAAAATAAGGCCGGAGCTCTTTGACACGGAAAAGATCGCAGAGGTTCTGTTCCCGGAATTTTGCGGGGAAGCATGCAGTCCGGAATTTATCCGATATGTGAAGGATTCTTTTTTTGAGCTGTTTGCGGTGAAGGACTGTTATACGGATAATATCAACAATATCAAAAAAAGCGGGTATTTTGCCTCGAGGCTCGTCGCGGCGATCATGCTTTTTTCGGTGTTGTACAGGGAGTCCTCATTTTCCGTGGAAAACCTGATCGAAAGCCTTGCTTCAAAAACCGGCGAAGAAAGGGACAGGCTGTTAAAGGAATCAGGGGGGTATTTTAAGGGTATCATTCAGGATGAGCTCAGAAAATGTGCCGGACGGGCAAATCTTACCTATGAATCGGCATATTCGGGGCTTGCCCTGTTGGGGACTACACTTTGCATGACGCTGTTTCGGGAGACAGATGAAAGCATTCAGGCAGCCTGTCTTACCGCAGGGGATTCAAGGCCTTATACTTGGAGTGAGGAGGAGGGTCTCTGCCAGCTGCTGCCGGATGAGGAAGGGCCTGACGGCGGCATGACGAACTACATCCTTGCCAATGATGATGCGGATTTCTCTGTCAGATGCGATTATTTTGAATTTGCAAAGCCCTGTATTCTGTTTAATGCAAGCGATGGCTGTTTTGATTCCGGATATTTCCTGAGCCCCATGGCTTTTGAAAAGCTTATCCTTGATACCGCACTTGGATCAGGGTCGCCTGAGGAGATGGGCGGAAAACTTACGGAAATCTTCCGGGAATACGGAAGGCATGATGATTCCAGCACGATAGCCATGAGGATGTTTGGTTATGAAAGCTTTGAAGCCCTTAAGGAGAGCGCGGGAAGAAGGCTTTCGGTGCTTGAGAAAGATTATCTGTCAAAGCTTCCGGGGCTGCTTGAGGAAGATTACCGTAGAGAGGCTGAAAATGAGAACGACCAGCCTGAAGAACCCTTTAATGAAGCTGAGGATGGAACTTCGGAAGCTTTTCTTAAAGCGAATCTTCAGGAAGCGCTTTTTAACAGTTATGAGCTTTCATACAGCAGATATATGATGACGTGAGCAATTGATTTTTTCGAAGCATGTTTTCCGGAGCACAGGTAAAAGGCGATAACAAAGCGCCGTATTATGATCGGCGTAAGCGTTTGCTGCCCGGGATAAGATGGAAAAAGAATGATCCGGCCTGTAAAATCATGACGGACCGGTGCAGTAAGGGAGCCAGGAAATGCAGATAAACGGATATGAAATAACAGGAGAATGGAAAGCAAGCCAGTGCGGGGAGACGGCAGTTGCAGAGAAAGACGGCAGAAGGTTCTTTTTAAAGAAGTATCAGACGCCTGTGGCGCCGATCGATAACGGTACGTTAGATGCCAAAACCTTCGCCCATAACAGAGAGCTTTTTGATCAGTTTCTCCGCATCCGGAAAACCGTAAACAGCAGGATCCGTTCCATAACGGGAGCCGGCGGGAATATTGTGATCCCCGCAGATGAATTTGAGCTGGATAATCATTATGTGGAAGCCGCTGAATTTGTGGAGGGTGTAGTTTCTGATGATGAGCTTGAGGATGTTATCAGGAGTCTTTCCCCGGAAGTGAAGAAGCTTTTGATGCAGACAGCCGCGGGAGCGCTTGCAAGTGTCCATAAGCAGGGTATAATCCACAGCGACCTGAAGTTAAAGAACGTTCTTTTAGTAAAAAACGCTACAGGAAATTACGTTGCAAAGCTTATTGATTTTGACAGCAGCTATCCCGAGGATGAAAAGCCTGATGAGATAGTCGGAGATATCAATTATTATTCACCTGAGCTTGGTGCCTATGCGGATATCGAGGATGAAGAGGAAAAAGCAGAGGCAGGAAAGAAGCTTACGACAAAATCCGATATCTTTTCTCTTGGTCTTATCTTTCATTTTTACTTAAGCGGAACTTTGCCGGAACCCTGTGATCTTCCCGAAAAGCTTGAAAAAAGACGTGCCAAAGGGAAAAAGCTTTACAGTTGGGCTGTGCTTAACGGAGGAGCTAAGCTTTCTGTCAGCCCTCTTATCAAGGGAATAAAATACAGATCGCTTATTACGGACATGCTCAGCATAGATCCGGATGAGCGTCCCTCCGCTTTGGATGTGCTTATCCGTCTGAAGCAGGAAGAGGTTCTGTTTGAGGAGCCGTGGCCGGAGCATGGAATAATATTTGATATGGACAGGATCAAAAGCCGGGGCTTTACGGGGCTTGTCAAAAAGACTATGGGAGATATCCGCGGATATGAATTGTACCGGGCTGATTCATCAGCGGTGTTCTTTAAAAAAGATGCGATGCTAGCCATGAAGTATGCAAAGCCTGCCGGGACTTCTTCAGGCTTTTCTGCCGGGAGTTCCTTTACTGAGACGTCACGGCCGGCGGTATCTTCGAAGGATTCAACAGAAGCTCCAAAGCCTGTTTCTGTGAGTAAACCCCTCGATACCGGGTCCGTAACGGCGGAAGAGATAGTGCCCTGGCCGGAGCATAAGATTTCCTTTGATATGGATAAGATCAGGGAAAAAGGGTTCTCCGGTGTAAAACAGAGTATCTTGGGCGGCATCCATGGATATACCTTTGTAAGAAGCAACGGTACGGAGCAGTTTCTCCGTGTGGAGATGGTCCTTGTCCAGAAAATGGCGGTGAAGATCTGATAATGGCGTTTTGAACCGCGGGTTTTCATTTGAACCGCCGGACATTTATTTTTCCCTGTACGGAATGGGAAGACAGGCAGTTTATCTTTTTGTCGGACATGGGATTATTATATTGTTAATACATCAGAGGAAATATATGAGCTGGAAATGTCCTGTCTGTGATACATATAATGACGACAGTTCAGACAGCTGCATGGTCTGTGGCGCGGGGCGTCCGGAATCGGCGGCAGCGGAGAACTGGCCGGAGCCTGAATCAGGGAAGAAAGTGATCTCTGAGGAGGCAAGGCTTGCCGAGGAAGAACGCCTGAGAAAAGCGGAGGAGGCAAGGCTTGCCAGGGAACTCCGAAGGGCTGAGGAAGCAGGACGGGCCGGGGCAGGAAGAAGCTCCGGGGCGGCAAAGCGCACCCCGGCAGAGAGCCGAAGGGCAGAGGCAGCAAGCCGCGCAGAGGAAGCGGGGAGAGCCGAGGCTGAAAGGCGGAGACGGCTGGCTGAAGAAGCAAGAGCGGAAGAGGATGCAAGGAGGAGGAGAGAAGAAGAGTCAAGCCGGGTCGAGGAAGAGGTTCGAAGAGCGGAAGAATACAGGCGTGCCGAGTTCAGACGCAGAGAGGCATGGGAAAGACGGGAGCGAAGGAGAAAGATCCTTACAGCTGTTGTTGTCGTTTCAGTCATTTTCCTGGTTTTTTCATTTTTATTCCCGGATCTGTCGCCTTTAAAGCTTAGGAAGGGGAGCGGCTCAGAGGAGCAGGAAACGGAGGCTTCCGTGAATGAGACAGAGGACATGACAGAGGTTAATGCTAACGAAGCTGAACCGGGACAGACCGGGGAGCAGGAAGCTGAGGCTTCGGAAAAAGCAGATGAGGATAAGGCCGAAGAAGCGGAAGGATCCGGAAAAAAAGATAAAGAAGGATCGTTTTATGCAGCCGTTGAAGAAATCCGAAACGGGCAGGAAAATGCCGGGAATAATACAGAAACTGAAGGCGGCAGCATAAATGATCCGAAATCAAAAAAGAAAAATAAAAGCCCGTTTTATTCAGCTGTGACTGAATTTCGCAATGAAGAGGCTGCGGGAGGACGGAGAACCGGCCCGTCAGGAACGGGTAAGTGAATAAAAAGGAGCCGGACTATGGAAATAAACGGACAGAATAATATGGACAGATCAGCATCGATAAGCGACGGGCAGTGGGAAGCGATCGGGCGCCTGATCCCGCTGCTTGGCAGGCAGAATGAGTGGGAGATCTCCAGAAACCGCCATCATGAGCTTTGCCTGTGGGAAAGAGAGGAGGATGCTCCGTTCATCAAAGAAGAAGCCGTCAAAGCACTGAAGGGTGCCATGACAAAGCCCCTTTGGGAATATCCGCTTTCTGATGAGGATATCGATATGTTGTCTGAGCTTCTATGAGCTGCCTTAAGACAGAGCTGACACTTTTTAAGATCTGCGGATAATCCCGGGTATGTCCGCAAATAAAGTAAGCACCAAAACGAAAATCGTTTCGGTGCTTATTTTATGATTTCCTTTTGCGGCCGGTCGCATACTGTTATACTCAATAATGCAGTTTAATTCCGTTATTGAGCATAACAGTCATAGCCCGTATATACTTTCATAACATTTTCGGAATTATCCTGTGTGGTTAGTCTAAAAGAGATTTGAGGTATTCGATCTCACCGGCAGAGATCCGGTCATCGATAGAGCAGATTGCCGCGATCAGGTTAAATAACCGCGTGAGCCCCTCCTCATTCAGGTTGTCCTTTACTTCCTTAACGATTTCATAGGCGGTCTCGTCATCTGCCGCCGCCTCCACTAAACCGATAATATCGTCTTCGCTGGTCTCATGGCCGGTAGCCGCTAAAAGCCCGTCGATAAAATCGAATTCGGCCTTTGTCAGTTCTCCGTCCGCAGCTGCCGTAGTAGCGAGGATTGCATATGTAATGATCATACCGTTTGTTTTCGGGTCGAATTTCTGAAAAGTCGGAAGCAGATCAACATAGCATTCAACAGCGAGCTTCGTTTTAAAATCGTCATCCTGGTTTACCAGATCCTGAAGCATTTCTTCAAAAGTCATATTATCCTCCGTTCCGCAACAACACTGATCATCTGTTAATATACAGGCCGGATGAACTGCCTGTTTCGTTAAGATCAGGCTGCCGCTTTTTCAATATAAAGGCTGGGAAGATTGTATGCTCTGCTAAAGGGAAAAAATATGGCCTGGATTACGAAAAACAATGATTATATTATGTTATTATGATAAACACAGTTCCCGGGCGATAAAGTTTCATAAGGAAAACGGCCGTTTTGCAGGCCTGCGCAGGGAGCGGGCGTCAGCCCTTATATCATAGCATAATATTTGCTATATGAATCGTAACATAAAACATACAGCAAGCATGACGGATTTCTTATAATCATTCTGATAAGTGTGCCATTATGGCGATAGCATAAAATACTGCCGGAGGTTTAGAGTTTGAGGGCCGAAGACTTTCAAACCTGATCGGCGGTTCGGATACAAGCCCGGATATATCCGGCCCGTGTCCGGCATGGAGGATAAAAATGGATGATTATAGAAAAAAAGGACGGTTTCGGTCACCGTTTTCAAGCAGTATAAAATTAGACAGGACGGATTATGACCGGGATTCAGACCCGTCCAAAACGTTGTTTGACAGGGATGAACTGAGCCTTCCTTTTTCCGATCCCATGCCCGGGAATTCGTTTGGGAGCAAGGATCTTGAAACGTTGAGCACTGTATACGGACGGCTAAGCTCGGAGCTCCTGAGCGTGATCAAAGGCCAGGATCAGGCGGTTAAGAAGTTTGTGGAAGGGTGCTTTGAGGGGGAGCTTTTTCAGGATACGGAAGAGAATAACCGCCCAAAGTCCTATTTCTTCTTCTTCGGACCTCCGGGAACCGGGAAAACCCTGCTTGCGGAGACAGCGGCAAGATCATTGGATCTTCCCTGCGACCGTTATGACATGAGCGATTATGCCATGGAGTATTCCCACGAGGAGCTTATCGGCACGTCAAGGATCTATGATAATGCCAGGGAAGGGCGCCTGGTGGATTTTGTGATGAAAAATCCCCGCTGTCTGCTTATCTTCGATGAGATCGAGAAGGCTCATATAAATGTTACCCGTCTTTTTCTGCAGATACTCGGGTCGGGATATCTTCGCAGTAAGTACAGTGAGGAGAACGTCAGCTTTAAGGAAGCGATAGTTATATTTACCTCCAATGCCGGAAAGGAGCTTTATGAAGACCGTTCGGTAAATCTGACGCTTCTGCCTGAGAGGGTTCTTATTGATGCTGTACAGAGGGAGAAGAATTCACGCGGCGAGCAGGTGCTTCCTGCCGAAATCTGTTCAAGGATCGCAGCAGGCAATACGATCCTGTTCAACCATCTGAATATCCGCCATCTGACCGAAATGGTAAGCGCGGGCTTTGACAGGGTCGCTGACAGCATGTACGGAGAATACCGTTTAAAGGTCAGTTATTCCCCAAAGCTTCCGTTATTGTTCCTTTATAACCGGGGCAGCGAGATCGATGCGAGGATCGCGTCCAGACAGAGCGGCAATTTCCTGAAAAAGGAAATATATGAGCTTGTACGTCAGCTTGAAAAACGTCAGGATGATAACAGAATAACATCGCTATGCTTTGATGTGGAGTGGGAGAAGGTCGATCCGGAACTTAAGCCTCTTTTTGAAAACGAGGGAAGAACAAGGGTGCTGGTTTTTTCGGGGGAAGAGACTGTAGAGCGGCTTACGATCGATGAAGAGCATTATGAGGTCTTTCATGCACAGAGTGTGGAGAGGGCAAGGGAGCTTTTAAAATACGATTTTGCGGCTGCTTTTATCGATCCGTTTTTCGGGAGCCTCGGGGATAATGACCGGATCTTAAGTATTGCTGACTATAATACGGCGGGAGTTACTTTTTTCCATGAACTGATGGAGACAGGAAGAGGGCTTCCCGTATATATGATCGATGTCAATCCTCCGTTTTCGGAGGTGGATCTGCGTACATTTCTGCAGGAGGGCGCGGCAGGCGTGATAAGGCCTGACGGGAATGATATTAAGGAGAGCTTTGATTCTATAATGGATGAGATCTATATGGAAAAGCAGAGTCTGTCTTTTTCAGGCAGGGGCTTTGTCGTAGATTTCAAAACCAGGCAGGATATCGGCGATAACGGGTCGGTCCGTATTGAATTCTATGATCTTAAGAAGAGAATGGCGGTGGATCTTGACAGCAGGGGTGCGCTGCTTGACGAAGCAGAGCGTCCGAATGTGAAATTTGACGATGTGATCGGAGCGGAGAGCGCTAAGGAAGAGCTTCGGTATTTTATAAACTTTTTACGGAATTCAAGAGAGTTTCTTCTAAACGGAAACAAAGCACCGGGAGGCGTACTGCTTTACGGCCCTCCGGGAACCGGAAAGACGATGCTCGCAAAGGCCATGGCCGGAGAATCCGATGTTTCCTTTATTCATACCAATGCTTCAGACTTCGCGAATCGTTTTGTGGGCGAAAGCGAGGAGAATATCAGGAGAATGTTTCGAAGAGCCCGTAAATATGCGCCGTCTATCATCTTTATCGATGAGATCGATGCTATCGGAAAACAACGGACAGGCGAAGATCCGCACAGGGAGGCCATGTTAAATACTCTGCTGACCCAGATGCAGGGCTTTGCGGGAGCAGATCCTGACAGACCGGTTTTCGTACTGGCAGCCACCAATTACGGGACCGGCGGCGAAGGCAGGGATAAGGGCATCGGCGCTTTGGATGAGGCTCTTGTCAGGCGTTTTGACAATAAGATTTACGTAGATCTTCCAAATGAGGAGGAGAGAAAACGCTATATCATAAAGCAGTTAGAGAAGAAGAACTTAAGGCTTGCGGATGATGTCATAGAGAATGTAGCCGAGAGGACGCCGGGAGAGAGCCTTGCCATAATCCAGAATATAATCGATCTTGCTTTCCGTGAAGCCGGAAGGGAGAATAAGAAAATGGATGCTCAGCTTCTTTTAAAGGCTCTGGAGGATTACAAACACGGGGAGAAAAAGGAACATGGAGAGGATTATTATAAACGGGTGGCCGTTCATGAGACCGGACATGCCTTTGTTTCTTATATAAGCGGTGACGTTCCTTCCTATATCACGATCGAGTCCAGGGGAGATTTCGGCGGTTATATGCAGCATGCCAATAATGAGGATACGCCGGATTATACGAAAAAAGACCTTATCGGCAGGATCCGCACGGCTCTTGCGGGGCGCGCGGCGGAAACGGTTTTCTATGGGCAGGAGCTTGCCAGTAACACGGGTGCTTCCGGGGATCTTAAGACGGCGACAGACCTGGCGTTTCATATTCTCTGCTCTTATGGGATGGACGAGGGAAGGCTTACTGTGCTCTCGAAAGAGGAGATCCTCTCGTCCTCTTTAGCGCCTGATTATGTATCCCGGGTGGAAGAGCTTTTGAAAAATGAAATGGAAAAGACGCTTAAGATAGTGGCTGAAAATAAGGAGATCATCCGGGCAGCCTCCCAGGAGCTTATAAAAAAGAACCATCTTACGGGTGCGGAATTTTCAAAGCTCATGGAGGAAAATGGCGTATCACACGGGTAAAAGAGTTAAACTGCAGAAATGAGATATAGTAAAGACCGGCCGGATCGATAAGGATTAAGTCCGTATGTAAAAAATCTGTATTTTATAAAAATGAAGAAGTGATTCAGATCCGGTTTACGGACCGGACAGGCACCGGAGGAAGCAGACACAGATATGAGCAGACGAAGCTGTATCAGAGTGGGTTATTTTTTAGCCCCGCAGGATCGCAGGAAGATAGGCGAGAAACAGATACACGAATATATCCTGGATCATTACCGGAGTGTTTTTAAGGAAAGAATATTCGGTATTGAAAATGACGCAGGAAAAACGATCGTTTTTAACATAATGGACATTGAAAAAGAGCAGGTTGAAGAGCTGGCGCTCGAACTTGTTCCCAAGCTCGATCTTACGGAGTCGTCGTTTTATGTTGTTACGGACTTATATGACAGGGTTGAAGCCGTATCCGGAGATACAGACGGGCAGGAAACCGATGATGAAAAGACACAGGCGCTTAAAGAGGTGGAGCAGTTAGTGGGGGTGGAGGATTTTAAGGCTCTCTGCCGGAGGATAGCGGCTGTCTCAGAATCCGGGGATGCCCTGATCCTTAAGGAACGTCTTTCCGGATGCGCCTTTCTTTTCTCTGTTTCCGGCGGCGACGGGTTTACAAGATATCTGCAGCTGTTAAGCCGTATTCTGGGTCTTCTGGATACAGAGAGAGGTAACTGCCGGATACTGGAAGTAAAAAAAGCTGAAAGCTATGAGAGAATGGTCGATATCATGGAGGATACCGATCATGACGGCGAAATGGTATCCTTTGATCTGACCTATAAGATGGATAAGGCAGATACCGGGGAATTCAGGGGCTTTATCAGGAAGATGCGGAAAAAATGCAGGGATAAGGTCCCGGTCTTTAAGATCCCGTATTCGGAGGGAAGGGAAAAGGAAAGCCTTATCAGGGCTGTATCTTCGGTATTTACTCTGATCGTTATTGACGTGGAGCCATTTACGACTGAGCAATACAGCAAATACGCGATACAAAAGCTCTCAGAGAAGAGGTTTAAGATAGAAAATAAGGCTAAGGACGAGCTTTGCGATCTGATAGTACAGAAAAGAAATGAAAAGCATTTTTACGGTTTCCACTCCGTTAATAATCTTGTAAATGAGATCATATATCAGAAAATGCTGGCTCAGATCAGGGGGAATAAAAAAATGTCGCTTGTTATAAGAGAAAAAGATCTGATGCCTATGATCGAAAAATGCAGGGCAGAGCAGGGAGGCTTAAATGCCCTGGATGAGATGATAGGGATCGATGAGGTGAAGGAAAGGATAGATGAGATCATAGTGCAGTTAGAGCTTGCAAAGAACCTGCCTCCGGAGGAAAAGCCCGCCATGCATATGTTGTTTACCGGTAATCCCGGAACAGGAAAGACGACAGTGGCAAGGCTGCTTGGAAAGATACTTAAGGAGAAGAACGTTCTTTCCAGGGGACGGTTCTTTGAGCGCAGCGGCCGCGAGCTTGTGGGAAAATATATAGGGGAGACTGCCCCGATCACTAATTCGATATGCCGTGATGCGTATGGATCGGTTCTGTTCATAGATGAGGCGTATACCCTTTATCATGCTGACGACGGAAAGGATTTCGGTAAGGAAGCGTTAGATACGCTGCTGACGCAGATGGAGAACCACAGGCAGGATTTTATCGTGATATTTTCAGGCTATTCAGACAGGATGAAGGAAATGCTTGAGGCAAATCCGGGGCTTAAGAGCCGTATCCCGCATGAGGTGAAATTCCGCAATTTTACGCGGGAGGAATTATTCGACATTTATATGAGCATGGCAGCAAAATTATATCGTTATACGGATGACCTTGCCAAAGAAGCAGGGAATTACTTCCTGTCTCTGTCTGAGGAACTGATCGAAAATGAGTCGTTTTCCAATGCGAGATTTGTCAGGAACCTTTACGAGAGGACGGTTTCAAAGGCGGCTCTCAGGCTTCAGGCGGCATCGGGAGGAAGGAATATAGACGGAAGTAAGATCACCCTTACGGGAGAGGATTTTCGCAAGGCGAGCGAAGCCTCGGAATTTAAAGATCTGATGGTGAAGAAAAGCAGGTTCGGGTTTCAGTAAAACCATATAACAGGAGATCATTTCATTGGAAAAAAAAGTAGATACTCTTATCGGAGCGGAAGAGCTGAAGCGTTATGTGAATGAGCTTTATAAGCTGTATTATCATATTTCGGAACAAAATCCTTATTTTAAGGATACCCTGAATGAAAGAGTGATCCTTCTTTCCATAAACGAGGGGGACGGGCTGACTACATGGCTTAAGAGCATTGCAGGGATCAGGGGGCTTCTTAACAATGAGGACGATATTCCTATAGAGGAATATGAGCTCAGGCTTCCGAATCTTGCGGATGCTAAAAACTTGGATGAGGTATCTGACAGGGATATTGTACTTAACACGATAGAGACGGATGATATTCTTTACCCAGATTATATGAGGCTTCTTTGCATTGATATTACAAAATGGGTGGATGCCGTGGACAGTCCCGCTTTTCGTGCGGTCCTTTCCCGATTGAGACAGCATCTGGACGAACAGTTCCTGGTGTTCAGGATCCCGGCTGTGGATGAAGTGACATTCAGGACCGTGAAAGAAGCGATCGGATGGTTTATGAATGTCGACGGGCTATACTGTCCTCCTTATGGGATCGATGATTATCTGAAGTATGGGATGAAAAGACTTAAAAAGCAGAAAGTCGTGGTCGGGAATGGGATTGAGGAGCTTTTCCGCGAGATCATCGCAGGAGAAAAAAGAGATCCGAATTTCTGCGGTTTTACAACCGTGCGCTGTCTGGCGGACAGGATGGTCCTGAACGCTTTATTTGATAAGTATTACACTCAGTAATTGTGTTGTTTTTACTCAGAGTTAGTTTATTATTAACGTTGAGCATAGCATGGCAGCTATGGTGTAACGGTAAGATATATGGTTAAACAGGGTGCAGGATGGATCCAAGAGAGATAGAGCCGATCTATAATTATTATTTCATTACGGATGCCGAAGACGACGGGCTGACCCTTCAGATACCCGGATATTTTAAAGGGGAGGCGTTGATCGGTGAGCTGCATTATAACGGCGGTGAGCACGGGATCTTTGTGAGGAATAAGCATCAGCTTTTATTGTGTGATTATATTAATGAGGGCGTTCGGGCACTTTTAAATAACACATGTGATATATTTGTTTCAGAGACGGATTCAAAGCGGGAATATATGGGCAGGATAGTCCATGACGATATAGATGCCATGGCGGAAGAGGCACTGAAATTCCATGATTTTCGTTTTTTGTACCATCCCTTTCCCCAGTCCGACGGAGTTTTGAATCTTGGAGATGCGAGGTGTGAGCTCTGCGAAAGAAAAAAAGGAATTTATTATCTCGATCCTGTAATGGGTTTTTCTTTTTTTCATCCGGAAAGATACAGAGCGATCTGCCCTAAGTGTATTGAGGAGAATAAAGCGGGGGATCTTTTCGGAAATCTGGGCCGGGAATACAGGTCGATAAACGGGGACAGCAGGGTTTACCGGGGTAATCTCCCGTTTTTGGACCGGGGACAGCCCGCGGGCTTCTGGGCGATACACTGTAATGAGCTCGCGATATATCTTGGACAGTTAGAGCCTGAAGATCTTATCCCGCGGCTGAGGGAAGAGCTCATATCGACCTGGGGAGGACTTCTTGATCCTTATGCTGAAATGGATCCCGAAGAGACGCTTTTCCGCTTTGAAAAAGGTGAATTGAACGCTTTTATATTCAGATGCGCAAACTGCGGGAGGGTGCTGTGCCGCTTTTCAGAGAATATTCCATGAAATATTGAGGAGCCTTAAATTCAGAACTGCGCCGATCTGCCCTGCAGATTGTGGATTTAGGCATAAGCGCCGGTTTATGCCGGAAAAATCCGGCATTTGCTTTGGTTTATGCCGGATAAGTCCGGGCTGCAGCGCAGACCGGATCGTTACCTTGATTACTGCATATCCGGGAGGGTGAAATGTACAGTGTGTATTTGGTGGATGATGATACGCTGATCCTTGAGGAACTTATCAATATAGTGCCATGGCTTGATAACGGTTTTGAGGTCGTGGGAAGCCAGACAAATCCTGAGCTGGCTCTTGAGGAGATCATGTTCCTTATGCCGGACGTTGTGTTCTGCGATCTGAAGATGCCGAAGATAGACGGAAACGAACTGATAAGACGCCTGAAGGAGAGAGGGATCGATGCTGCCTTTGTTATGATCTCGGCTTATGACAGTTTTGAAAACGTGAGATCCTTTTTTAAGCAGTCGGGTTTTGATTATATATTAAAGCCGGTAAATATCGACGACATCCAGATGGTTCTTGAACGTATGGTCGGAATGCTTGCCGAAAAAAAGAAGAATGAGGACGTCGAAGTGCTGACGGAAAACCCCGGCTTTAACCAGCTTGTTTCCTACATAAATGAGCATTATGCGGAAAAGATCACGTTAGATATGCTTTCCAAACGCTTCGCTTTCAGCAGGAACTATATCTGCGGGCTATTCTCCAGATATTACAATACTTCTTTAAGTGCCTATCTGACCAGGCTCAGGATGGAGCACGCCAAAATGCTCCTGTCCGATAAAACCAGGCTCATAAAGGAGGTCGCGGTAAGCTGCGGCTATTCCGATTATTATCATTTCTTCAGGGTCTTCAAATCCTACTACGGCGTTTCTCCAAAGGAAATGAAGGAGGCCGGCGGTACTTCGTACATACAGCAGCCGTAACGCTGTTATTATAAGGATCCTTGTCCTGCCGGCAGTTCTGCCGGTTCTTGTCTATATTTGCGTGTTTTATTATAATATGATCCAAAGAATCTTATTATTTCCCCGGATGACGATGAAAAGTTTTAATTTAAGCAGCAGGATACCACATAACAGGAAACAGGCCGGAAAAATATTTAAAAAATGTTTTCATCTTATGGCAATGATCGTTTTCATTCTGTTTTTCTCAGGCTGTGCCGGTGAAACAGAGCCCGTTTTACTGCGTGTGGCGATCCCGTATTCGGATCATGTCCAGGATCCCGAAACCAATTATTATATCAACTGGCTTGAAGAGAAAACCGGTTTTCAGATAGAACCGGTAACAGTCAGTCAGACAAACGGCGCCGATTATCTTTCCGCGCTCTTTGCGTCGGATTCGGACATGGATATAGTAATGTTCGGAGAAGATTTTGAAATATCCGAACAGGACCTTATTTCCCATGAAGAAGCAGGAGAGCTTGCAAAGAGGGAAGACGGTTCATATTTCTATCCGAATATCGGAAGGAAGGCCTCCGGCGATTGCGGGCAGATCCTCTGGATCAATGCCGGATGGCTTAAGCGGCTTGGGCTTAAGATGCCCGAAAATACAGAGAAATTTAAGGAAATGCTTACAGCCTTTCGGGATCTTGACCCGAACGGAAACGGTATAAAGGACGAGATCCCGCTTATCGGAAGCTGTAAAAACTATGCATTTAACCCTGTCGAGCTGGTACTGAATTCCTTTTGCTATAATGATCCCCTGCATAACAGGATGTTTGCGGATATGAACGGTCAGGAAAAAAGTGCGGTGCTTACCGACGGGTTCCGGGATGGGATCGTTTTCTGCCATCTGTTGTATGAGGAGGGGCTTTTGGATGAAAGAACATTCACTTATTCAAAGGAAGCTCTTTCAGAGCTTTTAAATTCTCCTCTGGATCTTGTAGGCGCATTTACCACGGATTCGATCTCTGATGTCCTTTATCAGGGAAATTCAGAGATCATGGCAAGATTCATGCATGCCGCGCCTTTTGAAGGTCCATGGGGAGAAAAACATGCCCTGTATGTCGGGAGGGTGCCTGATATAGGCGCCGTGATCCCTTCTAAATCCCGGCATAAAACAGAGGCTGAGCTGCTGCTTGCAACAATGATGACGGAAGAAGCCTCCCTTATAGCCCGTTACGGAGAGGAAGGCGTGGACTGGGATTACTCTGACGGGCTGGATGTCAGTATATTCGGGACCCCTTCTACTATCGTGACAGAGAATTATATCTGGAATACACCCCAGAACAAGCACTTAAACGGGATCGGTGTTATGGTGGTTCCGGAAAAGTATTTAAGGGGCGTTACCTGGAACGGCGCAAATTCCGATGCGGAATATATCGATGCCAGAGCCCAGATGAGTTACAGCGCATTTTTGCCGGAGCAGATCTCTGAGGACCGTTATGACAGCGGGCTTTCTGCTTATATGGACAGTGAGATCACAGCTTTTGTGGCAGGAGAAAAGGACGCTCTGAATGACGGGGAGTGGGAGGAGTTTACGAAAGCTTTGAAGCGATATGGTGTCAGGCAGGGTAAATAAACGAAGCAAAGGATCGGAAAGCACAGGCTTATGAAGATTAAAGATAATCCTGATATCGGAGAAAGAAATATTCGTGTAATAAAGAAAAGCATGATCACCCTGAGTATTATGCTGATGCTTGTACTTGGAGGCTGTATGAACAGAGGACGGGAAAGCTCGGATAAAGCCCCTGAAGCTTTTTCCGATAAAACTCCGAAAGACCTGTATGAAGCCGCGCTTTCCGAAGACGTCCTTATCGTATATACGGTGACAACCAGGGTGACGCAGACAAAGGAGGATTTCGAGAATGAATATCCGGGGCTCTGCGTTGAGATAAGGGATCTCAGGAGTCCCGATCTGGTGGAGGCGGTCTGTGAAAGCGCAAAGGGAGACGGGACAGAATGTGATGTGGTGATCTGTAATGACAACAGCGGGGATTTTAAAAGCAGGCTCGTGGATACCGGTATTGTCGTGCCTTATATCCCCGAAGATATTTCTGTTCATATGAAGGAAGGGCATACGGGAGAGCGTATTTCGTTTCTTGATGAGGCGGAGATGCTTTTCTATAATTCCGCTCTCTTTGATGAAGTGCCGGTTCACAATATCTGGGAGCTTACAGAGGAACGCTTCCGGGGCAGGGTGTATATGCCGAGCCCCTTACGCTCTTTTTCCACTTATACGCTTTGCGGATCGGTCTTTACTCATTCAGAGGAGCTGGAAGAAGCTTATAATGAATATGCCGGAAAGGAGCTTACGGATATTTCAGAGGATGCGGCTTCATATTTCTGGCATTCTCTTTCGGAAAACCTGGTTTTTACCAACAGCTCTGATGAGGTTATGGAAGGGCTTAAGACAGGCAATGCGGATTTCGGGTTTATGGTGTCCAGCAAAATGCGTTTTAAGGATATGGGATATACCTTTGAACCCGTATACAGGCTTGAGCCTTTTGCAGGCTGTAAAACCACCTATTCGGTAATGCTTGCCGCTGATTCAAAAAACAGTAATGCCGCAAGGCTCTTTATCCGTTTTCTGTTAGGCGGTGAAGACGGAAGCGGAGAAGGATATAAACCTTTCTGCACTGAAGGCACCTGGTCTGCAAGGGATGATGTTAAGGACGGGAATGAGGTTCCGATAAACGAGATAGATCTGATAGAGCCGGAGGAAGATTATCTCATAAAGAACAAAGAGGACTTAGATCTGTTCTGGTCAGAGATCCTGAAAAGGAAGTTTGAAAGCTAAGGACTTTCAAACCTGACTTACGGGTCAGATACAAGTCCGTATATATCCGGCTCGTGCCCGGCCATTGAGGGCAAAAATATTACGGACCGGTCCTGAGCAAATTGTCTGATATTAAGGCTCAATGCCGTTTTAGTATTGTACTTAAGCAAAAACAGTTTATCTTCATGAAAAAACAGGGGATCTTAAAAAATTACATGTTAATGGCGGCAGCGCTCATAATCTGTGTCGTATTTCTGTGGGTGCTCTTTTTTCTTATGACGAGGAGCGCTATTGAAAGAAACACGGTTTTACAGGCAGAAGCAACGTCGGATACCATCATCCGGAGCATAGAGCAGGAGCTTTTGTCTCTGGAGGATACGGCAGATTCCCTGAGCAGGTATGACAGGGTGTCGAAAATGATCCGCGCAGAGAATGCTGTTTCATTTTATGATGCCGGAATGACTGCAGGCGAGAATGCCGACAGCATCATCGGGAATTACTGCCCTGCTGACAATGTCATAGTCTATGACAGGAACGGCCTGTTTTACAGGCTTAAGGGAAAAATAGCCAATACTGCGCTTAAGAGGGCCTTTTTCCTGGTAAACGGAAGCCGTAAAAAAACCCTTACATTAACTTTCAATGATATGACATTTATAGGCTGCAGCGCGCCTGTTACAGAAAAAGGGGAGATAAAGGGCTATGTGGTGCTTCTTATGGACCGGACGAGGCTTGAAGCCCTTCTTAACTCTTTTAAGGATCTTGAATATCTCGGCGCGGTGATTATGGCGGAAGGGGAGGCGATCTGCAAGAGCAGCGGCCTTAACGAGGAGGAGATAAAGAATGCTGTTGATAACAGCGTATTTTATAAGGAAAAGGAGATCGGGCTTTCCGGTTTTAATTTGCTGATATATTGTGAGAATACTTTGATTTCAGGACCTGAGGCTTATTTCAGGATAGCGATGCCGGTGACTATCGGGATCCTTTTCGGAATTTTGAGCATTTTCATAATATACTGGAACAGGCATATAGTGAGTCCCGTAAACAGCATCCTGAGAGTTACGTCTGAAGGCGGCGGAAGACCTCTTCCTCTGACGGGAGAAGCCTATTTCGATGATCTCGTGAACCGTGTAAATGATAATCTGAAAAGTATAGAGGAAAGAGATAAAGAGCTTTTTGACTCGGGGATCAGGATAAAGGAATATGAGCTGGAGCGGGAAAGAACCCTGATCGCCCTCTTGAAAAAGCAGATCAGCGCGCATTTTACCGTTAATACGCTCAGCGCGGTCAGGGCGCTTATCAATAAAGGGGAAAAAAAGGAAGCGGCAAGGATCTGTGACGAGCTTTCGGCTCTCTTACGTTATGCAAATGCGGGGGAGGAAAATATTTCTTTATTGGAAGAATTCCATATCCTTGATCAGTACGCCTCCATAATGCAGACCAGATATCCCGGGCGGTTTTCCTTTGAGGCTGAGGAAGAGGATTCCCTTGCGGATATCTATATTCCCAGGATGCTTTTACAGCCTCTGGTGGAAAATGCGATCATACATGGCTTTGAGAGCGGGATGGAGATGATCAGGGTCTATGCTGAAATATCAGAGGACGTGACTGTTTTTGTAAAGGACGACGGCAGGGGGATAGAAGAACAGGAGCTTAAAAACCTTACGGAAATGCTGTCTGATACTGATATGCTGATGGAGACCAGCCTGCATCACGTGGCGCTTTTGAATATACAGAAGCGTATCCGGATGGTCTGCGGTGATGATTACGGTATTTCGATAGAAAGCAGGGAGGGCAATGGAACGACCGTGAGCCTGCATCTGCCCGCAATGACGGATCCTGACCGGTAAGCCTGCCGGGTAAGGAGTGCGGTATTAATCATAATATATGACATAGACAGGATAATATTGACCATATGTTGGATTTTCTCAAAAGGTTATCCTGTTTTCACGGGAAAAGATCTGATCGGCGTTCCCGGGATACACGGGTTTTGTAAGTGAGGA
>JAIKXO010000067.1 GCA_024684065.1 Lachnospiraceae bacterium
GAGACCTATCACAAACGCTTTGATTTTTATTCCATCGACAAAGAGGCAAAGTTCTATGTGCTTTTAAAAAGCGATACGACGGAGCTCCACAGGATCCAGGACGAGAGGAATGCCAAGCTTAAGGAGGCTCTTGACGAAGCGCAGGCCGCAAGCGTCGCAAAGACTGCGTTTCTTTCAAGAATGAGCCACGAGATAAGAACGCCAATGAATGCGATCATCGGCCTTGACAATATCGCGCTTAAGGAGCAGGGAATTTCTCCCGAAATGAGAGGCAATCTCAGCAAGATAGGCCAGAGCGCCAAATATCTGCTTTCACTGATCAATGATATCCTGGATATGAGCCGGATCGAGAGCGGAAGGATGTCGCTTAAGAACGAGGAATTCTCTTTCATGGCCCTTATAGCCCAGATAAATACGGTTATAGAGGAGCAGTGCAGAGACCGGGGGCTTTCCTACGAATACAGACTGAACGGGAGGTTTAATGAGGTTTATATCGGAGACGATATAAAGCTTAAACAGGTGCTTATCAATATCCTCGGAAATTCGGTCAAGTTTACGGAGCCGGGCGGGAAGGTGAGCTTTATCGTTGAAAGTCACGGATGCCTTTCAAATCAATGTACCCTTCGGTTTATAATCAAAGATACCGGAGTCGGTATCGACAGGGAATTCCTCCCAAGGATATTTGAGGCTTTTTCACAGGAGGATGGTACAAATACCAGCGTTTACGGGGGATCGGGACTTGGGATGGCCATCACTAAGAATATCGTTTCCCTGATGAACGGAAATATTTCCGTGGAATCAGAAAAGGGAAAAGGCTCCTGCTTTACGGTCGACGTGGCACTGAAGGTGCCTGATGAGGACGTTGTAAGAAAAGAGCTTGATATCGATCCTCATGAGATGAAGATCCTTATCATTGATGATGATCCCATAGCTTTAAAGCACGCAAAGATCGAGCTTGATGAGCTCGGGATCTCTGCCGAGACGGCGGAAAGCGGCGCTGAAGGGATAGAGATGGTAAGACTCTGCCATGCAAGGAGGGAGCCGTATAATTTTATCGTTTTAGACCTCAGAATGCCTGAGCTTGACGGTATCGAGGTCTGCAAACGGATAAGGCAGATCGCAGGGGATGAGTCGTCTATTGTCATGGCAACTGCCTACAACTGGGCGGATGTGGAAGAAATGGCGGCAGATGCCGGCATAGACAGCTTTGTGAGCAAGCCCCTGTTTGCGTCCGGAGTCCTTTATGAATTCAAACAGATAATTAAAAAGAAGCACAGGGATTCCGGGGATGACGCTCCTATAGATTTAAACGGCAGGAAAATACTGCTTGCGGAGGATGTAGAGATAAATGCGGAAATAATGGAACAGCTTCTTGAAATGAAAGGCATGGAGACGGAACATGCCGAAAACGGAGAGCTGTGCCTTAAGATGTTTGAGGAAAGCCCCATAGATTACTATGACGCGATACTTATGGATGTGAGGATGCCTGTTATGGACGGGCTTTCCGCAACCGCCGCCATAAGGGCGCTTGACAGGCCTGATGCCAGGACTGTCCCGATAATAGCGATGACGGCGAACGCCTTTGACGAGGATGTCCAGCGTTCCCTGAACGCGGGAATGAACGCACATCTTTCAAAGCCTGTGGAGCCGGATAATCTGTATGATGCGCTTTCCGGCTTTATAAAGGAGCGTGCAAAAATTTTTTATTAGGATAGGATTTACCATGTAAATCCATTATTGCCGAAAACATGTAAAAAGCACATGTTTTCGGTCCCAAAAATTTTTAAAATACAAAAATTTTTGTTAGGAGGGATATGTATATGACCATTGATAAGCTGAGGGAATTCGGTGCCGATGTCGACGAAGGCCTGGCCAGGTGCATGAACAACGAGGAGTTCTATCTGAAGATGATCGAGCTCGGTCTTTCAGATGAAAGATTTAACAGTCTCGGCGCGATAATCGAAGACGGAAATATGGACGAGGCCTTTGAAATGTCACATGCGCTGAAGGGCGTTGTGGGAAATCTTGCGCTTACGCCGATCTACCAGCCTATCAGCGAGCTGACCGAGCTGCTTCGTACAAAAACACCCGGCGATTATATGGGACTTTATACTAAAATGAAGAGTGAGCTTGACAGGCTTGTAGCGATGTAAGGCCGGGAATACTAATGGAATAAGAACATTTTCATTTAAGGATATGGATAAACTTATAATCATCACAGGCCCCACCGCCGTCGGAAAAACCGCCGTGTCTGTCGCGGTTGCGAAAAGAACGGACGGTGAGATCATTTCTGCTGATTCTATGCAGGTATACCGGTATATGGATATAGGGTCTGCCAAGATAAAAAAAGAGGAGATGGAGGGAATCCCGCATCATCTTATCGATTGCGTGGATCCTGCAGAGGATTTCAATGTCTACAGGTTTAAAAAAATGGCGCAGGAAGCGATAAATGACATAAAGAGCAGAGGAAAGCTTCCTATAATCGCCGGCGGTACGGGTTTTTATATCCAGTCGGTGCTTTATGATATTGATTTTTCCGAAGAATCCGGGCAGCAACAGTCATTTATGCCGGTGACACAGGATACAAAGGAGGCAGTTGACGGAGGCTGTGCTTCTGAAAACGGCCTTACATACAGACAGTACCTTGAGGAATTATACAGCAGGAAAGGCGCGTCAGTTCTTCATGACATGCTTTCTGATGTCGATCCCGAAAGCGCGGCGGCTATCCATGAGAATAACGTAAAACGGGTCATTCGGGCTCTTGAGTATCATATGCTTACGGGCACAAAAATATCCGAGCATAATGAAAAAATGAGAAAAAAGGAATCTCCCTATGATTTCAGGTACTATGTGCTCAATATGCCGAGGGAGCTTGTTTATAAAAGGATCGATGAGAGAGTTGACAGGATGATCGGGGAGGGACTTGAGGACGAGGTCAGACGCCTTATGGATATGGGACTTGATGATTCAAACGTTTCGATGCAGGGGCTCGGATATAAGGAAATATACAGCTATTTAAAAGGGGAGCTTTCCCATGATGAGGCGGTAAGGATCATAAAACGCGATACCAGGCATTTCGCAAAAAGACAGCTCACCTGGTTTAAGCGGGAAAGGAATGTCCGGATGATCGAGCTTGAGGAATTCGATTATGATATCGGGAAGGTGGCTGATCATCTGGCAGAGGATATCGGAATATGAAAAAATCCCTGATCTATAAAGAACTTGGAATAGATGAAGAAGTCCTTTCTTTCGGGGAGGAGATCCTGTCAGGGCTTAAGGAACGCTTTGAGAGAATAGATGAGACAGCGGAATATAACTCCCTTAAAGTGATCGGAGCCATGCAGAAAAACAGGGTATCCGAGGCCTGCTTTCAGGGAAGCTCCGGCTATGGATACAACGATCTTGGGAGAGATACTCTTGAAAAAGTATACGCTGATCTGTTCAGGGGAGAGGATGCTCTGGTAAGGCCGCAGATAACCTGCGGAACACATGCGCTTGCCCTTGCGCTCATGTCAAATCTGAGACCCGGAGACGAGCTTTTTTCCCCTGTAGGCAAACCTTATGATACTTTGGAAGAGGTCATAGGGATAAGGGAATCGAAAGGCTCCCTTAAAGAGTACGGGATATCCTACAGACAGGCAGATCTCCTTGAAGACGGCAGCTTTGATCTTGACGCCATAAGAAGTTCCATAAACGAAAAGACAAGGCTTGTTACCATACAGCGGTCAAAGGGCTATGCAGAGAGGCCTACCCTTTCCGTTGCGAGGATAGAGGAGCTCATACGCTTTATCCGTTCGGTAAAAGCGGATGTCATAGTCATGGTGGACAACTGTTACGGTGAGTTCGTCGAGGAGAGGGAGCCGTTAGAAGCAGGCGCCGATATGATCGTAGGATCCCTGATAAAAAATCCCGGCGGCGGACTTGCCCCCATAGGCGGATACATAGCGGGAAAGAAGGAATGCGTGGAAAATGCGGCTTTCAGGCTTACCTCCCCGGGGCTCGGTAAGGAGGTTGGAGCGTCTCTTTCCGTGATCCAAAGCTTTTACCAGGGGCTGTTTTTAGCCCCCTATGTAACCGCATCTGCCTTAAAAGGCGCTGTTTTTGCGGCAAATATCTATGAACGGCTGGGATTTAAGGTGATCCCTGACGGGAAAGAGGAGAGATACGATATAATCCAGGCTGTCGAGCTTGGATCTGCCGAAAGGCTTAAAGCCTTCTGCAAAGGGATCCAGTCGGCAGCGCCTGTGGATTCCTTCGTTACCCCGGAGCCCTGGGACATGCCGGGCTATGATTCCCAGGTGATTATGGCTGCCGGGGCCTTTGTATCGGGGTCCTCCATAGAGCTTTCGGCCGACGGACCGCTTAAGGAGCCGTACGCGGTTTATTTCCAGGGCGGCCTGACCTGGGGGCATGCCAAGCTCGGTATTCTGAAGTCGCTGCAGGTCTTGAAGGACGAGGGCCTGGTAAGTCTGTAAAAAATATAGTAAACAGAATTTCATATTTCGTCTACTATTAACTGATTGACACTTATTTTTCAGCATTATATAATATTTTTTAAGTTTTATAACTTATTCAGAAGGTGTTGATTGTACTGAATCAAGGAGGAGATTATTATGGCTTGTTTTTTGGTTCCGGGAGCGGAGGCTGTCGTATCGGCGGTTGTTACTAAGAGCGTAAAGAAAAAGGAAGAGCATGAGGTCAGTAATTTACAGGGTACGGAAGTGATGGTTTATGATGATGCCCATCGTATTCCTTTTTCCCAGAAGCTTGGCTGGCTGACGAAGCTTCTTGCGGGAGGCTCCCTTCTTCTGGCCTTTGAGCATATATGGCATGGCGAAGTTACCCCGTTTTTCCCTTTCCTTACCGCTATGAGCGATGCGGCTGACAGGGCGGAAATGTTTCATGAAATGGGAACCGTCGGTGTCATGATGGCTGTACTGATCACGGCCGTCTGGGGCGGAATGGTGCTTATATCGAATGCCATAGAGAAGAAGGCTGTTTCTCAGTATATGCTTGAGAAGAAGGAAGCCAGGGCAGAGGAAACCGGGGATAAATAAGAAAGGAGCTGCGAGATGACACTGCTTATCACTGTTTTTGCGGCTGTAGTCGCTACAGTTGCGTGGTATAAGAAGGCTCCTGATAATACTTACAGGATCGGGATCCTTTGCTATATGTTCTGGGGCGCTTCAATAATGTGGCTCTGTGATGCGATAACGGAGTATATCGAAATGGGCGCGGATTATTTCTCGCCCGAAGCGGCAGATATGTTAAATGATGCTTTCTTAGGTTTTTCTGTTATAGCATTTGCTTTGGTTATCTGGGTGGTTTCTCTTCTGATAGCTGACCCCAAAGGGGTGATAAAGGATAAGCTCTTTAAAAAGGGGGCTGATAAGAGTGCCTCGGCTGAAAACCAGTAAAGAGATTTATTATCCGGCCGGTCTTAAGGACTCAGAGAAAATGATTCGATGCAGGGATCGGACCGGTATGAACTAAAGTTCGTACCCGAGCGCATGATCTGCATCGAAAAACGACGCAGTGACAAAGGATTCACCCCCGCTTAATGCGGGGGATTTTTTATGAGATACGAAGCTGAATTTTATGAAAAATATGAAGATCTGGATATCGGCGGATTCAACGTCACTGATCTGAGAGTCATCATCTCAATGACGCTCTTCATTTTTTCCGCTTCTGTTCTTTCGATCTTTCTTCTGTATCCGCATATGGTGTATCAGAGGGCGGAGAAACACTTTGAAAATGCGGAGTATGATGAATCAATAAAGGATTATGAGTCGATTCTTTTTTATCGGGACAGTCCTGACAGAATAACCGACAATATATACCATAAGGCGATATCATTTCTTAAAAACGGAGATCCGGTCCTTGCGGAGGAGCTTTTCCTGAAGCTTTCCGGACAGGGTTATAAGAATTCGCGTGCACTGCTCAGGGAATCCAGATATAAAATAGCCTCGGAGCTTTTCGGCAAAGGGGAATACAAAGAGGCCTCCGGGCGCTTTTTTGCGCTTATGGATTACAGAGACAGCCATGAACGGTATATTGAATCAGTTTTTTATCAGATGCTTTCCGAGGCTGCGTCGGGAGACACGGCTGAAGCTCTTAATAAGCTTCATATCCTGAAAGAGGCCGGCCGTTTCCGGTACGATCCTTTAGAGAATCCGGATTTTGAAGGTGCCCTTGAGATTGTCAGGACAACCTCAGTAAACCTTTATGCGGATTTTGATTCGCCTGCTTCCGAATGGGAGAATTATACCGGAAGCGCCTGTATATACAGCATAGAACCGGATTTTATCTATTTCCTTTCGGCAAAGCATGTCCTTACGGAATTCGGGAGCGAGAGTATTGATATTACTTTTTATGACGGAACGGTCGTGAGCGCTTTTTTGGAATCAGCCTTTCTTAAGGATGAAAACAGCGATCTTGCGATGTTTCGGATAAAGACAGAGACGGTTCCGATGGAGCTTTTACTGTCACTCAGGGAAACGTATCTGACAGACGATGATTACACCGGGCTTAATGAAGGGGACGAGTGCTTCCTCTATGCCGCTAACTGGTATAAGAAGGAGGATCTTATTACCGGGACGGAGTTTTTAGGATTTGATGCGAAAGCCCTTACAGACGGATATTACGGAAGTGATTACCTTGTGTTTTCAAGATCGAGCAGGGAGGGTCAGAGCGGATGTCCGGTTTTTGACTTAAGAGGCAGGTGCCTTGCGATCTCAAGCGGGTATTATTATAAAAAAAATTGGGATGAGATCATATACAGCGTTGACTGCCATTCCAGGTTCAGTGAAGAAAGAATAAACGAAATGCTTGACGCTTTCAACGGCTGTTGCTAAAATACTCTTAAATCTCGCTTCGCCTGCATGTCAAAGAAAGCGAGGGAGATATGAAAAAAGAAAAGAATGCTTATTCGGAAGCTTCGTCTTCTGAATTGGTTTCACAGGCTTCCGGGAGCGTAAAGGATCTTCCGTCAGATGAACGCCCCTATGAAAAATGCTTTAAGCTTGGAGCGCAAAGTCTTACGGATACCGAGCTTATTGCCGTTATCCTGAAAAACGGCGCAGGGGGGAGCTCGAGTCTTGAACTTGCAAGGAATATCCTTTCAATGGCGGACGGTACCACGAGTATTTTAGCGCTCAAACATAAGTCTGTGGCTTCGCTTATGAAGATCAGGGGGATCGGGAAGGTCAAGGCAGTCACCCTGAAATGTGTTTCGGAGATATCGGAACGCGTCTCAAGAGCGTCCTATGCCAGGGGAGTGGATTTTAAGCATCCTTCAGAAATAGCAAATTATTACAGCGAGGAAATGAGGCATCTCGAACATGAGCAGACCAGGCTTATATGCTTAAACGGCTCAAACAGGCTTATCGGGGATGCCGTCCTTACTACAGGGCTGGTTAACCAGGCCCTTCTTTCAACACGGGATATTTTCATTAAGGCAATTGATTTTCAGGCTGTGTATATAGTGCTTCTGCACAATCATCCGGGCGGGAATCCCGCTCCCAGCCGAAATGATGTGGAAATGACAAAAAAGATCGCCTCGGCCGGTGAGATGATGGATATTAAGCTTATCGATCACATCATAATCGGGGATTCTTCATATGTGAGCATGAGGGAGTCGGGGTATTTACAGTAAATGCGAAAACGACGGCCGTTTTGACGTTTGCCGTTTGATCATCGATTCATAGTTATCAGGAGAATTATCAGATTGGCTTCAAGTTCATTCGGTATAGATCTGGGCACTTATAACATTAAAATATACAACGGTTTCAGAGAGACTATATCAAGTCATAAAAATATAATCGCAGTTCAGAACAGACACACGATATTCGCTTACGGTGACGAAGCTTTTTCAATGTATGAAAAGGCTCCGTCCAATATCGTTGTCTCGTTTCCGCTTATGAATGGCGTTATCGCGGATATCCACCATATGCAGTCGCTGCTTAGGAGCTTTCTGCTCGATGAAATGGACGGGAATCTGAGAAATGCCGACTTTTATATTTCCGTTCCAACCGATATTACCGATGTGGAAAAGAGAGCCTTTTATGACCTTGTCAAGGAAAGCAACGTAAAGGCAAGAAACGTATATACCGTGGACAAGGCGATAGCCGATGCCATCGGGCTTAATGTTGATATTAAGAACTCACAGGGGGTTCTTGTGGTCAATATCGGGTATGAGACAACCGAGGTTTCCATCCTTTCCCTCGGAGGGATCGTTTTAAGCAAGCTCTTAAAGCTCGGGGGGAAGAAATTTGATGACAGCATAAAGAACATAATCCGCAAGGAGTACAACCTTCTTATCGGAATGAAGACCGCCGAACGGGTGAAGATCGCCCTGCCGGAATTAAAAGAGGCCGATTCCGATGCTGTGGTATACGGAAGGGACATAGTGACAGGGCTTCCGGTGGAGAGGAATATTCCCACGGAACTTGTTGAAAGAGCTATGAGCGAGCATTTTGAGACGATAATCGATAACGTCAGGCTGATTCTTGAAAGGACTCCTCCCGAGCTGTCCGCTGATATTTTCAAGAACGGCATTTTTCTGACGGGCGGTTCCGCTTCGATCGGCAACCTCCACGAGCTCATAGCAAGGAACACGGGGTTGAAGGTTAATTTTTCCTCCAACGGAGAGGGTTCGGTGGCATACGGGCTGTCGCGGATCATATTGAATGAGGAGTACCGTTCGGTAAGATCGACCATGCCGGGAAATTCAGAGTATTAAAATACTGAAGACTAATTGTAATGCCATGCCCAGAAACAGACGAAACAAGATTTCTATTCCAAGTAAATATATATTGCTTATCCTGACCGTTCTCTGTATAGCCCTTATGATCTTAAGCTTTGCGGTAGATATCACGGAGGGCCCTTTGAACACGGTTTTCGGATATGTGATAGTCCCCTTCCAGAACGGTCTCGGGAAGGCGGGAGAATGGCTGTCGAACCGCCGTGACGATATGAAGACACTGACGGAGCTTTCGGAAGAGAACAAGGAACTGAAAGCACAGATAACCGAGCTTCAGATAAAGGTCAACGATCTTCAGGGGGACAAATATGAGCTCTCTGAATTAAGGGAGCTTTTTAAGCTTAATGAGCAGTATTCTGACTATGAGAAGATCGGTGCCAGAGTCATAGGGAAGGACGCGGGCAACTGGTTTTCGAATTTCCTTATCGATAAGGGCTCAAACGACGGTATCCGGCCTGATATGAACGTTATGGCGGGCTCCGGTCTCGTAGGGATAGTCACTGAGGTTGGGCCTAACTGGGCTGCGGTTCAGTCCATTATCGATGACCAGTCCAATCTGTCGGGTATGGTAATGTCTACCTCCGATACTTTAATAGTTTCAGGCGATCTTGAGCTTATGAACGAAGGACTCATCAGGTTTTCCCAGCTTGTGGATACAGAGAACCGCGTGGTTCAGGGCGATCAGATCGTCACCTCCGCCATATCGGACAAATTTCTTCCAAACATTACGGTAGGCTATATCACCGAGATCAACGGAGACGCAAATAATCTGACAAAATCAGGACTTCTGACCCCGACCGTGGATTTTAAACATCTGAGTACGGTGCTTGTTGTCCTTGAGCTTAAGCAGGGCAGGGACAGCTGATGAAAAGGTTCATAATAGAGTTTCTTATAATAATTACCGCATTCATTCTCCAGTCCACGGTTTTAAGGACCATTTCATTAGGCGGGATAGTGCCTAACCTCCTTATCATCGTCACGGCATCCTTCGGGATCATGAGGGGGAGGAAGGAGGGGATGTTCGTAGGCTTTTTATGCGGACTTCTCGAGGATGTTTTTTTCGGCGATATTCTTGGCTTCTACGCCCTTATATACACATGTATCGGATATCTTAACGGTATCTTTCAGTCCCTTTTCTATCCGGAGGATGTTAAGCTTCCCATGTCGCTCATATCCGCGAGCGAGGTTCTGTACTGCTTCATCTGTTATATTTTTCTCTTTCTGTTACGGGGAAGGCTGCATTTCGGATACTATATAGTTCATGTGATACTGCCTGAGATAGTATATACGACAGTGGTTACCATCGTCCTCTACAGAGGCATACTGTTTGTCAATGAAAAGCTTGAAAGCGGAGCGCCGGGGAGATAAAAAGCTTTGCTTAATGAGATAAAGGAATTCCTTAAAAACACTATAGTTTCAAGGCTGTTTATACTGCTTCTTGTTATTTTCGTGCTGTTTTTTCTGCTGATCCGCAGGCTTTTCGTGCTGCAGATAATCGACGGGGAAAAATATCTTAATAATTTTACCCTGAAGATAAAGAAGGAGATCACATTAAACAGCGCAAGGGGGAATATCTATGACCGCAACGGTAAGCTCCTTGCCTATAATGAGCTGGCATATTCGGTTACCATAGAGGATAACTATGAATCCTCTTCGTCAAAAAACAGCGATCTTAATTCCACCATACTTAAAACGATAAATATCGTCGAGGGGCATGGCGACAATATCATAAGCGGCTTCAATATCATATTGGGAGAGGACGGAAATTACGAATTTACGCTTTCAGATTCGAAACTGTTAAGGTTTTTGGCTGATGTCTATGGGTATAAAAGTGTCGATGACCTGAAATATGAGGAAAGAAATTCGACACCCGAGGAAGTCATAGAATATCTCTGCGAAAGCAGAAACTATGGGATAGGGACTTATCGGATAAACGAGGACGGCGAGCGGGAATTCGTCCCGATGGAGGGCTTTTCAAAGGAGGAGATCTTAAAGATCATCACTGTCAGATATTCCCTGAGCACAAACAGCTATCAGAAATACCTGGCTACCGTCATAGCTGATGATGTATCCGACGAAACGGTGGCCGCCGTGATGGAGAACAAGAATACCCTTCAGGGCGTGGATATAGAGGAAAAGCTTCTGAGAAGGTATAATGATTCGGAATATATGGCGCATATCCTTGGCTATGTAGGGAACGCCTCACAGGAGGATCTTTCGGAGCTTAGCGAATCGTCCCATGAATACACGATAACAGATACGGTCGGAAAAGCGGGGATAGAAAAGGCGATGGAGGAATATCTCCAGGGCGTGAAGGGAAAGGACGTCGTATTTACGGATAACGTCGGAAAGATCATTGAAACCTCCGAGCATGTGGATCCCGTTGCGGGAGATGACGTATATCTCTCGATTGACGCTGATCTTCAGCGTTCCATATATAATCTCATGGAGCAGAAGCTTTCGGGGATACTTGTTTCAAAGATAGTAAACGTGAAGGAATATGACAATTCGGTCGTTAAGTCCTCCCTCATGATGATCCCCATAGATGATGTCTATTATGCACTGTTCAATAACAATGTTATCGATATAACAAGATTTCAGGAAAAGAATGCCCATCCTTATGAGCAGAAGGTATACGAGGCCTTTCTCATAAAACAGGCAGATACTCTTGAGGCGCTGAGGGATGAGCTTATAAATGGCACCACCCCGTACAGGGAGCTGCCCTCGCAGTTCCAGCTGTATGAAAGCTATATCGTAAGCAGGCTTAACTCATCAAACCTCGGGGTCATCCTTTCCGGCGAGGTGAACAGGGAGGATCCTACATATATCGCCTGGGCGGTCGATGAAACGATCTCGCTTAAGGAATATCTGATGTACTGCCTTTCACAGAACTGGATAGACATAGCCAGATTCAACACGTCTTCAGAGTACCTTGATACCGAAGAGGTTTATATAAAGCTTGTCGATTACATAATAGATGAGCTCAGAAACGACAGCGGTTTTTCGAAGCGGATATATAAATCAATGATTCATGACAACGATATCTCGGGAAGAGATATCTGCATGATACTGTTTGAACAGAACGTGGTTTATGCTACCGGTTCGGAAAAGAGCCAGGTGGAGAACGGGATCAAGACACCTTATGATTTTATGATCAATAAGATCGCAAATATCGAGATCACGCCTTCCCAGCTCGCCCTCGATCCATGCTCGGGATCGTGCGTTGTAATGAATATGGAAGGAGAGGTGCTCGCCTGCGTGACTTATCCGGGCTATGATGCAAACCGGCTTACCAATACGATAGATTCCGCCTATTACGCCAAGCTGATGGCCGATCTGTCGAGTCCCATGTATAACAACGCGACTCAGCAGATGACAGCGCCCGGATCGACCTTCAAAATGGTCAGCGCGGCCGCAGGGCTTGAAAACGGGGTGATCAATTCAGGAGAGACCCTGTATTGCAAGGGCACATACAAAATAGAAAGCCTTGATATAGAAAAGACCTGCTGGGTATATCCGGGCGGCCACGGAAGGCTCGATGTTACTCATGCCATAGAGCACTCCTGTAATTCTTTCTTTTATGAAGTGGGTTACCGTCTGAGCACAAATCTGATGACCGTAAAATATAACGAGAAGCTGGGCCTTGATAAGCTGAAGGTATATGCGGATCAATTCGGCCTTACGGAAAAGACGGGCATAGAGATGGAGGAAAACGAACCGAAATTTTCGGATACCCTTCCGATCGACTCCGCTATCGGGCAGGGCTCGCATAACTATACCACCATCGGACTTGCAAGATATGTAAATACCATTGCAAACGGCGGAAAATGCTACAATCTTTCCCTGGTAGAGAAGGTGCTCGATCCTTCCGGTAAGACAGTAAAGAAAGGGTTTGCCACTGTCAGGAACCATGTTAAGCTCAGGGAATCCACATGGAATGATATAAAGACAGGCATGAGGCTTGTGGCACTCAGGACAAAATCACTCCAGGGGCTTAAACTTTCAGTGGCGGGTAAGACGGGGACCGCACAGACCTCAAAGTCCAGGACCAACCACGCCCTGTTCTTAGGATATGCTCCCTATGAGAATCCGGAGATCTCGCTTGCGGTACGTATCGCTTTCGGATATACTTCCGCAAATGCCGCGGCACTGGCCTCAGACGTCTTTAAATATTATTTCGAACTTGAAGATCTGGATACGCTGATAAACGGCATAGCCGATTCCTCCGATCAGGAGATTATAGAAGATTAGGACATTTACGATTAGAGGGCTATTCTATGAATGAAGTGGTAATTAAAAAGTATACGGACGGACTCACGGTAATACTCAATCCCGATATACCATTTGAATCCCTTTATACGGCGTTGGGAAGAAAATTCAGGGAATCGGCGTCTTTTTTCGGGGAAGCGAAGCTGGTTATCTCCTTTGAGGGAAGGGAACTCTATCCGGAGGAGGAGAGGCTTTTAGTCGATGCGATAAGCGACAATACCGACCTTACGGTGATCCATATCATGGGTGACGACGATGAGCGCAGCAGCCAGTATTTCAAAGCCGCAAACAGGTTCATCACTAACGGCGGGAATATGCTTACAAGCTATTACAACGGGACCGTCCGCGCAGGAGAGATACTGGAGGCAGATACAGATATTGTCGTGCTTGGAGATGTTAATCCGGGAGGAGAGGTCATATCTGCCGGTAATATAATAATCTTCGGGACACTTTACGGTACGGCAAAGGCCGGCTCCAAGGGAGATAAGGGAAATTTCGTCATTGCCGATGAACTTAAGCCCGTACGTGTATGCATAGGCGAAAAGGTTTTGACGCAGTTCGTAAGAAGAAGCCTGTTCAGGGCAAAGACAGCCCCGAAGATACTGTTTGTGAAGGATGATGCGATCGTAATTGAAGAGATCATCCCTGAAAACACCGAGAAGTTAGCCATTGGGGGCCTTTCGGATCTTAAGGTCAGGCGCAGAGCCGACGATAAGGAAGAGACTTAATAAATTCGAAAGGATTTACTGACGTAAGTCCGGGATTTTTATATGAGAACGATAAAGTCACTGTTTGAAAACTATAATTTCAGGAAATATAATGTGTTTCTTATATTGTGCTGTATCGGCGCGTCGGTGCTCGGGATCCTTCTTATCGGCAGCGCGAAATCCGACCTTCAGTCCAGACAGATCCAGGGCCTTATCATAGGCTTTATTGCGATGCTTGTAATTTCACTTATAGATTATCACTTTATCCTGAAATTCTACTGGATCATCTACATCTTCTCCATAGCGCTTCTCATCCTGGTGCGGCTTTTTGGCGACAGCGGAGGCGGCGCAAAGAGATGGTTTGAGATAGGAAGCTTCCGTTTCCAGCCCTCCGAACTTGTTAAAATTTTATTGATTTTATTTTACGCACAGTTTATTATGAAACATAGGGCAGTGATCAATTCGATCAGGATGATAACCGCCTGTTTCCTTTTGGTTATCCCTTTATTTTACCTGATATTTAAACAGCCGGATCTGTCCACTTCCTTAATGATCCTTGCGATTTTCGCCGTGATCATGTATATAGGAGGCTTAAGCTATAAAGTCATCCTTCCGGTGATCGCTCTGGCAGTGCCTGCTTCGATAGTCTTTTTCAATCTTGTCACCAGGGAAGGTCAGACGATAATAAACGATTTCCAGCAAAAGAGGATATTAGCGTGGCTTAAGCCGGATGAGTACGCTTCTACGGAGGCATATCAGCAGCTCAATTCGATCACCGCGATAGGTTCCGGCCAGCTGAACGGGAAGGGGTTAAATAACAACGTTATCAGTTCCGTAAAAAACGGGAATTTTATTTCCGAGGCGCAGACTGACTTTATTTTCACGATAGCGGGGGAGGAATTAGGCTTTATCGGATGCTGTGCCATAATCATCCTTATTTTTATCATCGTTCTGCAATGCGTGCTGATCGCGGCTAAGGCCGAGGATACCGCCGGAATGATCATAGCAGGAGGTATGGCAGGGCTTTTAGGTTTTCAGACTTTTATCAATATCGGTGTCACGACCATGATACTTCCGGATACGGGGCTTCCGCTTCCATTTTTCAGCTACGGTCTTACATCTCTCGTGAGTATCTTCATCGGTATCGGATTATGCCTGAACGTCGGTTTACAGTCCCGTGATCTGTTTGAATAAAAAACATTCTTTGGGGCGGCTTTTCGGTATATGCCTTTTGGGGTACCGTATCAACCGTTTAATACATTAAGTGATTTAAGGGGCTATATGCCTTTTAATACAGGGAGGTTTACAGGAGGGTTACAAATGAATATTGGGCTTATAGCTCATGATTCCAAAAAGAAGCTGATGCAGAATTTCTGCATCGCTTATCGGGGTATTCTTGCAAAGAACACTCTGTTTGCCACGGGCACGACCGGCAGGCTGGTAGAAGAAGTCACGAATCTTTCTATCCATAAGTTTTTAGCCGGACACCTTGGAGGGGAACAGCAGATTGGGGCCCAGATAGAGCAGAACGAGATAGATCTCATGATCTTTTTAAGGGATGCTTTATCTCCGAAATCTTCTGAGCCTGATGTCGGATATATTGTAAGGCTGTGCGATATCCATAATATCCCGATCGCTACAAATCTGGCTACGGCTGAGCTTCTCATCAAATCGCTGGATCGAGGGGATATGGAATGGCGTGAGATGTATAAATAAAACGGGTATGCTTTTTTTCCTACTGATCTTTTCAGCCATGCTTTTGTTTTTGACAGGCTGTGGGGAAGATCTTACGACACCTTTTAACATTGAGGCGGTTTCTGCCTATTCGCTTGACTCAAATGTCAGCAGTGAAACAGCTGAGCCCTTTGCCTATGATCTTTGTGTTGCGGGCGGGGAGCTCGTTCCCGAAACGGTGAATCTGTCATCCGCCGAGGTGGAGGGGCTGTTTAACGTGGCCGGACGGGAAACGCTGATAGCAAAAGGTGTTCATAACAGGATGAACCCCGCAAGCATCACAAAAGTTATGACTGCTCTTATTGCGCTCAAATACGGGAATCTTTCCGATGTGCTTATAGCTTCAAATAATGTTAAGATAACGGAATCGGGGGCACAGGTTATCCCTCTGAGGGAAGGGGATAAAATGACCCTGGAAGCGGCGCTTCATGCGCTTTTAATGTATTCCGCAAATGATGTGGCTATCATGATCGCGGAATATATCTCCGGTTCCGAAGCGGCCTTTGTTGACCGTATGAATTCCGAAGCCAGGGCATTGGGAGCTACAAATACGAATTTTGCCAATCCGCACGGACTTACCGACGAGAATCATTATACGACCGCATACGATCTTTATCTTATTTTCAACGAGGCTGTAAAGAATCCGAAGTTTGTCGAGATACTGCAAAAACCGGAGTATTCATTTAAGTATGCCGACGCTGAAGGTAATTCAAAGGAGCTAAGCTTTATGTCGTCAAACATGTATCTTTCAGGCGGAGCAGAGGTTCCGGCCGGAGTTACCGTCATCGGCGGGAAGACCGGCACTACCAAGGCAGCGGGATCCTGCCTTATACTCCTGTCCCGGAATGAAACAGGAGATCCGTGCATTTCCGTGGTTCTCAATGCAGAAAGCAGGGAAACACTCTACGACCAGATGAGCGCCCTGCTTGCGTATGAATAGTTTGTTACAGGTTGATGCAACTGCCGTGCGCAGGATCGTAACAACAGTTTATAACTTGTTTTTTATTTTGAAATACATTACAATAAAGCAAAGCGCGGCGTAAGTGCCGGGGCAAAAAGGTAAAAGGAGGACATCGTATTGATACAGTTAATCGTCGGGGACAAGGGAAAGGGCAAAACAAAGTATCTGCTTGAGAACGTGAATAACGCGGTTTCCACAACGATGGGAAATATCGTATATCTTGATAAGAATTCCAAGCATATGTATGAGCTTAAGAATAAGATCAGGCTGATAAATGTTTCGGAATATCCTCTTGAAAACACGGATGAATTCATGGGATTCGTATGTGGGATAGTTTCCCAGGATCATGACCTTTCTCAGGTGTATTTTGACAGCTTTTTGAATCTTGCTTACGTGGAATCACATGATGAGATCGAGGCTATAATCAGAAAGCTTGACAAAATATCCAATCAGTTTACGGTCGATTTTGTTATCAGTATGTCAGTAAATGAAGCGGAGCTGTCCGATTATCTTAAAGCCATGGTTATAGTTTCGCTGTAAGGGGCTTGCTCAGGGGTCGGTATTAGTTTTGGCATCAGATAGAAGGGGAAATAAAGGAAAAAGGGGAAAGAGCAATAAACCGCAGAAGATAATAAAGTACAGGCCTCCTATCAATATTAATCTGGGGCTTGTGATCTTTATTGTCCTTTTTGTGTACATTATTATAGTTATTGTCTCATATTTCAGAAGTACTCCCATAACGCCGTACGAGGTATCTCTTGGCTCCCTTGCCGTGAACAATACATATACCGGGATCGCTCTTCGTTCTGAAGAAGTAGTCATGAGCAACTATTCCGGCTATGTGAATTATTATGCAAGAGAAGGCGAGAGGGTTGCAAAGAATTCCATGGTGTATACGGTCGACTCATCCGGCGAGATATCCGAAATGCTCAATAAGGGCGCCGATGAAGGGGTTTCACTTTCCGACGAGGACATGAGCGAGCTGAAGACCCAGATATCCACGTTTGCGACCGGTTTTTCGCCTGCTTCCTTTATAGATACTTATGATTTCAAATTTGATATAGAAGGAACGGTCGTCAAGCTTGCAAACTACAAGGTGCTTTCCGGGATAGATTCACTTTCGGCCGCGAATCTTGCCGATTCGATAAGTTTCGGATACGCAGGGGATTCCGGTATAGTGGTCTACAGCAATGACGGATATGAGACTCTTACGGCGGAAGAGGTTACGGCTGCGAATTTTGACCGGGAGGCTTATAAAAAGAAGCAGTTTCACAACAATGACCTTATTGCCGAGGGCGAGCCGGCCTACAAGCTTATAACAAGCGAGGAATGGAGCATCGTAGTTGAGATCGATGAAGAAAAGAGTAAAGAGCTTGAGAATGAAAACTACATAAATGTAAGGTTTTTAAAGAATAATTATACATCATGGGCCTATGTCACCATCTTAAGACAGGAAGGACAGATCTATGCAAAGCTTGACTTTAACAATTCCATGATAACCTTTGCGACTGACCGCTATATAGAGGTCGAACTTCTGTCGAACGCCGAAGAAGGGCTCAAGATACCGAATTCGGCTATCGTTGAGAAATCCTTTTACCTGATCCCGACGGGCTTCCTTGCGGGGGGCGGCAACAGTGATGAGACAGGTTTCCTAAGGGAGACCTATTTGGAGGACGGAACCGTATCCACCGAATTTGTGAAGGCGACTATCTATAACCAGACAGATGAGGAGTATTATGTGGATGAATCCGTATTCTCCATAGGTGATTATGTCGTGAGGCCTGATAACGGCGAAAAGTATCCGGTCAGCAAACAGGGGACGCTAATCGGAGTATATAATATAAACAAGGGATATGCCGATTTCAAGCAGATCACGATACTTTACCAGAATGACGAGTATTCCATAGTAAAGTCAAATACGGAGTATGGCTTAAGCGTCTATGACCATATAGTCCTCAAAGGGGACAGCGTTAATGAAAACGATTTTATTTATGAATGATCATACACAGGATTTACTGACATATATAAATTATTACGTGAAATTATCATGATCAAAGACAATCTTGAAACAGTAAAAAACAATATAAGAAAAGCCTGTGAAGCGGCAGGGAGAGACGAAAGCGGAGTATGCCTCATAGCCGTTTCAAAGACGAAGCCCGTGGAGATGATCGAAGAGGCTTATGCGGAAGGCATACGGGATTTCGGAGAAAATAAGGTCCAGGAGCTTACTGATAAATATGAAAGGCTTCCTTCAGACATAAGGTGGCATCTTATCGGACATCTCCAGACAAACAAGGTGAAATATGTGGTCGGGAAGGCTTATATGATCCACAGCGTTGATTCGCTTAAGCTTGCTGAGGCAATTTCAAAAGAAGCCATAAAAAAGGACGTTATCGTAAAAGTCCTCATTGAGGTAAACGTAGGGCAGGAAGAGAGCAAATTCGGGGTGAGCGTTTCAGATACAGAGAGGCTTGTAAGAGATATTGCGGCTCTGCCCGGTATAAAGATCATGGGGCTTATGACTGTTGCACCATATGTAGCGGTTCCGGAAGAGAATTCTGCCGTATTTCATAAATTGCGGCAATTATCCATTGACATAGGGCGTAAAAACATAGATAATGTATTAATGGATATCTTATCGATGGGCATGTCTAACGATTATGAAACAGCTATCAGAGAGGGAGCTACGCATGTTCGCATCGGAACATCTGTTTTTGGGGAGAGGGATTACAGCGTATGAAATGATGTCCGGGAAAACAAGAGCTCAAGACAGAGGAAAGAGGGAGAAAAATGGCATTTTTAGACAAGCTGCTTGATTCTATCAGAGTAAATGACGACGATTATGATGACGACGAATATTTTGACGAAGACGATGAAGAAGAGCAGGCTCCGCAAAGAAGAAGCTTTAAGAAACCGCTGCGTTCCGAAACAATAGATGACGAGCCTTCGGATAAGTTCGTCAAAAAGCCTAAGAATATGGTTTCACTCAGAAAGAACGCCCGTACGACTTCAAACGGAAATTCTGTTGTGGTCGTAAAGCCGACATCTGTTGACGAATCGAGAGAGATAACCGATACTCTTCTTGATAACTGTACGGTGGTTTTAAATATGGAAGGCCTGGATATGGATGTGGCGCAGAGGATAATCGATTTTGCCTCAGGTTCCACATACGCGATCGGGGGAAATCTTCAGAAGATTTCGAGCCATATCTTCATTATCACACCTAAAAGCGTGGATATTTCGGGAGACTTTCAGGAGATACTCTCCGGAGCCTTCGAATCGCCGGCAGCGGCGCTTCAAAACAGATTCTAGGAATCAAGGCCCTTTGCTCAAGGCAAGGGGCTTTATTTTGCGCGATAAATCCGTCAAGCGCGCGCCGTGCATGCACGGGCGCGCATTTGACGGATAACGCGGCAATTGGACAGGTTTATCCTGGCCGAGTGTGTGATAGCTCGTCAAGCGCGCACCGTGCTTGCACGAGCGCGCATTTGACGGATAACGCGGCAATCGGACAGGTTTATCCTGGCCGAGTGCGCGATAAATCCGTCAAGCGCCATGAGGAAAGCTATGGATTCAAGACTTGAAGTATATTTAAATAATGACAAGTGCTATGATATTGTGATAGAGGATTCCTTTGCGAGGCTTCGGGAAGAGCTTTTAAAGCTTTATGACACAAAGCGAAAGCTGTGCGTCATTACCGATTCTAATGTATCCGGACTGTATGCCGAAGAGGTGAAAAAGGATCTTTTGGGGAGCTTTGAAACCGTTAAGACATTTGTGTTTCAGGCGGGAGAAGAGAGTAAAAACCTTGAAACGGTATCGGATGCGTACCGGTTTCTTATTGAAAACGGTTTCAACAGAAGGGATGTCATAATTGCCTTAGGCGGCGGGGTTACAGGGGACCTTTCGGGCTTTACCGCGGCGACATATATGAGGGGGATCGATTTCGTCCAGATACCCACAACGCTTCTTTCCATGGCGGATTCAAGCATAGGTGGCAAAACCGGTGTTGATTTTAATGCTTACAAAAATATGGTCGGAGCCTTTTATATGCCCAAATTGGTTTACATAAATATTTCAACCTTATCATCCCTGGACGCAAGGCAGTTTTCATCGGGGATGGCAGAGGTATTAAAGGCAGGGCTTATTAAAAACGGCGCTTTCTATGAGTGGCTTATCAACAATTTTAATCCCATTACCGAAAGAGAGCCTGATTTTCTCAGAAAAATGATCTACGAAAGCGTCAGGATAAAACGAGATGTAGTTTCTCAGGATCCTTATGAAAAAGGCGAGAGGGCGCTGCTTAATTTCGGCCATACCTTAGGGCATGCCATCGAAAAGTTCTATGATCTCAGGCTTTCCCACGGGGAATGCGTGGCGCTCGGAAGCTGTGCCGCGGCTTTCATCTCATATAAACGGGGGCTTATAGAGATGGAGGATTACTACGAGATCAGGGATATGTTCGTTCCCTTCGGTCTCCCTATCTCGGCAGAAGGCATGGATAAGGAAAAGATAGCCGCCCTGACCGCTTCGGATAAAAAGAATGACGAGGCAGGGCTTAAGTTCATCCTGCTTAAAGGGATAGGAAATGCCGTAATAGTAAGAGACGTATCCGTGGACGAAATGCTTCTTGCTCTCTCGGAGCTTGAATATGATGATGAAAAATAATGAATAAATATTGAGCGAAGATATAAAAAAATTTTAAGAATATTAGGATGCGGATAGGATTTACCGGATTAGATCCTTTATTGCACAGAATTTGTAAAAATGCACACGTTTCTGCCATGTTTTATAAAAATAGAATTACTGTAAAACAGGGAATGTGTACAGATCAACAATAAGAAGAGTGATCGCATGAGCCGCTTCAGGCCGTGCGGGGAGTGAAGCTTTATGAACAGGACTTTCAGGATACTTTTAGATATCATGCTTATGCTGGGGCTGGTCTTTATAGACCTGCTTACAAAAAAAGCCGCCGAGGCAAATCTGATGGACAAACCCGCTTTTGAACTGATCCCGGGAATTCTTGAGCTTTATTATCTCCCGGGAGGAAATACCGGTGCCGCCTGGGGACTTCTGTCCGGTCATCAGGTTTTTTTCATTATTGTTTCCGTTGTCGTGGTATTATGCATACTGTTTTTGATAATACGGCTTCCGGACGGAGACAAATATACGGATCTGAGGGTATTGCTTGTCTTTATCGCAGCCGGAGGCATCGGAAATATGATCGACAGACTGACGCTAAACTCTGTCAGGGACTTTATTTATATCAAGGCTATCAACTTTCCGATATTCAATGTCGCCGACATGTATGTTTCCTGTTCCATCGTGATCCTGATGCTTCTGCTGATCTTCAAATATAAGGATGAGGATCTGGAAGCGCTGAAGGAAGAGATAAGATTTAAGAAAAAGAATTAAAAAAAATTAAGATAATGAACGAGTATTCATTTGAGGTTTATGACGAATATGCGGGAATAAGGGTAGACAGATATCTTTCCCTTTCCTGTGAGGAGCTTTCCCGTTCCTATATCCAGAAGCTTATAAAAGACAATGCCGTCCTTATTGACGGAAGACCATGCAAATCAAGCACCGTCCTAAAGGAAGGAGATAACGTCTCCGTATCTGTCCCCGAGGCGGTCATCCCCGATATCCTGCCTGAAGACATTCCCTTAGATATCCTGTATGAAGATGATGACGTCATTGTTGTCAACAAACCGAAGGGTATGGTCGTGCATCCCGGCGCCGGCCACTATAACGGGACACTCGTTAATGCCCTTATGTATCACTGCACTTCGCTTTCGGGGATCAATGGCGTACTCCGTCCAGGGATAGTGCATCGTATAGACAAGGACACCACAGGGGCCGTTATTGCCTGTAAGAATGACATTTCACACAAAAGCATCGCCGATCAGCTTAAGGAGCATTCTGTCGACCGGGAGTATATCGCGATCGTGCATGGCAATATCTGCGAAGATTCCGGGACGATCGATGCCCCTATAGGAAGGGATCACAGGGAACGGAAAAAAATGGCCGTTGATTTTAACGATGGCAAAGAAGCGGTCACCACGTTTACGGTTCTTGAGAGATTCAGTCAGTTCACCTTTATAAAATGCAGGCTCAGGACAGGACGCACTCATCAGATCAGGGTTCACATGGCATATCTGAAACACCCTATACTCGGGGATCAGGTTTATTCAAACTCGAGATCACGGTACAACCTGACCGGGCAGACCCTCCACGCAAGGACACTTGGCTTTACGCATCCGGTAAGCGGTGAAAGGATACTTACCGAAGCCCCGGTTCCGGATTATTTCAACAGGGTACTTAACGACCTGCGAATAAAGAATCAGTAAAGAATAAATAAAAAAATGGTGAATAATCAGAGGTCTATACCTTGACGTATACAGGGCGTTTATGATAAAATTTTTTAGTGTTTTTGTTGCCGGGAGTGATAATGCTTCATTGTCCGGCGATGTATCATTAATAAATATGGAGGCAAAAATGAAAAGAAAAATTGCAGCATTAGTAATGGGTTTGGCTATGGCTGCCCTCACTGCCTGCGGCGGCGCGGCCGGCACGGCACAGATTTCAACGGTTGAGCCTGCTGAGACTACTGAAGAGGCCGTTGAAGCCGAAGAAAAGGATGAGGCAGATACAGAGGACAAGGCAGATGCGGATGCGGAGAGCACCGATGCCGAGGCCGAGGCTTCAGGCGATTACCATATCGGTATCGTAACAGGTTCCGTTTCTCAGTCAGAAGATGACAGACGTGGAGCAGAGGCTTTCCAGGAGATGTATGGCGAAGACAGAGTAAAGCTTGCCATTTATCCCGATAACTTTACCGAAGAGCTTGAGACGACTATCCAGACTATAGTAAACCTTTCAGATGACCCCGATATGAAGGCCATCATCGTAAACCAGGCTATCCCCGGAACCACCGAGGCTTTCCGTCAGATAAAGGAAAGAAGGCCTGACATCCTCTGTATCGCAGGAGAATCCCATGAGGATCTTCCCGAGATCGGCAGTGCGGCAGATCTTGTCTGCAACAACGATTTCGTTGCAAGAGGATATCTTATCATCCGCACAGCTCATGAGCTTGGATGCGATACCTTTGTCCACATTTCATTCCCTCGTCATATGTCCTATGAGACCATGAGCCGCCGTGTTGCGATCATGAAGGCAGCCTGCGAGGAGTTCGGAATGAGTTTCGAAATGGAGACAGCTCCCGATCCGACCACCGATGTCGGCGTAGCCGGTGCACAGGCTTACATCTTAGAGCATGTTCCCGAGTGGGTTGAGAAGTACGGCACAAATTCAGCTTACTTCTGTACAAACGATGCTCATACGGAGCCTCTTCTTAAGCAGCTTTTAGAGTATGGCGGATACTTCATCGAGGCAGACCTTCCTTCACCTCTTATGGGCTATCCCGGAGCTCTGGGACTTGACCTCACCGCAGAGGCAGGCGACTTCGAGAAGATCCTTGCAAAGGTTGAAGAAGCCATCTGTGAGAAGGGCGGAGAAGGACGTTTCGGAACCTGGGCTTATTCCTATGGTTACACCGTATCTGCAGGTCTTGCACAGCATGCAATGAACGTTATCGACGGAACCAGCGAACTTGAAGATATTGATGATATCGCAAAGGCTTACCAGGTATTCTCACCTAACGCGGCTTGGAACGGATCCAACTATACAAACGTTGAGACCGGCGTTAAGTCAGATAATGTATTCCTTGTATACCAGGATACATATATCATGGGCAATCCCGGACATTACATGGGATCAACGGAAGTTGAAGTTCCTGAGAAGTACTTCACGATCAAGTAAATTTAATACTATGATGGGATTTTATTCCATAAATCCATTATCAGCAAAAATCTTCAGGTTTTTGTGTTATAAAGTTTCAGGGAAATAGTTATTATTTGCCGGAAAACTTTGCAGGGAAAGGGGCGGTTTTGCCCCTTTCCCTGTGTAAGGAGTTTGTATCAACAGACTTTGTCCTTTTTAGCGTATTTTGAGGCAAGGAAGCAAAAGATAAACAGGTTTTGTTTCTTTGCCGCAAGGTGCGCGTTTATCGATTAACGTGATTTTCGAAGCAGATCACGGATGATTACAATTATGTATTGAAAGGATCTGACATGGATAATTCAAAAGCCCCCTTATTGGAGCTTAAAAATATCAAAAAGGATTTCTTCGGGAACCAGGTGCTTATGGATATAAACCTTTCCCTTAAGGAAGGAGAGGTAATAGGCCTTGTCGGTGAGAACGGAGCGGGAAAATCGACCCTCATGAAGATCGTCTTCGGCGCAGACGTTATCAGGGAGACCGGAGGCTACACGGGGGATATCCTGATCAACGGTAAAAAGGCTGTCTTCAATACTCCCTTTGATGCCTTAGAGGCAGGGATAGGCATGGTGCACCAGGAATTTTCTCTTATTCCGGGCTTTTCCTCCACAGAGAACATCCTTTTAAACAGGGAACCCAAAAAGAAAAATGTGATAGGAGAGATCTTCGGCGAGAGGATGGGAACCCTTGACAGGAACGAGATGCATGAGAAGGCTCACGAAGCTATCGGTAAAATGGGCATCCATATTGATGCTGATATGCTGATAAAGGATATGCCCGTCGGCCATAAGCAGTTTACCGAGATAGCGAGGGAGCTCTCAAAGGATAATATGAAGATCCTGATACTGGATGAGCCTACAGCCGTGCTCACCGAGAAAGAGGCGGAGATCCTTTTAGAGTCGATAAAGGGAATGGCCGAAAGAGGCATAGCAGTCATCTTTATTACACACAGGCTTCATGAGATCCTTTCAGTCTGTGACCGTGTAGTTGTTATGAGAGACGGTTATCTGGTAGAGGATGTTCCGGCTAAGGATACTGACGTTTCCCAGATTACGAAATGGATGGTCGGCCGTCAGGTGGATACATCCTCAAATAAAGAGGTGCGGGACAGTTCGGGGCTAAATACCATAATGTCCGTAAAAAGACTGTGGGTAGATATGCCGGGAGAGACCGTCAGGGATGTGAGCTTTGAGGTCAAGGAAGGGGAGATCCTCGGGATCGGCGGACTGGCCGGCCAGGGGAAGCTCGGGATCCCCAACGGCATCATGGGGCTTTATGAAGCCGGAGGCACCGTGGTTTTTGACGGGCACGAGATACCTTTAAACAATCCGAGGAGATGCCTGGATTCTTCCATTGCCTTCGTATCGGAGGACAGAAGAGGCGTCGGGCTCCTGCTTGACGAGACTTTAGGCTGGAACATCGCTTTTCCCGCCATGCAGATACAGAACAAGTTCCTTAAGAATTATCTCGGAGGACTTGTTAAATGGCGTGATGAGAAGGCTATCGAGGAGATAACGCAAAAATATATAGCTGAACTGGCAATAAAATGTACCGGGACAAAGCAGAAGGCAAAGGAGCTTTCGGGAGGCAACCAGCAGAAGATCTGCCTTGCCAAGGCCTTTGCGCTGCAGCCGAGGCTCTTATTCGTTTCCGAGCCCACAAGGGGTATAGATGTAGGCGCAAAAGCCCTCGTCCTTCAGGCGCTTAAGACATTTAACAGGGAAAACGGGGTCACGGTTGTGATGATCTCCTCGGAGCTTGAAGAGCTCAGACAGGTATGCGACCGGATAGCGATCGTATCCGGGGGGAAGATAGCGCAGATCCTTCCTGCGGATCATCCTTCCGAGGAATTCGGAATGCTTATGGTAAGCCAGGTAAGGTAGGAGGAATAAAATGAACGAAACAGCTGAAAAGAAAAGCATAAAGGAAAACCTCCGCGACTTTGCAAAGAGCTTCGGACTGCCGAGGCTTATCATAGCCGGTTTTCTGTTGTTACTGTATATCATGGCTCCGATCGTCGGAGCGGATCTGCCGACCCAGATCACAAATACGATAAACCGCTTCACCTGGAATGCGATAATGGTGCTTGCGATGGTACCGATGGTGCATTCAGGCTGCGGACTGAATTTCGGGCTTCCTCTCGGCATAATTTCCGGTCTTCTGGGAGCGACGCTTTCCATAGAATTCGGTTTCACGGGCGGGTTTTCATTTGTAATGGCTATGCTTCTCGCAACGCCCTTTGCGCTTTTGCTCGGGACCGGATACGGATGGCTTTTAAACAAGATAAAGGGAGGGGAGATGATGATAGCCACCTATGTGGGCTTCTCATCAGTTTCCTTCATGTGCATGATGTGGCTCTTGCTTCCCTATCACAGCCCGAACATGGTCTGGGGACTTGCCGGGAAAGGTCTTCGTACCACGATCTCCTTAGAGGGCTATTACAGCCAGGCGCTTGCAAGCATCCTCCAGATAAAGATAGGAAATCTCGTTATCCCCACTGGGACGATCATTTTCTTTGCCCTGTTTGCTTTCGGAATGTGGGCCTTCCTTCATACAAAGACAGGCACGGCCATGACTGCCGTGGGTTCAAACCCCGTATTCGCGAGGGCATCCGGAATCAATGTTGATAAAATGAGACTTCTGTCTGTTGTGCTTTCGACCTGGCTTGCGGCGATCGGAATCCTGGTTTATGAGCAGGGCTTCGGTTTCATACAGCTTTACATGGCTCCCTTCTATATGGCGCTTCCGGCCGTGTCGGCGATACTCATAGGCGGGGCGAGCGTGAACAAGGCTTCGATCGCGAACGTCATAATCGGAACGTTTCTGTTCCAGGGAATAGTTACCATGACCCCTACTGTCATGAATAATATGGTTCACATGGACATGAGCGAGGTTGTGAGGATCATAGTATCCCAGGGCATGATCCTTTATGCTCTGACCAGGAAAACGGAGGGCGGAAGATGAGTACGAATAAAAAGAGTCTTAACATAAACCCCGTAGAGCTTTTAAAGAACAATCCTGTTCCCATAATGTTCGTGGTGATCTGCGCGGTCTGTATCCCGCTTTCCGGATTCTCACCGAGCTATCTTTTCAATGAGATAGTTACGAGAATGGGCAGGAACACCTTCCTGATTTTGAGCCTTCTCATACCCATAATGGCGGGCATGGGTCTTAACTTCGGAATGACCCTCGGCGCGATGGCTGGAGAGATAGGACTTATCTTAGTCTGTGACTGGCAGATAGTCGGGATCCCCGCCATGGTGCTTGCGGTGATCATATCTCTTCCGATAGCCATAGGCCTCGGGGTCTTCTGCGGGAAGATCCTTAATATGGCCAAGGGACGTGAGATGATAACAAGCTATATTATGAGCTTCTTCATAAACGGTATCTATCAGATGGTAGTACTGTATATGATGGGACCGGTGATCCCCATAAAGCATTCAAGCATTAAGCTTCCGAGAGGATACGGAATCCGTAATACGGTCAGTCTTCTTTCAATGCGCCAGAAGCTTGACAGGCTTATCCCATTAAGGATATTCGGGGCGGATATTCCGGTAATGACCTTCGTGATCATCGCCCTTTTATGCTTCTTCATCATCTGGTTCAGGAAGACAAAGCTTGGCCAGGACATGAGGGCGGTAGGCCAGGACATGGAAGTATCAAAGGATGCAGGAATTGATGTGGAGAGGACAAGGATAATCTCAATCGTGATCTCTACAATACTTGCAGATATCGGAATGGTCATATATCTTCAGAACATGGGCAATATCGCAACCTACAGCTCCCATTCGCAGATCGGAATGTTCTGTATAGCGGCACTCCTTGTAGGAGGAGCTTCCGTTGACAAGGCTTCGATAGGGAATGTGTTCCTTGGCGTTATATTGTTCCACATGATGTTTATCGTGGCTCCGGCGGCAGGCGCAAAGATTACCGGCGATTCCATGATAGGCGAATACTTCCGAGTATTTGTTTCCTATGCGGTAATAACAATAGCCCTTGTCATGTATGAGACCAAAAAGCGCAGAGCCAGAAGCCAGGCAGGAGAGCAGCTAAGGCTCGAACAGCAGCAGAGCGGAGGTGAGGCGTAATGAATAAACGGACTCTTTTATTCAGGGGAGGGCTTATTCTTGTCCTTATTATCATAGCCGCACTCATGTTTGTGATCGGAAGGGGTCATACAGTATATTTTGACAATAAGGCTATCGAATATGACGGAAAAAAGGTAGAGGCTCCGTATAAGATAGAGGTGAATGTGGGCGGTGAGAGGGTTGCAAAGCTCTACGAGGATGAACGCGGAATGGCTTCAACCATGGGCCAGAATTTTTCCATGATAGTCGAGATAACGCAGGAAAAAGGAGGGAATCCCGTTTCCTCCGCGATCACGTTAACGCTTCCGTACAGCATGGATGGGATCATCCTGAATATACCCGCCATGATGGCAGGGCTTTCTCCCGACGCGTATCTGACGGAATTTATACCGACTCCCGAGACCGAGGAAGAGGTTGTCGAGGAGATCGTCACTGATGAGTTTGCGCTGGAAGATGTATAAGTATTTATAAGCATCTGTTTTTTCCTGTTTTTTATGCGGTGCTCGGATGGATACTGAAAGATCAAGTTTATTTAAACGGAACAGATATATTGTTATTATAGGGGCAGCTGTAATTTTTGCTGCCTCTTTGTTAATTACGCTGATTGCCTGGTTGGTCCTGAGCTCTTCAATAAGCTTCACTGAATTTGACAGAAGTGCGGCAGGGGACAAAGCAACTGGGTTTACCGCGGCAGGCTATACGGATTTTAAGCCTTTTTCCTATGAAGATAATAAGAGAGGATATCAGGGGTATAACGTAGAGCTTGTCTATCAGCTTGCCGAACGTCTTAATATGAGCGTAAAGCTGAGTCTTGCCGACAAAAGCGACGTGATGCAGATGCTTTTTTCGGATGAAGCGGATATCCTTTTGAATTATGAGACAGATCTTCCGTATGAGGAAGAAGGACTGATCATATCCATACCTACAGGAAAGGTTGATTATGCGGTATATGGCCGTACAAGGGCGAAGAGCATCGGAAACCTGTATGATCACAGAGTCGCTACGGTACGGGACTTTCCCGAGCTGGGACTTTCTCACGAACTGAATCCGGTATCTGATTACAGGGAGCTGTTTACGGGAATCCGGGACGGGAAATATGATTTCGGAATAGCACCGGTAGAATCCGCGGGAGCTATGCTTAAGGAATATGGGATCCACGGCATATATCAGGGAACCGACGTATGCCATACATATACATGCATCGCGCTTCCAAAGGGGAGCGAGGACTTAAGAAACAGGATAAATATCGCTCTTAGGGCAATGCAGAAGGACGGAGATTTAGGTGCCCTGGATTCAAAATGGTTTAAGGCGCATTTTGAGTCAATGGGACTTTCCGGTATCATAAGAACCTATCCCTGGATTTTGTTCATCCTGCTTTTTGCTGTTTTTTTCAGTGTGTTTTCTTTCTATCTCCATCTGGACGAAAAAAAGAATTTCAAACGCAACGAAAGCATGACCGAGCGGATCTATCAGAATATGCAGGTTATAGACAGACAGAATCTTAAGATGTCCGCGGAGTATTCGGGGCTTGAGAGAGAGCTTAAAAAGGCAGTCACCGCAAATACCAAAAAGGCCAGGTTCTTAGCAAACCTTTCGCAGGAGCTTAAAAGTCCCGTGAATTCTCTTTCGACCTATTCCGAACAGGCGCTTTTGAATGTTGAGGATCCCGACATTACTGAGGACTATTTGCGCAGCATTGAGCGTATAGTCAGGAATCTGACGGGTAAGATAAATAAGATACTGGAGGTATCAAGGATCGAGAGCGGGATGTTAATGATCGAGAACGTGCCGGGTGATCTTTTCTCGATTCTTGACAGTGTGGATCACGCGGTCTACGATGAGGCCGAAAAAAAGAATCTGAAGCTCCTGATAAGAAGCTCCGATATCTCCGACAGCAAGGTTTACTGTGACAGACTGAGACTTAACCAGGCCCTGACAAACATTGTCATGAACGCTATCCAGTACACCGAGAAGGGCGAGGTGAGGGTGACGCTCTCTGAACTGCCCTGCAATAGGAAGGGATACGGCCTTTACGAATTCAGGGTAAAGGATACCGGGATAGGCATGGATCCCGGATTCATCGAACGCTTATATGAACCCTTCGAGAAGGAAGGCTTCCCCAATACTGCCGTCAGCGGAAACGGTGCCATGAAAAGTAACAGCCCGCGAAGGGGGCGAAATAACCGGGCGGATATGATAAACGATAACGGAGGTTTAGGGCTCGGCCTTTCCATTTCAAAGGGAATAATAGACGCCATGGGAGGGACGATCGATGTTATCACTGCGCCGGGGAGAGGCACGGAATTCATAGTCTGCTTTGAACTGAGGCTTCAGAATAAAGAGGTCGATCCGAAAGCCGAAGCAAGAGCAAAAGAAGGCGGTGACAGGGTTACTTTTTCAGGCAGGCGGGTACTTGCTGTGACACAGGATAAAGAACTCTATGAATCATTCGCTGATCTTATGAGGCCATATGAAGCAGAGCCCGAATGGGTAAAGAGCGGAGAGGATGCGATAAATAAGGTGACCGGTTCTCCGGGAAGGCCATATGATCTTGTCATAACTGATTTCAGGCTTAAGGATATGGATGCCCATGAGGAGGCAAGAAAGATCAGGGCTTTGTCAAACCCTGCCCTTTCCATGACACCGATAGTCGTAATGACTGACGATATACTGGAGGATGACCGTAAGGCTGCGATCGAAGCCGGGATAAACGGGCATCTGTCAAAGCCGGTGGAAGCGGAAGAGTTTATATATGTGCTTAAGTGCTTCCTGAAGCAGGATACTTAAAATATTAACAAAAAAGGGGCTGTCGTTAAAACAATGCCGTTTAATTAAGCCATAATATAGTTCAGGGATACGAGAAGGAACCATATTGCCCCTCAGACAATGAAGAAGCGTTTTTAGTTAAGTCACAAGTCGTCACGTTGCTTCGTCTGAGGGGTAATATCGGTCTCCTTCGAAGTATCCCATCAAAAGCTTTCAAGCTTAATTAAACGGCATTGTCGCTCTGACTGCCCCTCTGATCATTTTTATGTGTTCATACGATCCCGGAAATGATCACAGATCATAATAGAGCGCAAATTCCTTCGGATGCGGAAGATGCGTGACCAGATCGGAATCCCTGCGGCGTTTTGCTATATGAAGCTCAAGGAGCTTTTCGGGGAAGACTCCGTTCACGGTAAGATAATCATGGTCTTCATCAAGAGCGTTCAGAGCCTCCGACAGGCTTTCCGGAAGAGATGTAAGCTTTTTCTTTTCCTCGTCGGAGAGATTGTAAAGGTTGAAATCGTACGGTCCCCAGCCTTTCGCGTGGGGATCGATCTTATTCTTTATCCCGTCAAGACCGGCCATGAGAATGGCTGAAAACGCGAGATACGGATTGCATGTAGCATCCGGGTTCCTTAATTCAAACCGCTTGGCCTCCGGAGACTTCGCATAGGCCGGGATCCTTATAACCGCACTCCTGTTGGCAGTGGCGTAACCAATGGTTACGGGAGCTTCATAGCCCGGTATCAGCCTTTTATAGGAGTTCGTGGAAGGGTTGGTCAGTGCACAAAGGGATTTCGCGTGTGTCAGAAGACCGCCTATAAAATACAGCGCGGTATCGCTGAGGCCGCCGTAGCCGTTCTCGTCATAGAAGACAGGCTTTCCGTCCTTCTTTAGAAGCATATGTACATGCATACCGCTTCCCGCTTCGCCTGCCACGGGCTTTGGCATGAGAGTGGCAGTCTTTTGGTTCCTTACGGCTTCATTTTTGATGATATATTTTATATTCATCGTATTGTCCGCCATTTCAAGCATTTCGCCAAGCTCGACCTCGATTTCCATCTGCCCGCAGGCACCCACCTCATGGTGATGATATTTTACATCTATGCCCCAGTCCTGCATGGCAAGGCACATCTTAGAGCGGAGATCAGAGTTTATATCCATCGGAAGGCTTATATGATAGCCTTTTCCGTTATTTATAAGATATGCATTGTTATTATCAGAATGGGATGAGGACCATTCCGCCTGTCTGGCACCGATCGAAAAACCGCTGCTTTCGGGCTCGTTTGCATATGCGACCTGATCAAAGATATAAAACTCATACTCCGGAGCGATGAACATCTTATCAGCGATCCCAAGATCCTTCATATATTCAATGGCACGTTTGGCTACGTTCCTCGGATACTGGTCAAAGGGATGGTTGTCGGGATGTGATATTACCATGACATCGCCGATCATAGAGAGCGTGGGTACCTCAGAGTAAATGTCTATTACCGCGGATTCAAGTACGGGGACAAATACCATGTCACTTTTCTCGACAGGTGCGTATCCGTAATTTGAACCGTCGAAACCTATACCATGAACCATCGTATCCTCTGTCAGTCTCTCGACCGGGATGCTTAAATGCCTCCATCTGCCGTCGATATCGGTGAGCTTGAAATCTACGAACCTTATCCCGTTATCTTTGCAGAGCTTCAGGACATCATTTAAAGTCTTTTTCATTTGGTTATTCCCCCTGATATGATAATGATCAAATAAAGAACAGTGATCCTTGCGTATCATTATATATTAAAATTCATTATGAATATAGCTTTTTTATTCAAACGTGTTAAAATTATGAGGATGGTATATGACAGGTATTTGTCGTATTAAGACAGAGAGTAAAGGAACATGATATGAGGAGTATAAAAGATTTATCGGGTATTGAACCCTTTGAAAAGAAGATTTACCTTGCGAGCCCTACGATGCACGGGGAAGAGCTTGAGTTCGTGAAAGAAGCCTTTGATACCAACTGGCTTTCCACCGTCGGAAAGAACATTGACGAGATTGAGCGATTCACGGCTGATCTTATCGGATGCAGGTATGCGGTAGCCCTTTCAACAGGTACGGCCTCGCTTCATATGTCGGTCAAGCTTGCAGGAGAGAAGCTTTACGGAATGCCGAAGCCCAATGAAGGAACCCTTAAGGGGAAAAAGGTGTTCTGCTCCGACGTGACCTTTGATGCTAGCGTGAATCCTGTTGCCTACGAGGATGGTGAGGCTGTTTTCATTGATACGGAGTATGACACCTGGAACATGGATCCCGAAGCCCTGAAAGAGGCTTTCCGGATCTACCCCGACGTTAAGCTTGTTGTCTGCGCGCATCTGTACGGAACTCCCGGAAAGATATCTGAGCTTAAGGAAATCTGCGACAGGCACGGAGCTCTTTTAATAGAAGATGCCGCGGAATCTCTGGGGGCATCGTATAAGGGGAAGCAGACGGGATCCTTCGGCGATTATAATGCGATCTCTTTTAACGGAAATAAGATAATCACCGGTTCAAGCGGCGGCATGTTCCTTACGGACAGCAAAGAGGACGCAGACAGGGTCAGGAAATGGTCCACGCAGTCGAGAGAGGCGGCGCCCTGGTATCAGCATGAGGAGATCGGATATAATTACCGGATATCAAATGTCATAGCGGGGATAATAAGAGGTCAGCTTTTACATCTTAATGAACATATTGCGGCTAAAAAGGAGATCTATGAACGTTACAGGGACGGCTTCAGGGACCTTCCGGTATCCATGAACCCGTATGACCATGAGAATTCGGAGCCGAATTTCTGGTTAAGCTGCCTGCTCATAAATAAAGAAGCGATGTGCGAGACCGTGAGGGGTGAAAACAGGGCTCTTTATGTAAGCGGGCATGAAAAGACCTGTCCTACGGAGATACTTGAGGTTATAGCGTCCATCAACGCGGAAGGGCGTCCGATATGGAAGCCCATGCATGCCCAGCCTATTTACAGGATGAACAGCTTTATCACAAAGGCCGGAAACGGCAGGGGCAGGAGTAATGCGTATATCGATATGGGAGCGGCCACAAATGCAGGAGATGATATTTTTGAGAGAGGGCTGTGCCTGCCTTCGGATATTAAGATGACCGCAGAAGAACAGGGGAGGATCATAGAAGCGGTAAAGCGTTGTTTTTTGTAAGGAGTATCCCCGGCTGCTTTATAATAAGAACATTTACTCAATGACGGAATTTAATTTTGTTAATGAGTAAAAAAATATAAGTTCTTACCCGTCGGGAAAAGCCTTAAGGAGGAAAAGGAAATGGAGCATGAATTAGAAGGTCTTGATAACAGGGAACTGTTTATTATTCTTACGGAAGGCCGGGATGTGGTCCTCAGGGCAAAGCTTCAGAACATACTTAAGGAACATCTGCGTTTCTACGGGAAGGATTCCTTCAGTGAGAAGGAAGATAACGTGGATCTTCAGGCCATTGTTAAGGAATACTATGAAGGCAGATACGATTCTTTGAAATAACCGGTCAGATCCGTGTTACCGGATTTTGGGATCAGGAATACGGATTCAAAATAAGGGGAAAGAATCGGGAAAATCTATTTGACACTTGTTTTTTCATGTGTTAGTATACTAGGGTATGCCGCTTGGTGAGGTTAAAAACGATCGCGGATCCTTATTTTGGGGATCGTCTCGTTACCGAAACCAGCGAGTAAAATTTTACAGGAGGTACTACATGTACGCTATTATTGCTACAGGCGGGAAGCAGTATAAGGTTTCCGAGGGCGATGTTATAAGGATCGAAAAGCTCGGCGTTGAAGAGGGAGAAAAGGTTTCTTTTGACAATGTGCTGGCAGTATCGGACGGAAAGCTTCTTGTCGGTGAGGATGTTGCAAATTCATCCGTAGAAGCAACTGTGGTTAAGAATGGCCGCGATAAGAAGATCATTGTATATAAGTACAAGAGAAAGTCCGGCTATCACAAGAAACAGGGCCACAGGCAGGCATACACCGAGGTTAAGATCGATTCTATAAAGGCCTGACCTAAGGTTATGATCCGGGCAAGCATCATAAAGAAGGACGGAAACTATAAAGCATTCAGCTTTTTAGGGCATGCAGAGTATTCTGAGGCAGGAACCGATATTGTATGCGCGGCCGCGTCAGTGCTGATCATCAATACGGCAAATGCGATCGAAAGTCTTACAGATAATGAAATAAAAGGGAGCGATGAAGACGGGATTTTTTTTGAATTTCCGAACCCTCCCGATGAAAAGGGAAGGCTTTTGATAGATGCCATGATCCTGGGGCTTGAAGACATACGGAAGAAATACGGAGAAAAGTATTTGACTCTTAAATATGAGGAGGTGTAAAAATGTTTGAACTTAATCTTCAATTCTTTGCACATAAAAAGGGAGTTGGTTCTTCAAAGAACGGAAGAGATTCCGAATCAAAGAGATTAGGCGCAAAAAGAGCTGACGGCCAGTTCGTAAAGGCCGGAAACGTTTTATACAGACAGAGAGGAACCAAGATTCATCCCGGAACCAATGTTGGAAGAGGCGGTGACGATACACTGTTTGCGTTAGTGGATGGAATCTTAAGATTTGAAAGGCTCGGCAGGGACAGGAAGAAGGCTTCCGTTTATCCTGTAGAGAACTGATCTGATTCTGTTTGAAGAAACAGGGGCTCTAAACACAATGCGGTTTAGAGCCTTTTTTAGCAAAATTTTTGTAAGGAGTAATGACGGGAAACCATGGATTTTGCTGACAGGGCAAAAATTATAATAAAAAGCGGGCGCGGAGGCGACGGGCATGTTTCCTTCAGGAGGGAGAAATATGTGCCTAACGGCGGACCGGACGGCGGAGACGGCGGTAAAGGCGGAGATGTTATCTTCGAAATAGACGAAGGCATGAATACCCTTACCAATTTCAGGCACCGCAGGAAATATGCTGCCGGAAACGGTGAGAACGGCGGTAAACGAAACTGTAAAGGGAAAAACGGCGAAGATCTGGTCCTCAAAGTGCCTAAGGGGACGGTATTAAAGGATGCCGAATCCGGAAAGGTTATTCTGGACATGTCCGGTGAAAACCGCAGGGTCGTTCTTTTAAAGGGCGGAAAAGGCGGTATCGGAAACCAGCATTACGCGACTGCTACCATGCAGGCCCCTCAATATGCAAAGCCGGGGCAGGAAGGGATCGAACTCTGTGTTGACATGGAGCTTAAGGTGATCGCTGATGTGGGTCTTTTAGGTTTTCCGAACGTTGGGAAATCCACCTTTCTTTCCTGTGTCTCAAATGCCAGGCCTGAGATCGCGAATTATCATTTTACCACGCTTACGCCTCATCTGGGTGTGGTAGATTATGAAGATATAAACGGATTTGTTATCGCGGATATCCCCGGGCTTATCGAGGGCGCGTCGGAAGGCGTGGGCCTTGGTCATGACTTCCTCAGGCATATTGAGCGTACAAGGGTAATGATCCATATAGTGGATGCCGCATCTGTAGAGGGACGGGATCCTGTAGATGATGTGATAAAGATCAACAAAGAGCTTGCGGATTATAATGCCGGGCTTGCAGGCAGGCTGCAGGTAATTGCCGCAAACAAGCTTGACTGTCTGACGAAAGAAGAGGCAGATGCCGTGCTTACAAAGCTCCGCGCGCGTTTTGAACCCTCGGGAATAAAGGTATTTCCGCTGTCCTGCGTTACCGGGGCAGGGATAAAGGAGCTTCTTTCGCATGTAAAAGGAATGCTTGACCAGATTGACCTTGAGCCCGTATTCTTTGAGTCCGAATATGTCATACAGAACTCTTCCGACTCCGAAGCGCCGTATACCGTTGAATATGATTTCAAAGATAAAGTGTACAGGGTCGAGGGACCAAGGATCGAGAAAATGCTCGGTTATACCAATCTGGAAGCGGAGAAGGGCTTTATGTTCTTCCAGAAGTTTTTGAAGGAGAACGGTATAATTAAGGATTTAGAGGAGCTTGGGATCAAAGAAGGGGATACCGTCAGGATCTACGGGCACGACTTCGAGTTTTATTCAAACTGAGTAAAGAAATATCGGCGCAGAAGCGTATATGTTTTATTTTTAAAGGGAAATACCCCTTTAACAGAGGAGAACGGAATGAAATTAAACAGTAAACAGCGCGCCTATCTGAAAAGTCTTGCAGCTTCCGAAGATGCCATAATCCAGATAGGAAAAGCCGGAATCAGTCCCGAGGTTACCGCATCGATCGATGAAGCTTTGAGTGCCAGGGAGCTTATAAAGATCTCCGTACTGAAAAACTGTATGGACGATCCGAATGAGATAGCCTCCGTTATTTCGGAAAGGACTCACTCATCAACGGTTCAGGTAATAGGGAAGAAAATAGTACTGTACCGCCCCAAAAAAGACAAGCCTAAGATCAAACTTCCCCTGTAAATAACTGTTTTTATGATCAGGGATCTGCCTTGCCAAAAGAGCCTGTAAATTAAAATTATTACGGAAATCATATTATCATGGATTTGCTTACCAAAGAACAGATAAATGAGATCAGCCTGATCGAAAGCAGGATGAAGAAGACGCTTAAGGAGTCCAGATTTCGGCATACGGTGTCGGTTGCCCATATGGCGGCTGCTCTTGCAATGAAGTATAATGCCCCGCTGTATAAAGCCATGGCCGCGGGAATGCTCCATGACTGCGCGAAGCGTTATTCGGAAGAGGAGCTTCTTTTAAGATGCAGAAAAAAGGGGCTTGAGATAAGAAAGGCCGAAGAAGAAAATCCTGCGCTGTTACATTCTAAATACAGCGCATTCCTTGCGGAAACAAAGTATGGAACAGATGATCCCGAGATCCTTTCCGCGATCACCTGGCATACCACGGGAAAGCCTGACATGAGCCTGCTTGATAAGATCATATTCACTGCGGACTATATAGAACCATACAGAAATCATTCGGACAGGCTTCCGATGATCAGGGAACAGGCCTTTACGGATCTTGACGGGGCTGTTTTGACTATTCTTGAGGATACCTTAAAATATCTTAAAAAAAGAAATATTCCATTTGATGAAATGACGCTTTTGACGTATGATTATTATAGCGCAAAATCCGTGCTGATATAAGGACAGGGTACTTACATGGACATAACTGAACAGATAAAAGTGATCACAGGTGTATTGGAAGAAAAAAAGGCTGCCGATATCAAAGTCCTTGACATTAAGGGCCTTTCGATCATGGCGGATTATTTTGTTATAGGCTCCGGCTCGAACAAAAACCAGATCGGCGCCATCATAGATGCCATTGAAGAGAAGATGTATAAGGTATGCAAAGTCTCACCGAAACATATTGAAGGGACCAGGGATTCGGGATGGATTCTTCTGGATTATAGGGATATAATAATACATATATTTGATATTGAATCCAGATCCTTTTATGACCTTGAAAGAATCTGGGCAGATGCTAAAACGCTTGTTCTCGAATAATCAGAGGGCTGTACTATATGCCGTTTTATCAGTATATTCTGACCATAAGGGAGGAGATAGCCTGTCTTTTCATTCTTATTTACATCGCTTGGACCTATTATTCCGTCAAGCGTAAGAATACGTATGCCCATAATCTGTTTTCCTTCCTTAACATCATATCCATCATTAATCTTGCGATGGATGCGCTTACGATATATACGGTCAACAATCTGGATACTATCCCTCCGGTACTGAATCATATTCTGCATATTATTTTTGTCGGAACCTTTCCGGTCATCCTGTATACCACCTATGCCTACATCAAAAGCCTGGCTTTCCATATAGAAAAGCACAGAACTACATTCAGGGAGATATTTCCGCTTATTATCGCCCTTATAGGGGTAGCGACTCTTCCCATGTATTATGTTGAAACCCCTTACAGCAATTATTCCTCCGGACCTGCGGATACAGTGGCATATGTATGCGCCTTTATATATTTCTCGTTAAGCGTCTGGATCCTTTTAAGGTACAGGAGCCAGTTAGAGGATAAGGCCTTCAGGGGCATAGCTACCTCCCTTGTATCCATGGTTACAGTAGTTATTATGCAGGGACTCGTGGAACAGCTTCTTATTACCGGGATCGCAGTCACCCTTATCAACGTGGCGCTTTATTATACCGTGGAAAGCCCGGATTCCGTACTTATCGAGAAGCTTGCATATGAGAGGGAGCGTGCCGACGAAGCAAATATGGCAAAATCAGCATTCTTAGCCCGCATGTCCCATGAGATAAGGACACCTATCAATGCAGTGTTAGGCATGGATGAAATGATATTAAGGGAGTCCACGGAAAAAAACATCCTTTCCTATGCACGGGACATTCAGGCTACTGGAAGGACCCTGTTATCTCTTATAAATGAGCTGCTGGATTTCTCAAAAAATGATTCTTCCGCAGATGAAACGGATGCAGATGACAGTAACGCAGGACAGTCATATCTGGAAGACGCGGACGATGGATCGGAAGAATTCACCTATCATGAGCTGTTTCATGCTCCGCATGCAAGGATCCTGGTTATAGATGATACAGAGATAAATCTTACCGTTATCACGAGGCTTTTAAAACAGACGGAGATACAGATAGATACGGCGGATTCGGGAAGGGATGCACTTTTAAAGGCAACCGAACATCATTATGACCTCTGCCTTGTAGACCATATGATGCCCGGTATGGACGGAATAGAGACCATGAACGGGCTTAAGGATATTTCAGGCACAAGGGATGCTGTCTTTATCGTGCTTACGGCAAACGCGATACAGGGGGCGAGAGAATCGTATCTGAAAGAAGGGTTCGATGATTATCTTTCAAAGCCTGTCAGCGGTATAGTTCTTGAGAAGACCCTGCTTAAGTATCTGCCGCAGGAGCTTGTGGAAGAGGTGAAGAACCCTCTTAAGTCCGGAACGAATGATGACAGGGATGCGTTTGAGATCGAAGGCATTGATACACAAAGCGGTATTGAATATACCGGTTCTGCCGAAGCCTACAGGGATGTGCTTGAATTGTTCTATAACACCCTGAATACAAAGGCGGATGAAATCGAACGATTTTATGATAATGAAGACTGGGAAAGCTATAAGATAAAGGTTCATGCGCTTAAGAGCTCCGCGAGGATAATAGGGGCCGGTGAGCTTTCACTTAAAGCCGCGGCAATGGAAGAAGCGGCAGACAAGGGCGATATCGATGCCATAAAGAAGGATACCGTACCGCTTCTTAAGCAATACAGATCTTATTACGAAAGGCTTTCCGTGATATTCGAAGAAAAAAAGGATAATCCGCCGATAGATGAGGGCATGCTTAAGGAGGCATACCGTTCGATCAACGAGTTTGCAAACAATATGGATTACGGCCTTACCGAAATGGTCCTGCAGGATATTTCGGGATATTCACTTCCGGCTTCTGATGAAGAGAGGATAAACGCAATAAAGAAGAAACTTACTGATCTCGACTGGGACGGGATAATAGAGCTTACCGAAGAGATAAAAGGAATTTGAAAGCATGATCGACAGCAACGAAAAAAAGGGGAAAGTAATACTTATCAGCAGCAAGGAAAGCTTTCTGGTAAAGGGACTGGGAACAAAGCTTACGGATAATGATATCCGGATCGGATTCTGTCCGTTAAGGATAAAGATGTTAGAGACCTTTTCAGAGGAGGCGGAGCTTTACATTGTCCTGGCTGACGAGGAATTAAAGGAATCCGCAAATTTCCTGGTCTATCTAAAGGATGTCTGCGATGAGAATGAAAGAAGGATCATTTTTGCCGGAAATCCGGAGGAATATGAGTTTGCATGCGAATATATTCCCGAGCACCTGATCCTTGAATGGTTTGACAGGCCTCTTGATATTCCTAAGCTTATCAGGGACACCCAGAATTATATCGAGAATTTTGCGGGAGAAAACAGAAAAAAGACTATTCTTATCGTAGATGATGACGTTACATATATGAAGCTTATTTACAGCTGGCTTAAGGATTATTACCACGTCGCTATGGCCAACTCAGGAGCCCAGGCTTTCAGCTGGCTTGCCAAAAACAAGGCGGATCTTGTCCTTCTTGATTATGCGATGCCCATCGCTTCCGGCGCGACCGTAATGAAGATGTTAAAGAGCGAATCCGAGACAGACAGTATCCCGGTCATGTTCCTGACGGGAAAGAGCGATAAGGAGAGCCTGATGAGCGTTATAGAGCTTCACCCGGCTGACTACCTGCTGAAGACTATCGATAAGCCTACGCTTTTACAGAAGCTTAATAATTTCTTTTACAGAAGGTACTAAAGGTACCGGACGGTTATATCTATGAACGAAAACGACAATCGGCCGATCAAAAAGGATGAAATATTTCAGGCTTCACATCTGCTCCTGCTTGTCAGTTATACGATCCTTTCCATAGTTCTGGTTGGTGAAGCTATTCTGCTGTCATGGGAGCTTTGGGTGCTGCCCCTGATAGTGATAAGCGTGATCTTCTGCTGGTATATCCACATTATCGGGAAGATACCCGAAAATTACAGGCTATGGATATATACGATCATGCTGCTTTTTACTATGTTTTTTTACGGCATACATGAAACCAGCTTCTATGACCTTGCTCCAATAATAATCTATGTCATCATTCTTTACAGCCTGACCAACGATGTACGCTATGTCAGCTTATGCCAGATCGCATATTATTTTACCATGTGTATTGATATCGTATCCATGCTGCAAAAAGGAAAGGTTTTTGAAAGCCTGGATATATCAAGGATAGTCCTTCATTTCCTTATCGTATTCATGGTCGGTTATGTTTCAAAAAACACGATACGTAAAAGACAGCTGATATATATGGACAATGAAGCACAGATATCTTCTCTTAAAAATTCCACGCTCAGCACAAACCATTTTCTCTCAAATCTTTCTCATGAGATAAGGACCCCTATCAATGCAGTTATCGGGCTGACTTCGATTATGCTGAAAAAAGAGAGGGATGATTCACTGCGGAATGATATGGAGGCTGTCTTAAATGCCGGATTTCGCGCCGAAAACCAGATAGACAGTGTTTTGGATTATACGGAGATCGATACTGGAAAGATTTCAGTTGCTAACGGCGTATATATGATCTCTTCGCTTATCAATGACCTGATCACCGAGATCAGGCTTCAGAGGATCATTGATAAGGAGCTGATCTTTGACATTGACGCTTCCATGCCTGCGGCACTTTTAGGCGACAGCATCAAAATAAAAAAAATACTCAGGCAGCTGATAGAGAACGGTCTGAAATATACAAAGCAGGGCGGCGTCTTTGTCCGGATCTTTGCCAGGGAGCACTCCTACGGAGCCAATCTCTGCATAGAGGTTTCCGATACCGGGGCAGGAATGAGTGAAACGGAGACAGACCGTATTTTTGACAGACATTACAGAACCGGCAAAAGTAATGGGAACGCCTTAGGCGGACTGGGTATCGGATTGACGATAGTCAGAGGGCTTGTGAAGGCGATGGGGGGGTTTATCAGGATAGACAGCGAGATAAATGTCGGGACCACCGTTTCCGTAAGCATTCCGCAAAAGATCGCCGATCCTTTTCCGTGTATGTTTATTTCCAATAAAGATGCTTTGTGTCTGGGTGGATATTTTCGGCTTTCAGGCTCTGAGGTTCCAAAGATCAGAGAGTATTATAATACCGTTTTAAACGATCTCTCATCAGGGCTTTCCCTGATCCTTCACCGGGCGGACAGCCTTACAAGTCTAAAAAAACTGGATGAGGCCTGGCATTTTACGCATGTTATCATCGGCGATGCTGAATATAATGAAGACCCCGCGTTTTTTGACAAAATGGCCCGACGCGTTATAGTCATTGCTGTCGCGGGAGACGGTTTTGAGCTGTCCGTGGGCTCAGCTGTAAAAATAATAAGCAAACCGTTTTATTGTTTCCCTGTGGTTTCAATACTTAATGCCGAACCTTCCGTGTCCGGGGAGGTCGTTTCAGGAAAGACCGATGCCGTAAACTATGAAGGGCTTGATGTCCTGGTCGTTGATGATGAGCCCATGAACCTGCTTGTTGCTCAGGGGATCCTCTCGCAATACGGGATGAACGTATCCGTTGCGTCGTCAGGGATAGAAGCGATAGAACTTTGCAAGCGAAGGGATATCGAGGTAGTGTTCATGGATTATATGATGCCGGTGATGGACGGAATAGAAGCCATGAAGATAATCCGGGCGAATGCTGTTAAAAACGATCGTGATATTGTTATCATTGCGCTGACTGCAAATGTGGGAAGCAGTGCAAGGGAAATGTTTTTATCTGAGGGATTTGACGGTTTCATTGCAAAACCCGTCGATGTATCTGAGCTTGAGAAAACGCTCAGGCATGCCTCCAAACGGCTTCCTTCAAGAAACAGGATTTGATGTGACCTTGGAGATTAACTGATGAGATTAAAAGATCTGCTCGGCGTTGTAAATGATAAAAACAAAGATATTCAGGAACGCCTCTTAATGCTTGTTACTCTTATTGCGATAGTCGCACTGATCGCGGTATTTATAGGAGGACTGTTTGTAGGCGAAACAGTTGGCGGAGAGATCGTCATCGGACTTGCGATCGTAGTTTTCGGTCTCATCATCTATTTTTCCGCAAGGCATAATAAGCTGAGAACGGGAGCGAACATAAGTTCGTTAATGATAGTATTTCTTGTGATACCGTTTACCTTTTTTACGAGCGGGGGTATTTATGGCGGTGCTCCTCTGTGGATCATCCTCTGCGCCGTATTCATAACAATGACTACCAAGGGCAGGGTTCGTTTTTTCTTATGGATCTCTGAAACGATCGTAACGGCAGCCTGCTATTTTATCGGATATCATCATCCTGAGTATATTTCCGCTCATTCAGCGAAAACAGCATATATGGATTCCCTTATGTCAGTTGTGGTGGTCGGTTCGATGATAAGCATGATGATAGGCTTTTCCATCAGAGCTTACAGGGCCGAGAACCTGCAGGGCGAGAAACAGCGTAAGGAAATAGACGAGCTTAACAGGGCGCAGAATCAGTTCTTCTCAAATATGAGCCATGAGATCAGGACACCCATTAATTCCATAATCGGGCTTAATGAAATGATCTTAAGGGAGGACAACATTTCAAAAGAGGTTGCCGAAAATGCCCGGAATATCCAGTCGGCCAGCCACCTTCTTCTGCATATCATAAACGACATCCTTGATATGTCAAAGATCGAGTCGGGAAACATTGAGATCAGGCCGGTCGAGTACAGCATGGAGGAACTGCTTTCCGATGTCATAGGAATGATAGAGATAAGGGCAAGCGAGAAAGATCTGAGCCTTTTGGTAAGCGTTGACCCGAATCTTCCCTCCGAACTTTACGGGGACGAGGTAAAGATAAAGCAGATCCTTATAAACATTCTTACCAATGCCGTAAAGTATACGAAAGAGGGTTCGGTAAGCCTGTCTATTCAGTTTGAAAAAAGAGAGGGAAATGAACTGCTTGTGATCTTTTCCGTTGCTGATACCGGTATCGGCATCAAAAAGGAAAACATCCCCTATCTTTTCTCCGCCTTCAGACGTATGGACACGGACCAGAACCGGAATATAGAAGGAACAGGGCTGGGGCTCGCCATCGTCAAAGAGTTTACCGAGCTTATGGACGGCAGCGTAAAGGTTAACAGCGTATATATGCAGGGCTCGACTTTTGTGGTCGAAATACCTCAGCACAGTGTCTCCGCAAAGGTGATCGGCAATTTCAATATGCATAATATACGCTCAAAAAATAACGTCCAGTACAGAAAGAGCTTTGAGGCTCCGGAAGCCAAGATACTCGTTGTTGATGACAATGCCATGAACCTTATGGTTGCAAAAAAGCTCCTGAAGGGATGCGGTGCGGTCATAGACACGGCTAATGACGGGGAAGAGGCACTTCAGAAGACCATGGCCCAGAAATATGATCTTATATTTATGGATCATCTGATGCCCGAAATGGATGGAATAGAATGTTTCCATCGTATCAGAGAACAGATCGGCGGACACTGCAATGATACCAAGGTCTGTATCCTTACCGCAAATTCCGGAAGTGATAAACAGGCTGTATATATGAAGGAGGGCTTTGACGGATATCTCCTTAAACCTGTGAACAGCGCGAAGCTTGAGGAAGAGGTGATACGTCTGCTTCCTTCGGAGTTAGTACATATCCTTGATTCCGATATCATTCTTTCCGAAAACGAGCAGTTCATAAACAGAAATCATCAGAAAAAGCTTCCGGTTATTATCACGGCCGACAGTATATGCGATCTGCCTGACAGCCTTTTAAAACAGAACGGAATATCTACCCTGCCTTATCATGTAAGGACGGAGAGGGGAGTGTTCCTAGACGGGATCGAGACGGAGGCGAAGGAGCTGATAGCTTTTATGAAGGAGAACAGCGGATTTGTCAGGTCTGAGGCGCCGGAAGTGGAGGAGTACGAACTGTTCTTTTCTGAAAACCTGAAAAGAGCGAACAATATCATACATATTACCATGGCAAAGGACGTAAGCTCAGGGTATTCCCGGGCTTTGGAGGCTGCCGGCGCTTTCGATAACGTAACCGTTATAGACAGCGGACATCTTTCAAGCAGCATGGGTATCATGATACTGGAAGCGGCGAGGATGGTACAGGATGGCCAGCCGGTAGAAAGGGTAGCAGTGGAGCTTATTGAGATGAGGTCGAAGCTGCATACCAGCTTTATAGTGGAGGATACTTCCTATCTGGCAAGAGCCGGCAGGATCAATCCGTTTATAAGCAGGCTTACAAACGCATTTATGCTTCATCCCATGCCGGTGCTTTTTTTAAGGGACAGTAAGCTGAAGGTGGGAAGGATATGTTTCGGCACAAGAGAATCCGCACGAAAGAAATATATTTATTCCGCGCTCAATACAACACATCCCATAGATAAAAGTATGTTATTCATAACCTCTGCCGGGCTTTCAACCCAGGAGCTTAAGCAGATTGAAAAGGAAGTGAGCAAGATCGTAAGCTTTGATAAGATCCTGTTCCAAAAGGCCTCTTCGGCGATAAACGTAAACTGCGGCCCGGGCTCCTTCGGCCTCCTCTTCAAAACGGTTATGTGAATACTCAGAGTAAACGGAAATTGTGAAGCAATTTCCGTTTACTCTGAGGGACCGAAAAGTTCTGCTTTTCAGAACTTTTCGGCAATAAGGAGTTTGCGCCAGCAAACTCTGTCTTTGTTTACTCTGAGGGACCGAAAAGTTCTGCTTTTCAGAACTTTTCGGCAATATTTATCAAATTAAAAGGGACGGAAAAGTTCAGTTTATCAGAACTTTTCCGTCCCTCCTTTCGTACACCGGAGAACTCAGAACCTTCGGAAAACGCCGAATACCTTGCCGAGTATCGTTACATTATCAACGATGATCGGATCCATGGTATCATTTTCGGGCTGGAGCCTGTAATGGCCGTTCTCGGCATAGAATGTCTTGACCGTGGCGGAATCATCAACGAGGGCTACTACCACATCTCCGTTTTGGGCTGTGTTTACACATTCGACAAAGATCTGATCCCCGTCGAATATCCCAATGTTTATCATTGAATCGCCTTTAACCTTAAGAACAAAGGTCTCTTTGTTTGGAACGATATCGACAGGAAGCGGAAAATAACCTGAAATGTTCTGCTCGGCTAAAATTGGCTGGCCTGCGGCAACGGTACCTACGATGGGTATAGAGGCCATCTCCTGACGGGCGACATTGAAGCTGTCATCGACGATCTCTATGGCACGGGTCTTAGAAGAATCTCTTCTTATATAACCCATTCTCTCAAGGCTTTCAAGATGGGCATGTACACTCGAGGTGGACTTAAGCCCCACAGCCTCACAGATTTCCCTCACTGCGGGCGGGTATCCTCTTTTAAGTATCTCTTCTTTGATATAATCCAGAACCTCCCGTTGCTTCTGTGTTATTTCATTATTTCTCCTTGGCATGTTTCCTCCCCTTTTATTCATGAACTCTGTGTTTCGGGAATAGCTTATAAAGGATTTTTCATGGGCGGCAGATCCAAAGCGGATAAGACCGGAAACCCAGGCGATCCGTGAACTCTCTTTACTCCCTTGATTATTCTATCACATTTTCCTGAAAAAGAAAACAGAAAAATCGAAAAAATGTTCGATTTAATATTGACAAATCGAATAAATGTTCGTATAATCATCATACAGAACAAATGTTCGGCATATCGAACGGATTAATCGGTACTGATTTTTATAGTTTTTTTTGAATTAATGTATGAGGGGTGTGATGATCATGAAGAGTACGGTTTCATACAGGGATTATAAAAGAAGAGAATTTAACAGGCTGAAGAGAGAAGCTGTACGCTATATTTCCGCAAATAAGATAAAGTTTTTTACTGTTGCCCTGATCTTTACGATAGTGTTGGTCCTGGGGATACTGGCCGGCGCACGGTTCATCTATGCCTCATCCTATGACAGCTCCGAAGACGGGCCAGGAAAAGTAAAGTGTTATAAAAGCGTAATGATCTATCTTGGAGATACTCTTGATTCAATAGCTGAAGCGAATTACGTTGAAGGAAGCGTAAGCAGGGAGGCTTATAAAAATGAGATCGCCAGTATAAATCATCTCGGCATCGGAACCGAGCTCATACCTGGAAACTGCCTTACGATCCCGTTCTTTTCCGAACCGGCTCCCAAGCCTGTATATTGCCTGATATCATATTAACGCTTTATATTCGTAAGTGATTATTGTTTAAATGCACATAGTGATAAATTAAAATATTGATATTAACCTACGCAAACTTTCAAAATTCGTTGTTTTGTTTCATCCCCACACAAGGAGCGTCCGACCCTATGGACGCTCCTATCTTTTTTGTCCGCAATACGGTTCGCAATACGGACTGTGGAGACGGAGCAGGGAACATTTACCGGACTTCGTGAATGAGTTCCGCAGGATGATAGGATACAGGGACAGGTCTGATTTTCCGGATACATTGGATGCATGGACGAGCAAACTTCATTCCGATGACAAAGATATGGTCCTGTCAGAGTTCGGCGGAACACTGGCCGATAAAACCAACAGTAAGAAGTACGATGTCAATTACCGGTTAAGGATCAAGTCGGGGGACTACAGGTGGTACCGTGCGGCAGGTAATCTTTCAAGGAACAGCAAGGGCATCCCTGAGATATTCATAGGGATTTTCATTGATATAACAGATCAGATGGAACAGTCGAGAAAGCTGGAGATAGAAACCCAGCGTCACGAAGCTATAGATCAAACGTTGTCCGAGGGAAGCTGGAGCATGAACGTGATTGGCAGAGATCCATCCAACCCGAACAATCCTTTCTGGTGGAGTCAGCAATTCAGACGTCTTCTCGGATACAGGGACGAGAATGACTTTCCGAACGTGCTTAATTCATGGAGTGACAGCCTTCATCCGGAAGATAAACAGGCGGCATTGGATGCTTTTAATAACCATGTAAGTGATTATTCCGGCAGAACACCGTTTGACATTGAATACAGACTGAGGCGAAAGGACGGCTCTTACAGGTGGTTTAAGGCCGTTGGCACGACCGTAAGGGAGAGCGATGGGACCCCTATAGTTGTCGCAGGCTCGATACTGGACATAACGGACTCCAAAAAGACTAAAGAAATTGAGCAGGAGATGAGTGAGAGTGTAAACAACCTCACACAGGCTCTGACGGATATGACAAAAACCGTTGACCAGGCTACGAAAGATATGACCGGCGTGGCCGAAAAGCAGGGTGAAATTGTAAAATCAACCGACATAATAAATGAATCTGTAGAGGCGTCCCTTAAGATAATCGACAGCATCCAGGACATAGCTTCACAGACCAACCTTCTGTCATTGAACGCATCCATAGAGGCTGCAAGGGCGGGGGATGCCGGCAGGGGATTCGCTGTTGTGGCGGAAGAAGTCGGGAGACTGGCTATCACTTCAACAAAAACGAGCGAGGAGATCGCTAAGACCCTGAACCATATGTCAGATACCATAAACAGCATGGTTGAAAAGACTGTGGGTATAAATGAAAACATTACGTCACAGGGTTCAGCGATGGAAGAGATCAATGCGAGTATAGAGGAACTGAACGCAATGGCGGAGAGCCTCAGCCAGATTGCCATGGAATTGGCCGAATGACAGGGCCGTGCCGCATCACCATGTTTTATTAACATATTCATCAATATTGGAGATAAGCCGCAGGATATCATTCTTGCGGCGTTTCTCATTATCCGGGGGAATTATCAGCAGTGCGGAAAAAATAAAGTGCGAAGTGATGATTAATGTCTGCAGAATACAGTGGAAAACAGGTCTGTCGGTTCTTATAAGGATGCCCGGTATATGAAGAACACAGATAATATGTATGAAGCGCCGCATTCAAATTATTACGTTTTGTAAGAATGAAAATGATGACAGCAATATGATCGATAAGGTATACTATAAAGAAAAAACGAGGAAATAAACATATGAAAGCAAAATTGACAGCAATTTTTTTTCTTTTGAGCCTGTGCTTACTGTGTGCATGCGGCGGGGCAGGAGAGGTAAATCCCCGCTACAGGGAAGAGCCCGTAAAGGTTTATACCGATGGAGAAGAAGTGGGCGAACTGACTTTGCGTTTTTATAACAGGACGCCTAATGTTCCGTACCTTGGGATGAGCGAATATTCTGAATACGTGAAACAGCAGCCTCTGACCATTCATCCGGAAGGAAATGATACTTATGTTTTGGAGAACGGGATCGGAGAAGAACTTATCTGTGATGCCAAAGAAGGCAGGATTGTCGTTAAGGATTGGGGGAAGTTTTTTGACCTTCCTCTGCCTCTGGAAGATGAAGCATTGGGCTGGAAGGATACCCAAACACATTTCGCGAGGATCACGAAAGTTGAATATGAAGGAAAGGCAGCGCCTGTTACGCTGGATTTTGCAAAGTACGGGATCAGACTATACGCCGATCAAGACGATATTTATCTGCCTGTTTCGACACTGTCAAATATAATGACGGATATTGCCACCAATCATATGCTTTACAATGGTGAGAATCTATACGTACAAAGAATAAGTCTTGACGGAACCGGTATCGAAGGATTCTATCAGTCTGAGAGGTTTAAGGCTGAAATTAATGGGGAAAAGAGAAAGCCGGATATCATAAAGCAGTCATATGCCGATCTGTGCTTTAACTTCGATTATTTTTTCGGCCATCCGGGTGTGGCTGTTCTGGATGAAGCCATTGCCGATAAAGGGCTTGATCAGGCCCTGAAAGATCTCGGAAAGGAAGGAAGAGACATACGAAGAGGTCTCCTCTCGAATGATCTTGAGGAATACGTTTCGACCCTGAACCATTTGTTTAATGCATACCTGTCTGACGGGCATACCTTGTTTACCGAAATGGCTTCTCTGATGATGACTCCTGAAATAGCGTCCGATACCGTGAAATTGGAAAGGATGGAGCAAAAATATTTTGAGGATTTATTGGATACTCCTCCCATCTTGAAACAGATGATCCATGCGACCGTTCGGCCACAGCGTGAGCTGGCCTGGGGCGAGGAGGTCTATCGGGAATCCGGGAGCACAGCTTTCATTCGTCTGGATGGGTTCCTCCCGGATGAGGAAGCGTGGGCGGACTATTATCAGAGTGGGGGAGATCTGCCGGAGGACGATCTCGGTATCGTGGCTTCCGGTCTCAGAAAAGCATCCCAAAACCCCGATATCGAAAATGTGATCTTTGATCTCAGCTGCAATGGCGGCGGAAGTCCGGACGTGATGATGGCGATACTTGCCATGACGACCGGACAGGATGAGATGTACGGTATTCAGAAGATCACGGGACAGAAGATGACCTTCACATTTGAAGCAGATACGAATTTTGACGGGGTTTTTGATGAAAAAGATAAGGAGACCCGGTATGATTTTAACTATGGGGTTCTTGTGACCCGTCACGCTTTTTCCTGCGGCAATCTGTTCCCTTTCATCTTTCAGGAGGGCGGAGCAGTGGTTATCGGCGAGCCCAGCAGCGGCGGTTCATGTTGTGTCCAGGCAGGGACTGATGCGGAGGGGTTCAATTACTACATGTCCTCTGCCCGGTGGCAGCTTATCGATTCCGAAGGAAACACAGTAGAAGGCGGATGCAGTGTGGATCTGCCGACGACTGTTGTTTCCAGCGAAGATGCAGACAATTTACTTTTTCTTCTCGGGGTGAATGAGAACCTTCCTTTCTATTCGGATCTGTATGATGATGAAAAGCTTGACGAGATGATGAATGAATGGTTTGCGGCGGATGAGGAGTCTGACGAAGCAGCGTGATATTCATTCCGGGGTTTATGAAATTTCCCCGTCACATAAAAAAACATAATATTTAAGTGAAACGAGGGACCGACCCCTATTACAGAAAGAGGTATAATATGTTTCGCGAAATGAGACGATTTAAACAACAGATCAGCAAAGAGGAGTGTATACGGATATTGAAGGAGGAGCCGCGCGGTGTTCTTTCCGTGATCGGTGATGACGGATATCCATATGGGATCCCTTTGGATCACTGGTATAATGATGAAGACGGAAAGCTTTATTTTCACGGCGCTAAGGAAGGGCATAAGCTGGATGCCATCGCCAGATGCGATAAGGTATGTTACTGTGTTTATGACAAAGGTTACCGCAAAGAAGGGGAATGGGCCCTGAATATAAACAGTGTTGTGGCCTTCGGACGTATGAAGCTTGTAGAGGATCCGGATAAGACGAGAGAGATCTGTACGAATCTGTGCCGCAAATTTACTGATGATGAAGCTTATCTTCAAAAAGAACTTACAAATGCACTGCCCAGAGTTCAATGCCTGGAACTTACAATAGAGCATATGACCGGAAAGCTGGTTAATGAATCATAGAAGGTAAACCGGTATTGTTTCGGGGTTACTGAACATCGAAAGCTGGCTTAGGAAGGTTGTTTTTGAGCCCTGTCCGAGTATCAGTTCAGGGCGGAAACAGCTGGGATTTTAAACAGATTACCATATCAGGGGGAAAAGATGAAAACCAGATTTAATGACCCGATCGATAACTCCATACGAAGCCTGTTTCAGATGATCGTCATGATCAGGGATGAAAGCGATAGCTGCACGGTCATAGACCATAACAGGGAGCTTGAGAACATTTCTGCAGACAGTACTGAGAACGGGGAGGAACAGAGTTTCAGGAGACTGCGTAAAAGCCTGGCAAGAAACATTCATCCTGAGGACAGAGAAGCGTTCTGGCAGCTTTCCGGGCGTGATGCTTTTGTTGATGCGCTGAAAAATAAAGTGTATATTTCCATGGAATGCAGGATAAGGCATGCAGACCGCAGGTACTACTGGTCTGAGATCATTTTCTGCAATACTACCGCAGAGGACAGTACGGAAGGGAACGACTGTCTGTTTATGATAAGGGATGTGAATGACAGAAAGGCTCTCGAGCTTAAGCGTGAAGCTGCAGAAAGAGCGATCCTCAAAAAGCTTCAGGATCAATATGATGCCCTTTTTGAGGAGAATATGACGGACCAGCAGACCGGCTGCTATAACCGGAAGGGCCTTAAGTATTATTCGGATATCGTGATCGATGATGCTGAAAAGAACGGCAATGATCTCTTTGTATGCGTTGCGGATCTGAACGGACTGAAGCACCTGAACGATACATACGGACATGCGGCAGGAGATGAAGCGATATATGCTGTTTCCAACGAACTCAGAAAAGCTTCTCCCAAGGGCTCCAAGATAGTCCGTATCGGGGGAGATGAGTTTATGATCTTTGCTTCCGTCGAAAAAGAAAGCAATGAACCGGATCTGTTTGGGGACAAGGTTGACAGCGGGATCAGGGCCTACAACGAATCCCACTCAAATCCTTATTCCGTAGGCGTAAGCTATGGATGGGTCCTGCTCCCCGTGAAAGAGGGCATGACAAGTCTTGATGAATACATAGAAATGGCAGACGCGAAAATGTATGAAATGCGCATAGAACGCGATAAATACAGGAGAGATTGAATAACGGAGGGGATGGAATGAGAAACCGTCCCCTGTTTTATTCCCGCAGTTTTACGGCATTGGCTGCCATGCGCCTTCTGTTTTCGTCCTGGGCCGCATAGTGCTTCCTGGTAGTGTTGACATCCTTATGCCCGAGGACATCGGCTACCAGATATATGTCCCCGGTCTCTCTGTACAGGCTGGTACCGTAGGTGCTTCTCAGCTTATGGGGAGTTATCTTCTTAAGCGAGGTAACGGTCTGTGCATATTTTTTAACAAGCTTTTCCACAGCACGCACCGAAAGCCTCTTATTCTGCAGGGAAAGAAAGAGGGCGTTTTCATGTCCTGATACCGGTATTATGCGCTTCCTTTCTTCGATATAGGAAGAAAGCGCTTCTTCGACCTCATCCCCGAAATATACCACGGCTTCATAACCACCCTTGCGCCTTATATGGATACCGTTATTCCTGAAATCCACATCATTCAGATCAAGCCCCACACATTCGGAAACACGGATCCCCGTTCCAAGAAGAAGCGTGAGCAATGCCAGATCCCGTATCTTTGTCTTTTTATGGAATTCAAGCTGCTTATCCGTAAGGTTTTCCCCGTCTTCGACATTGTCAAGGAGCATTGCGACCTCATCCGGATCAAGCCTTATTATCTCCTTTTTATGGAGCTTTGGCATCTGGACCAGGGCGGAAGGATTCTTTTCGATCATCTCAGTGGTGATAAAATAACCATACATGCTCCTTAATGAAGCAAGCTTCCTCTGTTTCCCCCTTTCGTCATTGGTGATCAGCTCCCCGTCCTTTTCGTAATAGGAGATATAATCCATATATTCAACAATATCAATAGCCTTAAGCTCTTCAAGGATGTTTATGGGGATATCTCTTATCTGGTATTTTGCACAGACGGGATTCATTTCATGGAGATATTCGAAGAATATCCTCAGGTCATATGCATAGGCAAGGCGCGTCCTTACCTGCGTGGTGTCCTTTATGCCAAGAAAAAAATCCTTGCAGAAGGCAGGCAGAGAATTTATGATCTGCCGGAGCCGCAAGGTATTATTAACATTAACCTGATCATGGTACTTCAGATTTTTTGCCGCCATATTTATCTGCTCCCCTTAAGAATTATGTTAACCTCATCATTTCAGATTATATAACATTTTCTCTGAATATTCAATGTCAACTCGCTAAGAAAACATATATTTTGATGTATTGTCTTTACTGTTAAACGATCCGGTAAATCGTCAGCCCCGGGCTTTGACTGTTACGGTTCTCTGACAGATCATCTGAAACCATTCGATCGTGTATTACCTGATATCTTTCACCGGTATCAGGGGAGGGCAGAGGAAGGGGCTTTTCATAGCATCCGGGGCGGGAAACGCTTTAATGAGCGTTTCTAATTATCTGATTGACAGCACGGATTTTGCGAATGTATTATATAAGTTAGACATTTATATTACGCCGTTTGATATATGCCTGAACATACCGGAAACCGTAACAGGCTTCCGGCAGCATATGGGATATATCGGATATTTCAGGGTTTAAAAAACCGGTTCACCAAAGAAGGAGGATTTATGGATAATTTCAGGTTATATATGCCGACGGAGGTTATATTCGGAAAAGGAGCGGAAGAAAAGACCGGCGAAGCGGCTAAGCGCTATGGCAGGAAGGCTCTTCTTGTTTACGGACAGGGAAGCGTTGTAAAGAGCGGTTTACTTAAGCGGGTAGAAGGATCACTTGAAAAGGAAGGGATAGAATATAAGGAATTCGGGGGAGCCAAGCCCAATCCCCTTCTTTCCCATGCCGAGGAGGGAGTTAAGGAAGCGCTTTCGTTTAACGCCGATATCATCATAGGGGTAGGGGGCGGCAGCGCCATAGATACCGCAAAGGCCATAGCTCACGGAGCGGCAAACCCTGATAATAAACTGTGGGATATATGGACAAAAAAGGTTCCTCTTGAAAGATCGCTTGCCGTCGGCGCGGTGCTTACGATACCCGCGGCCGGCAGCGAAATGAGCGATTCCGCGGTACTTACAAACGAAGAAATAGGGAAAAAAGCAGGGATAAATACGGACTTCAACAGATGCAGATTCGCAGTGATCAATCCCGAGCTTGGAATGACTCTTCCCAAATATCAGCTTGCGGCGGGAGTTGCGGATATAATGATGCATACCATGGAGAGGTATTTTATTCCTGATTCGGACAGCGAGCTTACGGATGAGATAGCGGAGGGGCTTTTACGCACCGTTATAAAGAACGGGAAAAAGATAGTTGAGGATCCTTCCGATTATCATGCCATGGCAGAGGTGTTCTGGGCTTCAAGCCTTTCCCACAATAATCTGACCGAGTGCGGAAGGGGAAAGGATTTTTCCGTTCATAAATTAGGCCATGCCTTATCAGCCCGCTACGGCGTGACGCACGGTGCCTCTTTATCCGCGGTCTGGGGTTCCTGGGCAGAATATCTGTATAAAGACTGCATCCCCCGTTTTGAAAGATTTGCAAGGAAGGTATGGGAGGTAAGCGATCCTGATGCTGAAAGCGCTTCCTCTGAGGGTATAAAGAAGACAGTGGAATTTTTCAGATCGATCGGCATGCCGGCAACCCTCGGTGAGCTCGGCGTCACTGTTACGGAAGATGACATAAAGGCTCTTTCGCTTGACGCGACCATGCAGGATACGGTGAAGCTCTCAAAGATACGTCCGCTTGAAGCTGCCGATGTTGAAAAGATATACAGAATGGCACTTTAATACCAGATACAATAAACACCGTTTATAAAAAGCTCGATATCTGAACCCGGCAAACGACAAAATAAGTTTTATTTTGTCGTTTGCTGTAATCAGAGAAAATCCTGAGACTTATGGATCCTAACCAGCCCCTGGGACAATTTACATATTTTGCTTTCATCAGCTATAAGCACGCAGACGGGAAATGGGCGGACTGGCTTCAACGCAGTCTCCAGTCTTACCGTCTGCCGCAAAAGACCCATAAACGCTATCCGGAACTTCCTCTGCGCCTTACTCCGGTTTTTCTGGATAAGACCAATCTTACTCCTGGCATCCTTGACGAGGGGCTTAAAAACGAAGTCCAGGCATCCAGATTCCTGATAGTTATATGTTCGAGGCAGGCACATGCAGCCTCAAAATACCTTGATGATGAGATCCAGTATTTCATAGACGGCGGAGGCGATGCCTCGCGCATTATCCCTTTTATAGTAGATGACAGCCCTGCGCCGGAAGAAGACTGCTTTCCCAAACGGTTGCAGGAGCTTTGCGAAACAGCGACGATCCTTGGCGCAAACATATTTGAATCGGGAAAGCGGAATGCTTTTCTGAAGGTCGTTGCCTATATGCACGGGATCAAACTCGCCGAAATAGAAAGCGATGACGATCGAAGAAGAAAAACCTTCAGAAGAACCCTGGCCGCCGGAATAGGCGGTTTTCTCCTGATCGCAGGCATTTTGGGCTACAGGTTCTGGGATTACTATGTGCCAAAGACCAGATACTATCTCGATTATGTTGAGCGTTACGGGGTGCCGGAGGGGGTCCATGAGCTTACCGAAAGCGAGATACGCGCAATGAACGGCCATTATACCCTGATCTCAAGGGAGGGCAGGGTAAGGGAAATCCTCCACGAGGATTCCCGCGGCAGGCTGACAGTACCGCCATATGATGCCTCAAGGCCTGCGCATGCTGCTTATGAATATACTGAGAATGGGGATTTGGAGCGTGTGACCTGCTATGATACCGAGGACAGTCCTTCCCTTGTCATGGATTATTATGGCAGCAAATATGCGGATCTCAGGAAATATACGGAGGACGGCGCGGATTCCTTTGGCGCTGCTGTGGCTCTTCCCGCACATACGGCACTTTCATCGGGCAATCTTTTCGAGGGAAGTAATTCCACCGCGTTAAGGAGCAGCATAGTCAGGTACCTGTTCATATATGATGAAAACGGGTTTTTAAAGGAACTGCGTTATGTAGGTGACCCGGCTTATAACCATATAGCAGTCGATGCTGACGGTATTGCGGGGCTGCGATACGAGAGGGATGAACTCGGCAGGGCCTTAAAACAGTATTACCTCTCGTATACAGGCACCGGTTTAAGCGCGGAAGAGGCTGAGAATTATGCCGTTATCGGCACAAGGCAGGGATTATTCGGGATGTCGTACCTTTATGACGGGGAGGATGATCTGTGCGAAGTTTCATATATTTCCGCAGACGGTAAGCCTGTTATGTCAAAGGATAACGGATATGCCAGACTTTTAAGGGCATTTGAGGATCATAACTGTACAGAAATATCTTATTATGACGGTTCGGGTGCTTATACATCCTGCAGGGAAGGCTATGCCTGCATGAAAGCCGCCTACGACGATTACGGAGATCCTATACGGGAGGAATATGTAAACGGTGAAAATTCGCCGGTATTAAGTACATACGGGTATGCGGCGGCAGAATATGCCTATGATGAAAAAGGGAACCGCACTGAAACGATATTCTACGGTACTGAAGGAGAGCGGATCGTAAGCGCCTATTCAGGATACTGCCGGGAGAGAGATGAATACGACTCCGGGGGAAACCTGACAGGCTGCCGTTTCTATGATGAAGAGGATGTCCCGGTTTTCTGCAATAACGGATTTGCGGGATACGAAAAGGCATATAACGAAAACGGGAAGACGGAGAAGATCACGTATCTCGGCACCGACGGTAAGCCGGTCATAATGAAAGAGGGATATGCCTCCTGCGTCTTCTCATACGACACCGGGGGACGGGTGGTAAAAAGACAGTATTTCGATGCGGAAGATAAACCTCTTTTGCAGGAACAGGGCTATGCTGAGATACGGACGGAATATGATGAAAGAGGAAACATTGCCTCCTCAGGTTATTACGGGGCGGATGGAAAGCCCGTCATTTGTGCGGACTGGACTGCAGGCGTTTCTTTTTCATATGACGACAGGGGAAATATAATACGGAAGTCATTTTACGGAACAGACGGGGAACCGGTACTCTGTGCGGCCGGCTGGGCTTCGCTTTCCGCGGAATATGACGGGCTCGGCAACATGATCTTAAGGACTTATTACGGAAAGGATGGCGAGATTAAGGAAGCCGATGACGGCCATGCCGTCGTTGCCTGGGAATATGACGATCGGGGCTTTCTTCTGAAGGAAAGCTTTTTAAAAGATGACGGAAGCCTTACCATGGGAAGGGAAGGGTTCGCGTTCCATACCCGTGCCTATGACGAACGGGGCAACGCCGTAAGGGAGGATTTTTTTGACAAGGAAGGGAATCCCGTGATCATAGGCGAAGGCTATGCAGGGGCAGAGTATGGATATGACGAAAGAGGGAACCAGATAAGCCAGCGTTTCTTTGGAACGGACGGACAGCCTATACTGAATGCCGACGGCTATGCCGGAGTGAACAGTTTATATGATGAGAAGGGAAATCCTACGGAGAGGACCTTCTTAGGAACGGACGGAAAACCTGCACCTTACGTTCACGGCTATGCCAGGGTGGTATTTTCATATGATGAGAGAGGCAACGCCGCAAGCGCTTCTTATTTTGACGCCAGCGGCAATCCTGTCATATCGGATGAAGGGATCTTTTCCTATAAACGTGAATATGATGAACGCGGGTATCTGAAAAAGGAGAGCTTTTTTGATTCGGACGGAGAGCTCATGAACGGGCGGGACGGCTATGCTTTTCATATAAGGGAGTATGATGAGAGGGGCAATGCTGTCAGGGAATCGTTTTATGACAGTGACGGGAACCTTACGCTTTTCTTTGATGGATATGCTTCTGCCTGCCTTACCTATGACGAGAGAGGACGGCAGACCGAGACTGAGTATTACGGAACGGACGGAAACCTTATTTTAAACCGTTTCGGATACTGTGAGGTCAGCTATGTATATGACGAACAGGGACATATCATCTCGGAGGAGTACAGGGGAACGGACGGACAGCCTGTTTTTACTTCAATGGGATATGCTTCATGCCGGTCGGTATATGACGAAAACGGAAGGCTTGAAGAAAGGCTGTATTATGATGAAAGCGGGGCGGAGATCGATACAGAGTTCGGTATGAGGAGCTGTATGATAGCTTTTCCCGCAGGAGAAAACCGCGAGGGATATAGAAAGCTTTCGGAGCTGTTTGTAATTATGAAGCTCGGAGACTGGGAATATGGGAAGTATACGGATTCTCAGAGTATGGTGGAAGCTTTTTTAGAGGCGGTAAACCTCTCCGCCGAGAATCCGGCGGAGGTACTTTATCTGCAGTATATTGAAGAAACGGATCAGTATATATTATTTAAGGATATTTTCCAAAAAGGAACTATGGGGCTTTTGATGGACGAGCGTGAAGTCTCGGAGACTCAATACCGGAAGCTTCTTAAGGCTATGGACCAGGCGCCAGTGGAAGGGAATATCAGGGGCAAAAGCACTGTTCCCGCAGCCTGAACAGATATAATAAACTCAAAATAAAATAGCATTTACTATACTTTTAACTGATAACCGGGATAATATCATTAAGGATTAAAAAGGAGGACAGTATGAAATTACAGAAGACAATCACATTTACGATCATTCTATCGATGCTCATACCGGTAAATGCGTTCGCAAATGTTCCCACGATGCAGGAGGTCTCGGAGAAAATGCTTGACCCGGATCACTGGGTTGAAGATTCGGAAGAGGCGGATGAGCTGCTTGCAGACAGGGATGAGATTGAAAGGCTGAATGAGTCGTTTTTGTCCTGTGAAGACTGCAATATGAACGATCTTGATTCATTTGATGCGGCCTTTGACGGGGAATCGGCAAATCTCGGAAGATGGAAGTCAACAATGACGGGGCTTGCAGGTTATCTTGACGGAAAGCATTATGATTCTTCCGGCAATATCATCACGGGAAGATATGTTGACCGCATTCTGCAGAATCTTGATGATCCGGGAGCCATAAAGGAGCAGGATACACAGTACGGCATATGTGTCCGCCGCTCTGATGTGAGGGCCTATCCGACCGAACTGATAATCGCGGACGATCCCGGGGACAATGACTTTGACAATGTCCAGATTTCCGGCATCCGTGTGGGAGAACCGGTGATCGTAAGGGGAGGATCAACGGACGGAAGATATTATTATTGCTTTACTTCCTGCGTATCGGGCTGGATCCCCGCAGATGACATAGCGATCTGCAGAAGCAGGGATGAATGGCTCAGGGCCTGGCACTTCCCGGAGGATAAGACACTTGTGGTCACTTCTTCAAAGATATACCTTGAGCAGAGCAATACGAGTCCCGGACTGTCCCAGATGATGCTTACGATGGGAACCGTGCTTGAGAGGATCGAACCCTATGAATGCGAAGAAACCATCACAAACCGTTCCTCTTACTATAATTATCCCGTATGGATCCCGGCAAGGGACGAAAGCGGGATGTATGAGAGAGAGCAGGCGCTTGTATCCGCCCACAACGGAATAAGTGAAGGCTTCCTGCCCCTAACAGGCAGGAATATCCTGACTCAGGCATATGAGATGCTCGGGGATACCTATGGCTGGGGAGGAATGCTTTCTTCCGCCGACTGTTCAGGCTATATAAGGGACGTCTATAAATGCTTCGGGTTCGAGCTTCCGCGCAATACGACCTGGCAGTCCGCAATGCCGGTGCTTAAATATGACCTGTCCGTTGCGGAGGACGAGGATAAGAAGGAACTGTTCAATGAACTTCCTCCGGGAACGATCCTGTTCTTCAAGGGGCATGAGATGCTTTATCTCGGACATGAGGGAGATAATTATTACGTGATCAGCTCCTCAAGCTCCCTTATGGATCAGGACAGCGGGGAAAAGGTCAGGGTCAGGAGCGTTATAATCAATTCGCTCGATGATACAAAAAGAGCCAACGGCAACACATGGATGGAAGACCTGTATGAAGCTGCCGTGCCTTACATAGAAAATGCAGAAAATATAAGTATTCCCGTCTTTTCTCTGAAAGAAGAGACAGCATCGGATGAAACTCCTGCGGAGGCTGAATCCCCGGACAGCGTGGAAGAAGAGACCGTATCACCTGAAGGTCCCTATGAAGAGATTTCCTTTGACGCCTCCTGGGAATATGCGGAAAACGCAAAGATCACGGAGGGTACGGCAAGGCTTTACCGCTCGGATGCAGAGGTCAGGAAAAACAGGACGATCTGCATAAACGCCGGACATGGGACCGAGGGAGGTACGGAGGTCAAAACCCTCTGTCATCCCGACGGAAGTCCCAAGGTCGTAACCGGATCCACTGAAGCCGGGGCCACTGAGGCAACGGCAGTTTCGGCAGGAACCGTCATGAAAAACGGGGATGTGGAGGCAAAGGCGACATTAAAGGCTGCAATGGTCGTTAAAGAGGAACTTTTGAAGGCAGGCTATGACGTACTTATGATCCGGGAGGAGGACGATGTTGCGCTTGACAATATCGCCAGAGCCCTGATCGCGGATAATTATGCAGATGCACATATTTCCATCCATTACGATTCCACCGATACGGATAAAGGGGTATTTTACCTGAGCGTTCCGAATGATGAGGCATATCGTGAAATGGAACCGGTAAAATCTCACTGGAAGATGCATGAGATGCTCGGAAAGAGCCTTATATTCGGACTTCAAAACGCGGGCTTTCCGATCTGGGATACGGGCGCACTTCCCATGGATCTGACACAGACCTCCTACAGCACGATACCGTCAGTCGATCTGGAGCTCGGAGACACGGTGTCCGACTATTCCTATGCGACTCTCGTAAAGGTAGCTGAAGGGATAACGGAAGGACTTGATTATTTTTACGGAAGCGCTGAATGAATAATGGACAGTTTCAGTGCCGTTCATGGAAACACTGATCTTTGCTTTATTGAGGAGGACTCAATATGCTGAAACCAAAGAAAGAAATCAAAACCCTGCTGACCCTGCTGCTGGTTCCTGCCATGAGCCTGTCCCTGTACAGGATGCCAGTATTTGCGGCTGAAGAAGAGATCGATAAGCCGGTGGTCGTGGAGGCTGATAATGCAGGCGTTAATGTAACCGTTGGGGATGAAGCTGCAACCACAGGGCAGGCCGTTGTCGATACAGCCTCAGAACCTGCAGAGGTGACCATCATGGAGGATATCCATACCGGGGATGACGCAGTGTGTGCGCTGACGGTAACGGCAGACAGCAACGTACCGGTCAGTGTCAGCGTCGGGAAGGTTGACGCAGGTATGGGAGGCATCATGGAGAGCGCGGATAATTACGGCTCGGTTACCGTCACGGCAGAGAGCGTGTCTTCAGGTGATCCCAGCGTTATAATCGATGCAGGGGATACAGGAAACGTCGAGGCCACGGTCGGAAGTTCGGGGGCAGACGGTGCGGGTACGGCAGAGGAACCCGTCATCCGGTCCGAAAGAGGAAATGGTATAGAGGCCAGAAGTAATGGAGGTTCGGCTGCCGCAACGATTGACGGCAACATGGAAGCCGGGCACCATGGCATCCTTGTGGAAAATACAGACGGCACGGCAAACATCACAGTAAATGGTGATCTTACAGCCGGAACCGCAGAAGGAGAAGCGGATGACGATAACTGTGCGGCCATATGTGTTACCACCGAAGGTACGGGAATTACTGAAATCACCGTAAACGGCGACGCCGGAAGCGAAGATACAGGCATCGCGGTCAACGGGGCGGGTACGAACGATGTGACCGTCACCGGCACACTGAGCGTCGAAGAGGGCGGCGCTCCGATCCTCATCGGCAGCACCGTAACCGGCGACAACCTTGAGATCACGGTCTGGAAAATCGAGACCGGCGGAAAACAGGCACAAAAGGGAGGGATCGTCCGGATAGCGGATGATGGCGGCAATCCGATGCCGATGGCAGGAGTATCTGAAGAGGATAAAAGAAGAGCTCAGAATGTCGAGAAAAGAATTAACTATATCATCCGGATCGACCCGCAGCAAAACGGCAGTAATCTTTCTTCCGACAGGGACACGGCGCATGCCGGGGAAACCGTGAAGGTCACGGTTACCATTCCTGAGGGGCAGGCTCTGAAGGCGGTCTATACCGATGAGGGAAAGAGCCTGACAGCGAAGGACAACGGGGACGGCACCTACATCCTGGAGGTACCTGTCGGCGGCGGCGTATATGTCCATGCTGAATTTGAAGAGCTTCCGGCACAAAAACCCGAACCCGAACCGGAACAGCCCCTGCCCCGGAACGAAGATGGTACCGGCAAAGACGCGCCTGCCGCGCGTGCCGCATCCGAAACATCCTCCGAGTCCGGGGCAGCTGAAGTGTCCACTGTGCCTGCTGCGCCATATTTTCTCAGCGTGGTTGTCGGTACGGCCCGTTTTGTGCTCGTAAACGACGAACAGAGAGTCACCCTGACTGCAGACAACCTTCGGACTCTGGTGAGCAGCGCAGGAGTCAGTGAATTTGTCTTCGTGATGAACGGTAAAACCTAACCGTAAAGGTGGCGGACCTGATGCTCCGGCTGATGTACTCGCTTTCGGTTACCCTGTATGCCGACGGAGACCGGCTTGTACTGGATTTCGGAAACGGCGAGCCAGTGATCCTTGACTCCGACGAGACCGTGGCTGCTCTGCAGATTGAGCAGGCCGTGAATGGTGAGCAGACGGATAATCAAATCATCTGAGATGATACACACTTAAGTGAGGTGAATTACAATTCGGCCGAAAAGACGTCAGAAAGGGCATTGGAAGCAGTGAAAGAGGCAGCGAGAGCTCAGGAGGAGGCACTTAAGGATGCACAGGCAGAGATGATACCTTTCTTACGGGCACGTCTGTTTACAGAACCGGAATCACCGATATCGGAACCTGTGGAACCGGCAGCTGCAGCGCCGCCACCGGCACCTGTCTTAACTAAAAAACCGGCACCGCAGACACCTGTTTTACCGGCACCTGCGGGGTGAAAAAGGAGACGGTTCCGTGCCTTAAAATGAAAACCATTCCCAAATTACTTGACGAGAACTGCCAGTGCCATTATAATTGAGAATTGTTCCTATAGTCATCGTCAATAATACATTAATGCTGACTATAGAAGTGTGTATTTAAGGTACACAGGTCTGTTACGGAAAGAGAGAACTGGCAGTAAATGGTCGGACCCGGGCAAAATATAATGAACAGAAAAGCAGCCGGCATCATTATGGCAACAGTGATGCTTATTATGGTGCTGCTTTCTGTTTTTTTCATTACCGCACACACAGACCACGACTGTCAGGGAGAGGACTGTCCGGTCTGTGCCTGCATACATCAGTGTGAAAGCCTTCTGAGGGGATCCGGAAACATCATTTCTGACAGAACGGCTCTGATCGTACCCTTATTATTGGTTTTCTCTGTCATTTCTTTAGCCACAGGCTTCTTTACGGAGAACACGCCTGTTTCTGACAAAATCCGCATGAATGATTGAAAACTTCGTTTATAGTTGAACTGTGTCCGCAGGGGCATAGTCAGCTTTTTTACTGGCAAAAAAGTATAAACGGAGGTTTTATTATGAAGAAATATTTTATGGGTTTTATTGCCGTTATTTTAACGGCAGGATGTCTTTCGGCGTGTTCTGCGACAAACACTTCAAGCACAGCCGTAGAAGACAGGATACAGATAGTTACGACCATTTTCCCTGAATATGACTGGGTCATGAACATACTCGGCAGCAATGCCGATGATGCAGATGTTACGATGCTCCTTGACAACGGCGTGGATCTTCACAGCTACCAGCCGACGGCGGAAGATATCCTGAAAATCTCTGCCTGCGATATGTTCATATATGTAGGCGGAGAGTCCGATGAGTGGGTGGAAGATGCGCTTAAGGAAGCTCAGAACAAAGATATGGCTGTGATAAATCTTATGGAGGTACTCGGGGATTCCGTCAGGGAAGAAGAGTTCGTGGAGGGGATGCAGGAAGAGGAACACGAACATGAGCATGAAGCCGGGGATGATGCCGAAGCTGAGTACGGGCATAAAGATGATCATGCAGACGAGCATGGGGAGGACCATGCAGATGAGCACGAGGATGAAGAAGGTGAAGCAGAGTATGACGAGCATGTATGGCTTTCCCTGCGTAATGCGGCAATCCTGACCGAATATATATCCAAAGAGCTTGAGCGGATAGATGAAAAGAACGCGGAAAACTATGAGAAGAATACCGGAGATTACGTCTCAAAACTTAATGAGCTTGATAAACAGTATTCGGATACCGTATCAAATGCCGGTGTTAAGACACTGCTTTTTGGCGACAGGTTCCCGTTCAGATATCTTACGGATGATTACGGCCTTTCCTATTACGCGGCATTTATGGGATGTTCTGCGGAAACGGAGGCGAGCTTTGATACCATCATGTTTTTGGCCGGAAAAGTGGATGAGCTGTCACTGCATGCGGTTATGACAATAGAGGGAAAGGATAAAAGGATCGCAGAAACCATAATACAGAATACCGAAAGCAGGGACCAGCAGATACTGACTATGAATTCCATGCAGTCCACAACTTCAAAGGACGTGAAGGAAGGTGCAGCTTATCTGTCAATAATGGAAGAAAATCTGTCAGTGCTTTCTGAAGCGCTTAAATAAATTACGAACTAAAGTTCATATCTGCGCCGATTTGCTTCGCAAATCGGCGCAGTAAGGAAATGATTCGATCTGACGATCGAATCGGCACGAACTGAAGTTCGTGCCCAAGTGCACGATTTACTTCGTAAATCGGCACAGGGAGGTATTAGGATATGAAAACAATAAAAGCCGTAAGTCTGGTTATCTGCACAGCCGCTGTTATTCTTATCGCAAGCTGCGGTAAAAATGAGAGCGCTTCTGAACGAATTATAAATGATAAAACCGGTGTCGAAAGTGTTTTGGAGCAGGGAATGGCCATGACGGATAATCCGGCAGAGCCGGAGGATGTCAGAGAGCCGGAAAGCTTTGATAAAGAGCCGGAAGCTATGGCAGAGGAGCAGAACGGGGCCGCTTCATATAGTATAAATTCCGATAATACGGCAGTAGAAGAGCATGCCGTTGATTTGATGAGAGGGACTGAAGGAATCGATGTTGACCTTACGGCGCTTTCAAGTACCATGGTATATTCCGAGGTCTATAACATGATGTACTATCCCGAAAACTATATCGGCAAAACCGTAAAGATGAAAGGATTGAATACGATATATCATGACGAGAGCACCGATAAATACTATTATGCCTGCATTATATCGGATGCCACCGCATGCTGCTCTCAGGGGATAGAGTATGAACTTACCGATAATTATATATTCCCTGAAGATTATCCTTCCGAGAACCAGGAAATCTGTGTTACCGGTATATTTGATACATATCAGGAGGGCGAATATACTTACTGTACCTTAAGAAATGCTCAGTTGGAGACTGACAGAGGCATTTATAGTCAACGACAATAATAAATTGACGTTGACTATAAAGTCTCCGGCGGATCAATTCGACATTTGTATACAAATGTCGAATAAATGCGCACGGATTTTGTAAGGAAATATGTCAGGTGGATTTTTTCCGCTTATTATAGTATACTTATTATTACAGGATTCTTAACGGGGAAGCGCTGAAGAAAGCGTTTTCCCGGCGAAACCAATCCGGCATTTGCAATAAATAACGGGTATTCATTTCCACTGTTTCATAGTATTGGAGGGTTTTGTTAATGAAAAAAAACGTAATGATCTGCCTGATATGTGCTATTATGCTGCTGTCTTTCAGCGGATGCAACGGAGTGGACTTATCAGCGTTTTATGATGAAGACGGCATTAAGTTCAGCGTTTCGGGTGTTACTTCAGATGAACCGGCTGCTCCCGAAGAAGCTTCGGATGACCTGCTCGTACTGCTTGACGAAGTAAATAACCTCGATGTTTTTCTTGACAGGCATGAAAGGCTTACCTGTACGATAAAGAATACCGCAAAGGACGGGACAAATGATGACTGGAGCTTTTATGCGGACGATAAAAGATATGTTGCTTTTTACGGGTGGGGAACAGAAGTAATCGAGGATAATGAGGTGTACGGCATTGATGAGACTTATGATCCGCCCGTGCCGTTCCGCAGGGTATTCATTGACAATTTTGATGCTTATGCGGAAGATACAAAGTTTACGGATTATTATTCAATATCCGGGTACGAGAAGATAATCTCAAAAGAGGTAAAGGACGGTCTTATCTATCTTAAGACATGTATTCCGGGTGAATTTTGCTGGGATTCCTTTTCTTACCTGGGATATTCGAAGGATGAAGTCGATGAGCTGATCGAAGAGTATGTGATCGACGAGGGATCCCTGGAGATCCGCGAAAACAATTCCTATATCTCACAAGACGGTGAGATGATTTTTATTTATGGAATAGCCTTTGATACAGACTGTGATGAATATATTCCCGAAAAAGAGCTTACAGACGCGGTCTTCGCAAAAGATGACATAAGAACTGATACTGTCATTGTGGATGCCGGCACTGACAACGAAAAAACGTTCACACAGACTATCAGGAAGGGCGGCATATTTAGTGTCTGCACGGGTAATGAGTTCTGCGACGCTCTTTATACGGACCCCGAATGCCTGACAAAAACAGGCGAAACCGATAAGACAAAGGACATAACAGTATATCTGAAGCGGAAGGTCGATTACTCTGAAGAAGAAAACTGGGCGTATTTCAAGGAAGGGGAAGACAGGGCGGCTGATCTGTTTCTGATCGCTCCCACGGTGGACACGAATGATGAGTTCGTCATGTCCTTAGATGATAATAAGACAAAAGAAAATTTTCTCGGAGCCCTTAATATGGAACGCGGTATATATGAAGCCGATACCCGTATGTATGCACCGTATTACCGTCAGGCGGCCATGAAAGTGTATTCCATGACAGAGGATGAACGGGAGCCGTATCTGGAATATGCATATGACGATATTTCGGAGGCTTTCAGATATTACCTTGAAAACGAAAATAACGGACGCCCGATAGTGCTTGCAGGCTTTTCACAGGGCGCGGATATGTGCTACAGATTGCTTAAGGATTACTTTGGCGATGAAGAGCTTTATGACAGGCTTGTTGCCGTATATGCCATCGGATGGCCCTGTACGGAGGAGATGGCAGAGGAATTTCCACAGATAAAGCCGGCGGTCTCTGAAACTGATACCGGAGTTGTGGTAAGCTTTGATTGTGAAGCACCGGAGGTTAATGATACTTTCATTACACCCGCGGGAACGAAAGCTTTTACGATAAATCCCCTGAACTGGAAAACAGACAGCACACCGGCTGACAAGGAAGAGAATCTCGGGGCGTGCTTCACTGATTACGGCGGAAACATAACAAATGAGATAAACGGGCTCTGCGGCTGCTATATTGACGAAGACCGCGGGATAGTAAAGGTTCCCGACGTTGACGCCTCCGATTATCCCGCCATAGTGCCGGGCCTTCCGGAAGGTTCATACCATATCTATGATTATCAGTTCTTCTTCAGGAATCTTGAAAAGAATGTACACGACAGGACAGAAAGCTACCTCGGAGCGGAGAAATAAGCCGGTCTGAAGCGGAGTAAGTCATGATAAAACAACAAATTCCCTGCTATCGAAAATCGGTAACAGGGATTTGTTATAGTAAACGTACAAAATACGTGCGTTTACTATATAGTGATGCGCACGGCTGCGCAGAATATGAAATGATCCGGTCAGCTGCGCAGACCGGATCGGCATGAACCATGGTTCATGCCTAAGCGCACGATTTGCTGTTCGCAAATCGGCGCAGAATATGAAATGATCCGGTCAGCAGACCAGTACGGATGAAAGGAAAGGCAATGGATAACTATAAAGTTAAGCTCAGACGTTATGAGGATGACCTCAATGTGGGAGGACTCGGGATAATCATACTTGGAGCCTGGGATGTTCTGAAGGTTATCATGCATGCGATAATGACAGCAAAAAATGATATCGATCTTAAAGAGTTCGCCGATGATGAAAGAGCGATGGCGATAGTTGTCATCATAGTGATAATTGCAGTGATCCTGCTGATGGCTCTCCTTATATTCAGGATCCATATTTATATCGGTATGAATGCATCAAAGGCCGCCAGGGGTGAACCATATAAAAAAGGATACTATAAAGGAGCGGTCATATTGCTGGTGCTTTCCGTACTGAGTATGTTCACCTACATTGAAGAACTTAAGGATCTGGAAAACATTGATACTACCATAGCTTCGATTATTGTTGACCTGACTGCGATTTATATTCTGTGGGTCGTGGTATCAAGTACGCGAAAGATAAGAGAGCTTAAATTATTACATACGCAGGAGTAGACGGATCATGCAGATGGATTTTCATTATTATGCGACATATTGTGCGGCATTTATCGCAGGTTATTCACATGAAGAGTGCCTGGATATAGCTTACAGTGCCCAGTTTGTCGATCATTGCACAAGAACGCTGCTCGCTAAGATCAAAGGTCCGTCAAATGCGGCGACTACACAGATGCAGCTTGAAATGATGGATGCAAGGACGGATCCGATAGGACTTCAGGATATTACAAGGATCTGGTCTCCGTTCCATTTTCTGCCAAGGGACCTGTATGCCGTAAAAGAAAAGTGCTGCAGGCAATATCTCAGCAAGTACAGGCTTATATGCGGGCCAAACGGAGACCTCGTGGTAAGGACAGTGGAACTGGCAAAAAACAGGCCGTTGCAGTCGGTTGGCATAGCAATGCATGTTCTGGCAGACACCTGGGCTCATGCCAACTTTGCGGGAACACCTTCGCTTGTCATAAACAATACAAATCATGTGTTTTATGAACTCTTTCCGGATGGCGACGGATACAGGGAAAAACAGATAAAGTTCGTACATAAGACCTCCGCACCTGATGATCTTGATAACAGTGTATACACTAACAGTCTGTATCAGAGAAGCGAGAATACGATAATGAACCTGGGCCATGGCCGGGCCGGGCACCTTCCGGATTACAGTTTTGTAAGATACAGATATCTTCCCGCATGGGGAGATTATGAAGAGATCATTAAGGATAATCCCTCCGATTACATGAAAGCATTTACGCAGATGATATATGCGATGAAGTTCATTCGCGGGGAACATGACACCTTCAGAAAGGAAACATATGATAATGATGCGGCAGAACCATGGCTGCCCCGGATAAAGGAGATCATTGAAAAAAGGCAGGTCATAGCCAGCGATGACTGGAAAGCATTCGGTGAAGAACTGTCTGGACAGACGATTACGGACTATTCAATGGATACATATTTTGACGAGTATACGCACAGCCCGAAAGATGAAAGGAATGATACATTTTTGGGCAGGTTTATATCAGGAGCTTTAGCGCATAAGGGCATGGTTATTGACGAAATATTCAGATCCGGGAATATGCTCACCGGTTTCTCAAAGAGAAAACTGATAAAGAGGGTTGATCAATGACAGTTTACCAGAGAATAAAAAAAATACTGTTCAGCTTATGTATGTTTGCGGTTGCGCTTTTCTTTATCCTTTATCCTTCGGATGACGTGTATATTATCGTTATGGCTATATTATCCATAGGACTTGCAATAGCCGGGATAAAAGATATTATTTTCTATTTCAGGATGGCCAGACACATGGTCGAAGGCAAGATGATACTGATCCAGGGAGTGATAATCTTTGACTTTGCAATGTTTACAGGCTCACTTGCAGATGTGCAAAAGATATACATTCTCCTGTATCTGATCGGGGTTCATGCTTTTTCCGGTGTGGTTGAGGTCCTTAGAGCCATGGAAGCGCGAAGGACGGTTGACGGGCCGTGGAAGATGAAGTTTTCCCATGGAATAGTTAACCTTATTCTTGCGATAGCCTGTCTGATATTTATACGGCAGTCTAACACGGCACTGATAATCTACAGCCTGGGCCTGATGTATTCAGCTGTAGTCAGGCTTTTTGATGCCTTTGGAAAAACAACATTTATGGTTATAGAGTAATTACAGACAGTTTAAAAGCAGGAAATCTTATGAAAATCAAATCGTTTAATCCATTGACAGTACCCGGGGATTCAGAAATGGTATTAAAGTTATTTGTTTACAGTAAGAAGGGAGCCCTCGACTGAGGTTCTACGATCCGATTGTTGCGGATACGGATCCTGAGGACGAAGACAAGACGCTTCCCGAAGGACAGGACAGGGCAGTACAGGCTCCGCAGTTTCTTCTTTATATCAAAATTATAATGTGATATAATCCTTTACAATAATTATTTCTTATTATAAATCCCAATATGAGGTGAAAAGATGATCGGAAAAATGTTATCCGGGATGCCGATGGCCCTTGCAGCCCTTACTTTTTGTGCATTATTTTCCGCTGTAAGTCCTGCAGATGTGAAAGCAGAAAATGTATATTACAGCGGAAATGTGAATACCAGCCAGTTTAGTGCCAATGAACATGTAATTTTTGACGGAGATACAACTATTAATATCGATAGTGACGTGGTAATAGATACAATAAGGCCCCGAGGAGCGGGGCCGGGGCTGCTTACGATAACCGGAGACAGTGATCATATTTTAACGTGTAAATATATACTTTTCGCAAATACCGAAGCTAAATTATCAGTTGACAGCGGGAATCTGGTTACAACAGAATATTTCAAAGTCCTGGATCTGGTGATAAACGGGGGAACGATCGAAGCTACCGGTATTCACGATAATGGTATCGTGGCAGCTAATATGACAATCGGAGGAGGAAATATTAAAGCAACTGCAGTACAAGGCACAGTGAATGGAAACCCTGTAGACGGGAACTGCGGTATTGCTGTTAATAATTTAACGATCACAGGAGGAAATGTTGAGGCAACCGGCATGACTGACGGGATATACTGCTCTCAGGGGAACATAAATATATCCGGCAGCAATACGACAGTTAAGGCAAGGTCCGGGACCGGTCGTCACGGTATTTACGCTGAAAATGGAACTGTTATCGTAAAGTCCCCGCTTGAAGTCAGTGCTCCCGAAAGCGGAGGAGTGAGCTCTGACAGGCATTTCGTTGCGACAACAGAAGGAGGCAGTATAGCAGCCACAGAAGTAGAGATAAAGGCTATCCCGTATTCTGTAGAAGCCACAGATGACGGGCACGGAAGAGCATCGGCGGATCCGGCCGGGGCAGTTGGCGGTACCGAGATTGCCCTTTCGGCAACGCCGGATGAGGGCTATATATTTGATAAGTGGACATCGGAGAATGAGGTAACATTTGCAGACCCGGGCAGTCCCAATACGACATTTGGTATGTTACTTGAGAATGTAAGGGTAAAGGCGAACTTTAAGGAGGCATGTACCGTTACATTTAACGGAAACGGCGGTACCGGAAGTATGGAGCCCCAGAAGGTAGGAAGAGGTGAATCGGCGACGCTTGACGGTAACGCATTCAGCCGAAGCGGGTATCAGTTCGATAAGTGGAACACGAAGAGTGACGGAAGCGGTAAGGGTTATGCCGACAGGGGCAGTATCACGGCAGAGGAGGATCTTACTCTGTATGCACAGTGGAAGAGTGCTTCACCTTCACCTGAACCGTCGCCTTCACCGACACCTTCACCTGAACCGACGCCTTCACCGACGCCTTCACCTGAACCGACGCCTTCACCGACGCCTGCTCCAGAACCAGAGGAAAGTGATGAGAAACGTGGTGAAAGACAGGAAGATGATCATGACGGGCCCGGATCGGGAAATAAGGATAGAACGAAGATCCCGGACGTATGTGAGCCGTTGCGAGAACAGCTTTCAAATGCAATAACTTCCGCGATAAAACCGGAGACGGATGTATCGGGTGCGGGAACAGCATCCGGGGGAAAGCCTGTGACCATATACTGGGACAAGGGAACGTCCCTTCCGTTTGATGTTATGAAGACACTTCAAGAGAATCCATACATCACGCTTGTTTTCACGTACACCTATCTGGGACAGAACTTCACGGTGACGATCCCGGGATCACTTGTATACGCAAATCCCGCGATCGAGTGGTACGGCCCGATATATCTGTATGTACTGTATGGGGGGATAAAAACTCCTGCGATTACCGCAAATGCAAATGCAAATACGAATACACCTTCGACAGCAGGAACCTATACGATAAAATCAGGTGATACGTTAGGTGAGATTGCAAAATGCCTTAACACGACGGTAAAGCACCTGAAAGATGTTAACAACATCAAAGATATCGATAAGATCTCACCGGGAACGGAGCTGAAATACTGAAATAAAAGAATTTTACAAAGACTGTCATTTTAGGGAAACGCTGATTAAAGCGTTTCCCGCGCCAAACACGCGGGCGAAGCCCCTTCCTCTGCGTGTTTGTGCGCATCCTGCCGGAGGCATCTAAGGAAAAACTGATTTAATCAGTTTTTCCTTAGAGAAGCTGACAGACATGCAATATAAATATTGTAAAAGATCCTGAAGGAGGTTTTTTATGAAAAAAAAGCTGTTGTCACTGTTTATGCATATGTCTTACTGTGGGCGTTGTCGTTCCTGCAGCTGCTCAGGAGTCTGAGAAAGTAACAGACGAAAGCAGGGAGGTAACGGAAGATATAGTTACAACTGACTCCGTTGGCGCAAAGGCGATGTCGGACGCCGAAAATGCCGGCATAACGGCGGAGAATATCACGGTGAATCACGATGGAGGAAATACGGCCACGGGAGCAGAAGCTGATGCGAATGCCGAAGGGAAGAGCGCCGAGATCAAAGCTGAGGATGTTACTGTGGATGCATCGAATGTAAACTATGCAGAAGGCGCCGGGGCTTATTAGGAAACGGACATTTTGAAATTCCTTATGAAGTTCTGCTGAAACTGATCCAAAACGCACAGACAGTAACGTTTTTCTATGACAATACTATGACTCTGTCGGTCTATGTTGATTCGGGAACAGAACCGGTATATAGAGCAGCCCATATTCCCCGGGAGAATGACACGGGACACAGGGAACACCCCGATAATTTCGGCAATGATACTATACTGAGGGCGCAATGATTTAACTGTCGATTTAAGCGTATCTGATACATATTAGTCCATAATACCAGGTTCCCGGAATGCAGAGAACAGTGCGTTCCGGGAATCTGGCGTAATATGGGTGAACAGTTTGGTATCAGTTTCCGCTTTTTAATTTTTAAATCTGAATATGAGTTAAAAAATTAAAGTAATATGATGCCATAAAATCGTCTAAAATCCTTTGGAATCACTTTTATTTTCAATATTGTATCAAATTCAGTTGATGTCGATTTAAGCGTATCTTATACATACTTGTTCATAATGCCAGAACCCAGGAATGTAGCCAGGAATATAGAAAACAGGGCGCTCCCGGGATTTTTTTTGTTATATTAGCGAACAGTTTGGTATCAGTTTCCGCTTTAATTTTTAAACTTGAAATTGATAC